>JADFWU010000004.1 GCA_015234045.1 Magnetococcales bacterium
TCAATTGAGCGCCATTCTGACCTAAATTTCTAAAAATGTCGCCTCACGGCGTAAATAAATATGGTAACACGTTTTCACCGACCATCACCCAGTGACGTTCACAGTGTATAGAGAAACAAAAACAGCGTCCCTCCTCAACACCTATTTGTCATCAGGCGCAAAGAGTATAGAGCCTTCTGCACTAAACGACAATGGCCCCATAATTGCATTTCACGAATAACAGAAATGACAAACCCCTGTACTGGCTGAGTCCGTCAGGGAGTATGGTATGCAACTGCATGGAAGCAAAGGAAAAAACATGGCAAAGCAAGCAATGCGCTCCGCAGGAGTGCGTATTTACGGTGAAGGGCTGGTCAACGGTGTGTATATTCGTAACCTTGCAAAAGAGTTGAAGGCACCTGAATCCAGTGTACGTCGCTGGTGGTACGGCACAGAAAAAAATCTGCCAAAACAGACTCAGATACATTTGGATCAACTCATGGCACAAACCAGTTCACCCCACCAGATCTGTGAAAGAAGACACTGGTAGGCCTTTTCCTTAGAGCCTGTTTAGAAACACTAAAAAGTGTAGTAACATACGTTTCTGACAGAAACTCTGTAATCGCGTTAAGCGGCATAACCACACTATTGACATGACTAATAACGAATATAAAAAAATTGTCAAAGCTGTTGATAAGATGCCTGCTTTTCCCAATAGCGTGCATCAAATCCTCGCGCTTACTTCAGACATCAACTGTCCACCGAAAAAACTGCTCAACGTGGTCCATCATGACCCGGTTCTGACACTTGAAATTCTGAAAATCGTCAATTCTCACTACTTCGGCTTATCCGAAAGTGTTGTTTCCATAAACCAGGCTGCGGTATTTATCGGTTACAATACCATCAAGAATCTGGCGCTGGGCGTTGCAGCCATGGGCATACTGCCCAAAGGCAAGCATGCAGGCTTGAATATGACCAAGTTTCTGCATCATGCGCTGGCTACAGCCTCTATTTGCAGACTCTTTCACCGCTGGTCTGGCGGATCGGAAGCTGAGGCCACCAGCTATTTCGTTGCAGGATTATTGCATGATGTTGGCAAGGTTGTTTTGGCGGAACACCTTCCTGATGTTTATGAAAAAGCAATGACTTTATCAAAATCCCGGAATATTGCTCTCCATTTGGCTGAACAGATGATGCTCGGCATGGATCATTGCGATGTCGGTGCCATGCTGGCAGAAAAATGGAGCCTGCCAACAGATATCGTTGCAGCCATCGGCCAGCATCATGAGGAACAACTCACCGGTGTCAACAGCGTCAGAGAGTGTGTTATTGCCGCCAATACTGTTGCCAAAAAGATGGCGCTTGGTGACTCTGGCAACCCTATAATCGCACCACTGCCCGCAGAAGTGGAAAGCTACTTTGGCCGCGATATCGACGCACTGATAACCGCCTTGACCCCTCATAAAAACGAACTGGACGATGTACGATCATTTTTACAGGCATAGTCAATGAAAGTTAAATTCTGGGGTGTTCGCGGGTCTATCGCCGTTCCGGGCGAATCCACACTGAAGTATGGTGGCAATACCACCTGTATCGAAGTGCGTACTGATGATAATGATCTCATCATCCTTGATGCGGGTACGGGTATTTTTCCTTTGTCACACACTTTGCTGGCCAACATGCCAGTTGAAGCAAATATCTTTATTTCCCACACCCATTGGGATCATATTCAGGGTCTACCCTTCTATATTCCTATATTTGTTCCCGGTAATACGCTGAAAATTCACGGTGCCTTTGATCCGATCAGCCAGCAGGATATCCGCCGTGTCATCTCTCAACAGCTGGAGCACTGCTATTTTCCTGTCCGAGAGCCGGAACTTTCCGCCTCATTGGAATATATTACACTGCGAGAATTTCAATCTGTCAAAATCGGTGAAAACACAACGGTAACCAATATTTTCATGAACCATCCGGTGTTGAATTTCGGTTACCGGATCGACTGCAACGGCAAAAGCCTGTTTTTTACTGGTGACCATGAAGAGTGGTTCAACATTTATGAGCCCGGTGAACCCGGATTTGAAGATTATCAAGTCCACATGGAAGCCCGTAACAAACAGATGGTAGACTTTATTCGCAATGTGGACGTTCTGGTGATGGATACCAGCTATACCATTGATGAATATCCTGCCAAAGCGGGTTGGGGTCATGGCACCTATGACAGCTCTATTCGCACAGGTCGAGAAGCGGGTGCTAAAAAGCTCTTCTTTACCCACCACGAACCGACCCGCACCGATGCCCTATTGGAAAAGGTCTACAATGAAGCCTTGAAACGCAATCCACCTCAGCCCGGCGACCCTGAGTTCTTATTGGCCCGTGAAGGATTGGAGTACGAGTGGTAGAAATCCTCTTTGAACTGCTGGAATTGCCCAAGCTCAAGGGCTGTGCGCATCCGTGACATCAGGTTGAGATAGAAGTGCAGGTTGTGCAGCGTCATCAAACGCAGTCCCAGTATTTCTCTCTGACGGAAAAGATGGTGCAGATAGGCCCGGCTGTAATTTTGACAGGTTTCACAGCTGCACTCTGAATCCAATCTATTTTCATCATCCCGATAGCGGGCCTGTTTGATATTCACCGGTCCGGTATGAGTGAACAGCTGACCATTGCGGGCATTGCGTGTCGGCATCACACAATCAAACATGTCTATTCCTTCGGACACCGCCATCACCAGATCTTCCGGTTTACCGACACCCATCAAATAGCGTGGCTTATGCCGTGGCAATAGTGCTGGCGCATAGGAGAGCACCTCTTTCATCAGCTCTTTTGGCTCACCCACGGACAATCCACCCAAGGCATACCCTTCCAGATCCATTTCAGCCAGCGCCTGTGCCGACTGTTGGCGCAGGTCCTGATGCATGCCACCTTGAACAATACCAAACAGCGCTTGTGTGGTGCGTCTGTCATCTCTTCTGGCCTTCTGACACCGTTCAGCCCAACGCACTGACATTTCCATGGATTTGGCCACATAATCCCGTTTAGCCGGATAAGGCGGACATTCATCAAACTGCATCATGATATCCGAGCCCAGCGCCTCTTGAATCTCAATCACTTTCTCCGGCGAAAGCAGATGTTTTGACCCATCAATATGGGATCGAAACGTCACACCCTCCTCGGTAATTTTACGCAGCTCACCCAAACTGAACACTTGAAATCCACCGGAGTCGGTCAAAATAGGTCGATCCCAGTTCATAAATTTATGCAATCCACCAAACTTGGCAATACGTTCATGACCGGGACGCAAATAGAGATGATAGACATTGCCCAGAATAATCTGGGCATCCATGGCTTTCAGTTCGCCGGTGGTCATCGCCTTTACCGTGGCAGACGTGCCAACCGGCATGAACTGAGGCGTTTCGATCACGCCGCGACTGGTGTGAAAACGTCCTCGACGGGCTCCACACGCATCTTCAGCCAACAATTCAAACGAAAAAGGTGTGCTCATGACGGCTCCGAAGCAGGCAAGAGAAAAGAGGTGTCGCCATACGAATAGAAACGATAGCCATTTTTCAAAGCATGGGCATAATCTCTATCCAGCCGATCCCGACCGATAAAAGCCGCAACCAGCATCAATAACGTTGATTTAGGCAGATGAAAGTTAGTGATCATGGCATCCACAGCCTGAAAACGATAACCCGGCAGAATAAACAGACTGGTATCTCCTTCAAACGGTTGAACCACGCCGTGGCTGTCCACAGCCGTTTCCAGCGTGCGTACAGCGGTGGTACCAACCGCTATGATCCGTTTATTCTTCTCACGGGCAGCATTGATCTTTTCGGCACTCTCTCTACCCAATGAGCACCACTCTGCATGCATGTGATGTGCTGACAGATCCTCATGACGTACCGGTTGGAATGTACCAACTCCGACATGCAGGGTCACCTTAGCCACATTAACACCGCGTTTATGCACCTGTTTAAGAAAATTTTTAGTAATGTGCAACCCAGCGGTTGGCGCAGCCACCGCGCCTGGAGCGTGAGCAAATACGGTTTGATAGTGTTTGCGATCCTTTTTCTGTCCTGATGACTGGATATAGGGCGGCAGTGGCACCAAACCATACTTATGGATCATTTTATCCGCTGCATCATCCGCTTCCAGGCGCACTTTAAACTGACCGTCCATCGGTTCCAGTACAACGATCTGAAATCCCGGTGCAATAGTAACGGTTAACGGTGGCCGAATCGGCTTATTACTGCCCACCAAAGCCATCCAGCATCCATCACGCATCGGACGAGTCAAAAACACCTCTACCCGGCCACCAGTCGGTTTTTTGCCTTCGAGACGCGCCTGAATGACCTTGGTATCGTTGATAACCAGGACATCACCGGGCATGAGCATCTCATCCAGTTGATAAAAAATCCGATCTTCAATGCGATCAGTCCGACTCACCAATAAACGGGCGGTATCTCTCGGATCAGCTGGCACCTGAGCGATATGAGAATCAGGCAAGGGGTAGTCAAAATCACTCAACTGCCAAGGTGGACTGTTTCGTTGACTGCTAAATAGACTCGTTGGCATGGCTTTTTGTAGTAGATAGAAAAGTGCGTTGAAAAGGCGGACACTTTACCTTGTGTCACTGCGTTGGCCAACCTTTGACACCGATCAATCACCGGTAAAATTACCTGGTGGTCTTTTCTGGTCTGGAAAGCCAGGGCGTTCCTGCCCCTCTTTTATCAAAAGGAAGTGCCCAATCTGAAGGTCGAAAAAAAAATAGTTGGGGGACTCACTGGTTCAACCATCATCACACTGATACTGATCCCGGTGGTTTACACTTTATTCCATCCAGATCAAAGGAGCATAACAACCCATTGATTTATTAGTATAATCTTATTATTGCACATATCGGCAAGAATGAAACACAATTAAACAATTCACTGAAAAATCAAATAGTAACCATAACACCATAGAACACTTAAATTCCTCGATTTAAAGAGGATTTTGAAAAAAAATTGCAGTAGGTGTTGAATTTCTTATCAGGAATGCTTAAATATTGCGGTATTGAAAAAGTGCGCGTATTAATCCTCAGCGTGCTAAATTGACTCGGTTCATTTGTAATAGATGGCTCGGATCAGCAATTAGATTATCCGGGTTGCACTCCTTTGGAACGCTTCCCGACATGTCGGAACAATGTTAGATTGATCAATTATTCATGTCTTTCCTAGAATTCGGAGACCCAACCTCATGACCACCCTGCTGTTCTATGAAAATCCAGTCCCGGTACAGACTGATAAGCATCAAAAAACCAAAATCAAGCCACTGGAAAACAAATTCCGGTTCGCTGCGAAAACCAATTCGGTAATTCTCTCCGGGGTTGAATTCGTAGAAGCTGCCAAAGAGTATCCTATTGTCTTCACCCGTATCGGTGGAGAGGGTAACCCTATTCCTTTGGCACTGCTTGGTCTTCGTAACGACGAGAACCTGTTCGTCCAGAAGGACGGTGCCTGGGATGCTCGCTATATCCCTGCTTTTGTACGCCGCTATCCTTTCGTGCTCTCTAAAGCACCGAAAGGCGAGCAGTTCATGGTGTGTGTGGATGAGTCCTATCCCGGCATGAATGAAGAAGAAGGCGCACCACTGTTTGATGAAAAAGGTGAGCAGACACCTTTGTTGGCCAATGCCGTCAACTTCCTGCAAGACTATCAGGCACAGATTCAACGCACAGAGCAATTCACCAAAACGCTGATCGACAATGAGCTTTTGGTTGACTTGACCGCACGTGCAACCGGACCTGATCAGGCGCAATACTCTCTTGGTGGCTTGATGGCCATTGACGAGAAAAAACTTCGCGCCCTGCCTGATGATAAAGTGCTTGCTCTGTTTAAATCCGGTGAGCTCGGCTGGATCTACAGCCATTTGGTCTCACTTTCCAATCTTCCAACCTTGGCCAATCGTTTGTCCAAGAACCTCAATGAGGGAAAGGCCGCGAAACCCGCAGCCAAGAAAGCCACGGTGAAACGTATTACGAAAACAAAGAAGTAATCTGTGAATACAGATAAGACAGTTACCTGGATTCTTTCCGATTCCAGTTGTAGTTCAGTAAAAGACCGGCTCTATGAGTCGGTCTTTTCTGATTTCCAACGGATCAATATCTTTCTGGTTTATCGGGGTGTTTATCTCTCTGGTGCGTTAACATCGTTCGACATCCCTGGAGAACGGTTTGCCTGTGGTTTAAGCGCACGTCAGTTTGAAAAACCAGCGTCCGCTTTCTCATTGGGTGGACTGGCTAACCTCGGCAATATGATTCGTCATAGCCAGTGGATTGCTATTAACGACGCGCCACCCGTTGCCTTTCCGCACTCTGAGACAACATCAGCAGGTGTGCAAAAACTGACTCTATTGGTCAATGATCCCACTGATCATCCACGCACGACCGAAAGCATTCGAATTGCCATTGGTCTGGCTGGTTGTGGTCACACCGTTGCTTTATCCGGTCGCACTTTTGCCGAATCAACACTGAATCCCGAAGAATTTCAAAACGATGCCCGCGAATATTTAAGCTATCTGGACGCTCTGGGCGTACGCATCGCACCCGATCCGTCATACCTTGAAAATTCTACGACTCTTCCTCTTTAGAATCATTCTGTAAATTGATCCAAATCTGATTTCCATCAGTCTGAATGGTGATGGCACCATCTTGCCCGGTGTTCCAACCTGTTGCGCCCACCTTTTGCCAACGTTCTACCACTGCCTGTTTAGGGAACCCAAACCGATTGCCACGACCAGTACTGAAAATCACATGCTTTGGCTGAAGTGCTGCCACGGTATTCGGATAACTGGATGTGCGACTACCATGATGTGGCGCAACCACGATATCAACCGGTTTCAACTCTCCTCGCGCCAACATATCGGCTTCAGCACCTTTTTCCACATCACCGGCAAACAACATATCAACCGCGCCCATCTTCAGTCCAATCACCAATGAACGATCATTCACACCCCCCTCAAATCCTTTTGGCGGATGGTGTACGCGCAGTTGATATCCATTCTCCGAAACAACCTGATCCCCTCGAAAAACCCGCCGAATTTCAACACCCCGCTGTTTGGCTAACGTCAACACAGCCTGATAGGCCGGTTTATCACACTCTTGCTCGGGGAAAAATCCGATCCACAGAGACTCAACCTCAAAATTTCTTAACAGTCGATGTACACCGGCCATATGATCCCACTGCGGATGGCTGATAATGATACGTTTGATTTTTGAACTGCCCTGTTGCCAAAGATGCTTGGAAAGGATGCCCTCTCCAACGTTGAATCGCGGTGTTACTGGACCACCGGCATCCAAAACCGTCCATCCATCCCCTGGCATATGCCAAATAATGGATTGTGCCTGTCCAACATCCATCACTGTAACTTGGAGCCGATCATCTGGTGGTCCATCCCGATCCCAGCTGAGACCGATGATCAGCAGAATCAAAAATCCAAGCCGCATCATGTTTACGCCAGCCTTGGTGTTACCAATCTCTGTAGCGCTTTCCTCGGTCGTAGCCGCTTTTTTTGTGCTTCCGATCAGGCCCGCAAGCGCAAGTACAGCCAGTATCGCACCAATCGCCGATGGACCAGGCAAACGCCACCATCCGCCCGGCCAATCTACAATCAATTCCGCAACCCAACCCACCAGCCAGAGCGAATAGGCTGCCATACCCATCAACCAACCGGAAATGGTCTCAGAGAGGCCATAGCTCAATAAACTTAACAATCCCAACGGCACCGAGACAAAACTGACCCATGGAATGGCCCAAAGATTCATCAGTGGTCCATAAGGTGCCAACCGATTAAAATGATGAACCGCTACAATGCTGGTGGCAAAATCCACCATCATTGTCGTTAGAATCATGACAACCAATAATCGGAGCAACCGGTTGTACCAGGTATCCGTTTCTCGTTCTACCGCATTTTCAGGTCGCTGCAACCAACCTTGATTCTGTAAAAAACGCCAGAACAGAATCAAAAAACCAACCGCCACAAAAGAGAGTTGAAAACCGGCTTGAAACAGCTCATCAGGATGGATCACCAGCAACACAATAGCGGCGATCATCAAACCACGTACTGTTTGACTGCGCCGCCGAACCGCAACTGCGATCAGAATCATCACTGTCATCATTACCGCGCGTTGCGTGGCCAAAGACCAGCCGGAAAGCGCACCAAATAACAGAACGGGAATCAAACTGATGAGCGCAGCCGCACCTTTCAAATCACGTCCGCGTGAGAGTGGCACAATCAGAGTCAACATGAACCGAATAATGAAAAATGACCAAGCCGCAACCAGTCCCACATGCAGACCGGAAATCGCCATCAGGTGAAACACGCCCGCCGCATGCAACGCTTCTCGATCAGACATATCCAAACGCCCACGCTTGCCAATCATCAGCGCTTCGGTAAGACCTACAACGGGTTCTGGAACCCACCGGGTCATTAACTGAGATATATTCTGTCTGAATCGCGCTATGGTGTACCCATCCACCATACCCAATTCAACTGGCTTTCCAACAAGATACCCTGTTGCAACAACCCTCTGTTTCCTCAACCAGGATACATAGTCAAAACCATTTGGATTCTGAAAGCCTGCGCCAGAACTAATGCGGGCTTTTACCTTCAGGCGCGTGCCGGGTATTGGATTGACGTTTCTACGATAATCACTGAGCAAGATTCTGTTTGAAGCGGGAATCTTCGGACCATCGTCAATATGAACATGTTCAAGGATCAATCGGTTGGAGTCAGGACGATAGGTGATGTCAGCCAGTGTGGCCGTTAATGTGACTTGCTGTTTTTCTGCTGAAAATGGACTTTGTGTACCCCAGTTTGGAGATAAAATCAGAACGGAAACACCAAAGACAAAACCATACATGGACAGGCGTATCAATTGCCTGTCAAGCGTGACATTCGTTAAACGCCAAACAACAACAAATGACCATATCAGGATCAACTCATAGGAAGATCCGCTCTGAATGACATCAGCAACACTGATGCCTCCGAGAAAAAAAATAAAAAAATCGATCAACTATTCTCTTTCAATACCGATAAGAACTGATACGATTGTATGTGATTTGGATATAGTACAACCGATATCCACTTCAGATAAATTATTTAAATAACTTTATAATTAATGAAGTTCCAGTCCCATTTATGACCCATAAATGACGTTTTTTTTGCTAATATGTGAAATTCCGAATATTCAACATCACTAATAAACTATCTAACATGTTGTTTTTCATTTGTTAATTTTTCCTTGATAAACTTTTTTTTGATCCTATAATCAAACAGGTTGCTATGAAAACGACTAAAGAAGGACATAATATGGATCAGGAAATGTCACCACTGCAACGTATGCAGTCGGAAACAACCGAACCCCTTCTGAGAAATCGCATTCTTATTTCTCTTGGTGGCTTCATGATAGCCGGATTCACCATGTGGGGATTGTTTGTCAACTTGGACGAGTTGATTCAAAGTGATCATCAAGCTGGACCACTCCTCGCAGCAATGCGCATCTTTATTCCTGTGTTGTTCTCGTTGATGATTGTCTACTTCTTGGGACAGGTAAGAAAGTGTAAAAAGTGCGGGAAAATGATCTTTTTCTGGACTAAAGAGCACGAAGAGGACAATAAATAAGCACCGAATTCAAACATGTTTGATTATTTCCCGTGAAATACCGCTCGGCGGTTCTCATGGACAGAGAGTGGAAAATATATTTCCTCACTCTATGAATGCCTTGACGGACTCTGTTCCGTCTTTTTTTTTGCTATTTTCTCAATTCTGACAAAGTATGCTTAATCACACTGATAGAGTAATTTCGATCCAAAATCTGACAATGAATCACAACCTGAGCGAAAGCCCTGGTGATGTTTTTGCGCCGCTTTTGATAAGCGAAGCAGATCATCAGAGCAAAATCATCACCAGGGCTGGAACGACTGACTGTTAAAATCTTAGACGAAACCTCTATATTGATACTATTTATTGGGGGCATTTTGGACCAGAATGTTGCAACCTGTGGAAATATCAGTAATATCTTGATGCACTGCTTGAAAATCAATACGCCTGTTTAGAAACTCGTGGACATCGTTCCGCCTCCCTCATGGAGCCATTAGATATGAGTAAAACATACCCAGTGCCTGAAGGATTTAAAAAAGATGCCCTCATTGATGAGGCCACCTACCAGGATATGTATAATCGTTCCATCCAGGACCCTGAAGGATTCTGGGCTGAACAGGCCGAAAAATTTATCGACTGGTTCAAACCCTGGGATAACGTACTCTCCCACGACTACAACAAAGCACAGATCAGTTGGTTTGAAGGCGCACAGGTCAATTTGTCCTATAACTGCCTTGATCGCCATTTGGAAAAACGCGGTGATCAGGTCGCCATTATCTGGGAAGGTGATGATCCCAACAGTGATCGGAAGATCACCTACACAGAACTTCATGAACAAGTGTGCCGATTTTCCAATGCCTTGAAAGCACGGAATGTCAAAAAAGGTGATCGGGTCTGTATCTACATGCCGATGATTCCCGAGGCCGCTGTGGCCATGCTGGCGTGTGCCCGAATCGGTGCGGTCCATTCGGTGGTGTTTGGCGGGTTTTCTCCTGATTCGCTGAGAAACCGGATTCTGGATTCCGATTGCCAAACCGTTATCACTGCGGATGAAGGATTGCGCGGTGCAAAACCGATTCCTCTGCGAAACAATGTTGATGAAGCACTGAAAGAGTGCCCTAACGTACACACCGTATTTACAGTCAAATACACCGGTGGTGCAATCGACTGGCAGGAAGGCCGGGATGTCTGGTACCAAGAGGCAGTCGATGCTGCCTCCGCTGACTGCCCCGCTGAAAAACTGGATTCAGAAGATCCGCTGTTTATCCTCTATACATCAGGCTCTACCGGCAAGCCCAAAGGCGTATTGCATACACAAGGCGGTTATGGTCTGTTTGCCGCCATTACTCACAAATACATATTTGACTATCGTGATGGCGATATCTATTGGTGTACAGCGGATGTGGGTTGGGTCACCGGACACACCTACATTCTCTATGGTCCATTGATCAACGGTGCCACCACTTTGATGTTTGAAGGTATTCCCACCTACCCGGATGCCTCGCGCTTCTGGCAGGTTGTGGATAAACATCAGGTCAATATCTTCTACACCGCCCCGACTGCTCTGCGTTCGCTGATGGGACAAGGTGACGCACTGGTCAAGAAAACAGACCGCAGTTCGCTACGTTTATTAGGTACGGTTGGTGAACCGATCAATCCTGAAGCATGGGAGTGGTATCACCGGGTTGTGGGCGGTGGACGCTGCCCCATCGTGGATACTTGGTGGCAAACCGAGACCGGCGGTATTCTCATTTCGGCCATTCCTGGTTGCACACCGTTGAAACCCGGTTCTGCCACACGGCCTTTCTTTGGTGTTCAACCCGTCTTGGTCGATCCTGAAGGAAATGAACTGGAAGGCAAAGCCTCCGGCAATCTCTGCATGAAATTCCCCTGGCCTGGCCAGATGCGTGGTGTCTATGGCGACCATCAACGTTTCTACAACACCTATTTCTCCGCCTATCCTGGTAAATACTTCAGCGGTGACGGCTGTCGCCGTGATGAAGACGGGTACTACTGGATCACAGGCCGCGTGGATGATGTGCTGGTCGTATCCGGCCACAATCTTGGCACCGCTGAAATTGAAAGCGCTTTGGTGCTGCATGAAGATGTTGCTGAGGCGGCTGTCGTGGGATTTCCGCATGAAATCAAGGGGCAAGGTATTTATGCCTATGTCACATTGATGAGTGATACGGAACCAAGTGACGATCTGCTCAATGAGTTGGTCGCTCAGGTCCGCAAAGAGATCGGACCCATCGCTACTATTGATGCGATCCAATGGGCTCCCGGCTTACCAAAAACACGTTCTGGCAAAATCATGCGCCGTATTCTGCGCAAAATTGCTGTGAACGAATTGGATAATTTGGGCGATACATCTACCTTGGCTGATCCCAGCGTTGTACAAAGTTTGATTGACAACCGACCCACTTAAGGGCCACGGAATAAATTAATCATCCCATTCACTGGTCTCTTGATCCGTCCGTAAGGTGCAGAAAGAGCTACGCGCAATAAGTACGCGTGCCTTGCGGACGAACCAATATCCTGCGCGACTGGAATAATTAATTTTTTCCGTGACCCAAAATACGCTTCTTGAGTGTTTTTTACAGGAACAAACACTCCTTTACGAGTGTTAAAAAGCCGGGCAGTACTTATACTGCTCGGTTTTTTTTTACATAATTGTGAAAAAAAAATTTGCATGCCTCTCGCTGGTATGAGTAAAATAACGTTGTCATCAAAAATTAATATCTGTGATATAGTATCTTTATACCTGAATCTGTTGATTCAAGGAATATACGCTAAAAGGAGCAACACACATGTCTAAGAAAGCCGACCGTAAATTGGCCAAGCAACTTGACAAACAAGCCAAGCTGCAAGAGAAAATCGCCAAAAGACAAGCTCAGCAAGAAAAGATCACTGCTGCTCTAGAAGCCGAAAAAGCCAAAGAAGCTGCTTTGGTACGGGATCTTCAGGAAGAGCATCGTCAAGAGCTGCGCATCACTGAGAAACAACTCCAAGCTGAGTTGGCTGACAAGCGTGACCAAGAGCACAAACTGCAACGCAAGCTTGAGAAACTCCAAGGCATCAAATCCAAAGCCGAGGCAGAATTGGCCGAGATGAATTTCCAAGAGAAGAAATTGGCTCAGACTCTGGCTGACCATCAAGAAGACTTGAACGCAACGTCCGAAGCCTTGGCCGCCGCCAGCGCTGAGAAAGCTGAGTTGGGTAGCAGCTTGGTAGCAGACGACGCTGAGTAATCTTATTGATTACATAGCAAGATTCTATGATTGTATTTGATAAATCATAGAAGTATAGAATAGACCGGCAATGCGTTATATTGCCGGTCTTTTTTTTCACAGTAAAAACCGTTTGTGGCTTATAGCCGATTGTAGCAACGAATCCGATAAAATAGACGCTTACCTACTGTTTCATCATTTTTAATGGCGTCTCGATTGTGCGGCACATTATTGCACAACATGCCCCAACCCGATTTTAATCTCAGCGTGTGAATATAAGGACTCTCTGACTCTAAAATCGACTCCATGGCCGATTTTGCCTCCTGAACCTCTACTGCCTCACTCCAGCGGATATTTCTTTTTCTTGCGGTGTAGCGCATGTGTAGATAACCTTTAGTTCCCACTGAAAAAACAGGCCCACAGCTTTCAGGACGTTTGATTTTTCCATCCTTCCCGACACGTGCGGGAATACGCATGGCATCCGGCTTCATCAGTGCCGCAATATAGTCAGGATTCTGCTCTCGAAGCAGAATATACAGCATTTCTTGATCCATCAGCGCATTGGAACCCCCTTTAAAGGCGGGCCTTACACAGTGCAAAACCATAGCGCACACCTGCCGATCAAGGGTATTGTAGTATCCATCGGTATGCCAATTGATAGGCACTTCTCTATATGGAATATAGTGCTTATAGGGTCCATCATTGACTGTTAAGGCTGTAACACCATTTTCATCGGCATTGGGATTATGGTCTGCCTGGAAACCACCGGTCATCTGATTCAAAATAGCGGCTGGAATGGCTGGATTTTCCTCAGCGTTGCAATTGGTCTGGTATATGACCATATTGGTGCGTTGGATACACTGCGTGATTGCCTGTTTTTCCGCATCTGAAATCTGAAAAGGATCTTTTATTTCAACAAACAACGCATCCGAATGAGTCGGATAGTTCTGATATTTATCATCACGCCATTGTTGATAGGCATCCACATTATCGAGTCTAAAAGGGCTTTGGGCATCAAGATTGGTCATGGTTAACATCACATTTGATCAAGGAACATTGCGTATCACCGGCACAGCGGAGGCAGTGGAACCTGTCAGCCAGTATCTGCTGTGGGATGACCGTATGGAGTGCTACCGTGCTGAAGGACGATACTATGGTGTAATCGTGCTGACACTGCATCGTTTAAAAGCACCCTATCAGGATGACGCTCGCCTATTCGAAACGCAACAGTTTCAAACAACAAACGACTTTCCACCACGACCACATCAGGAAAAAGCGCTTCAAGCCTGGTTAAAAGCCGGTCGCCGTGGCGTGGTTGTTCTGCCAACGGGTTCAGGAAAGACACTTGTGGCGCGTCTGGCTATCACACATACGCAGCGCAACACCATCATATTGGTGCCAACCATTGATCTTTTACATCAATGGTATGAACAAATGTGTGAGGCCTTTGGTATGGATGTCGGCCTGTTGGGAGGTGGTGAGAACCGTTTGGAGACCATCACCATTTCAACCTATGACTCCGCCTTGATTCATATGGAGCGGATCGGCAACCAATTTGGTTTCATGGTATGCGATGAATGCCACCACCTACCTGCCGCCAATACCCGAATGGCTGCGGTGATGAGTATTGCACCCTTTCGACTTGGCCTGACCGCAACGCCTGAACGAGAAGATGGTGCTGAAGAGGATCTATACGCCCTACTCGGTCCCGTGGTGCATCGCAGCGAGATCACTGAACTGGAAGGCACGTTCCTGGCACCCTATCGACTGGAAACAGTTCCTGTGGTGCTTGATCCTGACGAGCGGGAAGCCTATGACACCGCCTACGCCCAATATCGTGGATTTGCTCAAGCCAGTGGCATCAGTTTCAGCCATCCAAATGGCTGGACCCGATTTATTCAGGTATGCGCCCGTTCCCGTGAAGGTCGGGCTGCCTTCGCCGCTTATCGAATGCAAAAACAGCTGGCTCGTGCTTCTCGCGCCAAATTGCGTATGGTCTGGCTGTTGTTAAGACGCCATAACAGTGAGCAATCCATCCTGTTTACCGATGACAATGCCACCGCCTACACCATTGGTGAAACCTTTTTTTTACCGGTCATTACCCATAAAACAAAGGTCTCTGAACGTAAGAAAATGTTGGATGCTTTTCGTCAGGGCAAAATTCCCAGCGTGGTCACCTCCCGTGTTCTCAATGAAGGCGTGGATGTGCCGGAAGTCTCCGTAGCCATCATTGTTTCCGGGAGCGGCTCTGTTCGAGAACATGTGCAACGGTTGGGACGTATTCTCAGACCTCGGGAAGGCAAACAAGCGGTACTTTATGAACTGGTTTCCGAAGATACTGCTGAGACGTATACCAGTGAACGTCGGCGTCAACATCTGGCCTATATGAGTAAACCGTAACGCCATGCTGACCAAGGATCTCCTAAAATACAGCGTCACCAGACAACGGCGCATCTTTCCGCGTTTTCTGGATACTCATAATAAACAACTGCTGGCCGTTGCTCAGGAGTTGATTGATATCTATACCACAGGAAACGGCCTTTCCATGGAAGAGTTGGGCGAAATGACCCACCCCGTGGTCACCGCCTACCGCTCACCTGTTGTGGCAAAAGGACTCAATAAACTCCTTCTCAATCGCTGCCGGTTCAAAGAGAGTGAAGAAGCGCTGCCAGACCTACGTATGCGGGTTTTTAGTATTACAAATACCTTACTGAAAGAGCCTGGATTTGACCAACTGAGCGTATTCCGTGATGAGTTGGCCAAACGGTGTGATAGTGATGCGGAAACACTGTCTCAACAGCTCTACAGTGATCTACCCATCCGCCAACCACTGATCTCTTTGAAACCCATTGAAGCCGAGATGCTTCTGCATCGTTACAATACCGCCCAGGTTCAAGGCTTACTGATTCGTGCCGCCTCCATGGATCTGGAAATCGATGAACCGGATGTTGGATTACGGCGTGAGATTCTGCGCTTTTTACGTTTTTTCCGACTATTGGCCACCATCCGAAAAACCGGCACATCGCGTGTTTCCATCACCATTGATGGGCCAATGAGTCTATTACAGAACTCCCAGAAATACGGCTTTCAGATGGCGTGTTTCTTTCCTGCTGTCTGTGCGCTCAGCAACTGGCAACTCACCGCATCAATCAAAATATCTCAGCGGCCTGCCCGCCTTGAGTTGGATCATACCACCGGACTAAAAACCCATTTCACCCGAATATCCGGCTATCGACCTGACTCTTTCAGCCACTTTGCCGATAATTTTGAACAGCTGGATAGTCCTTGGCGTATTCGAAAAAATCCGCCTTTACTGGATCTTGGACAACAGGAAATCATCGTGCCTGATTTCACTTTCAAGCATCCTGATCAAGGTGTGGTACATCTGGAAATGTTCCACCGCTGGCATGCCGCAGCATTGAATCGCCGGTTGAAAACAGTAAGTCAAAACCGCAAGAAAAAACAGATTCCACTGCTGATCGGCGTGGATCGGTTTCTTAGCAAAGATAAGGCCACCAAAAGCGTGTTGGATGGCTCACCCTGGTTTCAGGAACATGGTGTTCTTTTTAATGATTTTCCAACAGTTAAGAGCATTCTGAAGGGATTGAAGAGCTTTTTGTGATTATCCATACAAATCACGACATATAATAATTTCGATCCAAAAATTGACAATGAATCACTACCCAATTGGAAACCCTGGTGATGTTTTTGCGCCGCTTTTGATTAGATAATGAATCACAACCAGGGCTGAAACGGCTGACTATTCAAATTTTAGACGAAACCGCCATAACAAAAAAAGCACTCTTCACCAAATTGGCAAAAAGTGCTTTTTTTACTACTTCATTCAAAGGCTAAACCTCTCTACGAGGCATCATCATCCGATATGCCGCCGCTGTGTTCCAAATGGACACGCCCAAGCTCGGTTTTTGGATTCAGATCCCATGTGGTAAACGGATGTCGCGCCAGATACACATTATAGTAACGTGGATTATCAGAAACCTCGTTACCTGCCCAATCTGGCCGTGCAACATCTTCCATCTCAGAATCCAGTTCAATCTCAGCCATGATCAAACCGTTATTCGCACCATGAAAATCATCGATCACCCAGACTTTATCGGCATAAGTCACCCAATTTCGGGTTTTCTCAACGATAGGTTTGGTACAAAGGGTTTCCAAAATCTCTTCAGCATCCACCACTGGAATCTCATACTCAAACTCTTTGCGGGTAAAGCCATGGCTCTCACTCTTCATCGTGATAAAGCCCTGCTTGCCCTTTACGCGGATACGTACCGCGCGATCTTTAATGCTAAGAAAAAATCCCTGACGGATCTTGGCCGATTTTTCAATATTCTTGCGCCAGCTGTTAGATTTAACAAGAAATTTGCGTTCAATTTCTTCGCCCATGGGTATCCCTCCAAAGTCCGGTTACACTTCCAACCTGCTGAATCTGAAATAGTCAATAATCCGTCCATAATAACGCCTGTTCACCCAAAATGGTACGTACTGAGAACAGATCTGTCAGAAAAATCACTTTCCAGGCACCACATATTGAGGACAAGGAACTCTAAAGATCGGCCAATCTGGATGATCCAAGCGCATTGCCACCAAAGATCCGCCATAGACACAGCCATCATCAAGACCAAAAGAGTTGTTTCGAATCGTCATCCGTGCCACTGCCCAGTGGCCATAAATCATACGGGATTCATCCCGGTCCTGACGCATTTCATACCAAGGCTTGAATTGGGGATCTGCTGATGGTGGCAATAGATAGGGATTCTCGCCCTGCTCTTCACGTACTTTGCGGACATTGGCTGGCCACATGGGCCGACCGTCTGGATGACACAGGCGAATACGGGTCATAACTGAGATATCAAAGCGGTGTTGCGAAAGCGCTTTGGAACCATTGTCCCGTTCTGGCAGAATGGGAAACATACCTCGAAACAGTTCAGGAATCCGCTTCCCTTCCGCAAAGAGCCTTTCCAACTCACGGGCATGTTGACTGGCTGTTTGTTGGCTCCATCCCGGCACGAGACCAGCATGAACAGCAAAGGCATTGAGTTCTGTATCATGCCAAGAGAGCGGAAACGTCTGAATAAACCGGGTAAGCGTATCACGATCCGGCGCATCACGAAGCTCTTTGGCATACGCTTGGAAAACCGGCGTTTCAAGACCATGTAAACCACCTAATGCCCATGCTTCATGATTGCCCATCAAAGCGGTTGCAGCATCACCAAGATCTTGGACAAAGCGCAATACGCCCAGTGTGTCCGGTCCTCGGTTAATCAGGTCACCTACGAACAGCAACCGATCACGTCCAGGATGAAATTTTATTTTATCCAAAAGAGCACGAAGCGGCTTCAGGCAGCCGTGAACATCTCCGATTGCATATAACGCCACAGTGACACTTTCAAGGCCGACAAGCCCTAGTTGGAACCCCATTCTGAATAGGGTGATTGAACAAGATTGGAATTGAAGTAGCGTGGATCGTTGGAGATCTCTTCACCTAACCATTCGGGCCGATCAAAAGGTTGATCTTCACTTGCCAGTTCCACTTCAGCAATCTTCAACCCTTCATTAACGCCAAAGAAATCATCCACTTCCCAAACAAGATCACCCATGGGAATGCTGTAGCGTTTTTTCTCAATGATCGGCTGTTCGCAAAGATCATCCAGCATGATTTGAGCATTTTCCACAGGGATTTCATACTCGAATTCGGTTTTGGTAAAACCTCGGGTCAATCCTTTGACCGTCATAGTGCCCTTACCACCGGCAATACGCACACGAACCACACGTTCCTTGACCGTGGAGAGAAAACCCTGCCGAAATGACACACCTTCAGCCAGACTTTTGAAGGCATCTCCTTTGACCAGGAAACGACGCTCAATCTCTTTGCCCATTGTGTGATTTCCTTTTATTGATTCCAACACTCTGCCAGACAAACAAATATCGATACGACTATCTGGCTTTCCAGTTATTGATACAGTCTATCCATCTTGACGAAAGATTTTAGCGCAGCAAGGTAACTGGTATTATCATGACTATTCAAACCCAATTTTTTCAATACAGACATCACCATCAATGGATCAACATGCTCCACACCAGCGGTCTGAATAGATGACCCATTAAAAGTGAGATAGCCCACTTCGCAGATCACATTATTCACCATGAAACCATGGCGCTCTTTGGTTACTTTAACGCTCTCAAGATACGGACTTGGCTCAACAATAGTATTGATAAGCGTATCAAGATCACACGGCCTGGTTCCACTCAACGGTATCGGCATATCCCATGCTTGATAAACCATTTTAAGCTGATTTGCTTCAACAGGAAGCGCATTTTTGAAGGTTGGGTACCACTGTTCAAGCCGATCTTTGCTGATCTGCTTGAGCATTTTGACATCCATCATATCGAAACGGATCTTGGTGTTATTATTGGATCGACGAGAAAGGATGTAAATTTCTTCGCTTTCACGAACCTGTGGCTCTCCAGCGATATCCCGAAATGCCTCTTCGAGATGGGTCATATCGTCGCCAAACACACGCCATTCCCAACGCGGCACTATCTCAGTCATGATACCTCCACCCCTATAAAACCGACTTTGTTAGTTGATTTTATTGTTTATTAATTCTTAGCGAGCATACTGCCCGAACACCCGTAAGAAAAGATTAATAGGATTCATTATGATCCCTTATTCAAAGGGTTTCAATACCGCCAGGAGGACAACGCATGACGATAGCCGCTTCTCCATCTCGATAATAGCCTTTTCGAAGACCTATTTGTTGAAAACCAAGTTGTATGTAAAGCGCCTGGGCCACAAGGTTGGATTGCCGCACTTCGAGATAATGTGCATCCGGCCCTGCCTGACGTATAGACTGTTTGATCAAATGTGAGGCAATGCCCTGCCGACGACACGCACTATCAACACCCAACGCCATGACATGCCAGGAATCACCCATCCAACGACAAAAAAGATAACCTACCAAAACCCCTTGTTTAAATCCACCTAAACAAAGCGCATTGCCATAGTTTAACTCTTGCTCAATCTGTTCCTGACTCCAAGGATCCAGCGCAGCCTGTTGATCCAGAGCAACCAGCTGATCCAGATCATCCATAGTCAGTTCTCGTATCACTGGTGCATCATCTCGACTGCACACGATTTCCGGTCCTTTTGCGGTGGCTTTTTACGTTCAATCAGCCGTAATTTGTTTCGCTTTCATCAAGGTTAATTCAGCGTCAGAACGCCGAATATAACTCGGGTAGAGCGTTTCAACAGGATCAGCACCGCGCTGCATAAACCGTAACCGCCCTAAACGCGCCAATTGAACAGGATCTGGATGCCATAGCCCTTCATCCGCGATCTGCAATTGACTACCCAAAGCCTTTTTAAATAGATCACCATACACACCAACACCACTGCCGATGAGTGGAATGGTGCTGTTGGTAAACATTTTACCTAATGTAGTGGTATTATCGGATAGATTTTGTACCAAATCATTGGGATTCCAGGCCATCTCGTCAATCAATGGCTGCATGTTTTGTTGTTCATCCGGCTGATATAGACCAACGAACACTTCACCACGCCGTGCATCCATCACCACCAAACGGGGATGCTGTTCCAACGACCATCCCGATGCAATGACGGCCAGCGTGGAAACACCAACCACCGGTAAATTTTGCGATAAACTTAACCCTTTTGCAAATCCTAAAGCAATACGCAACCCCGTAAAACCGCCCGGTCCCAGCGTGACAGCGATCAGATCCAGATCACTCACTGCCCAATCGGCTTTCTGGATGAATGCCTGAAACATCTCCGGCAACGTCACAACAAGCCCGGCTCCTTTGGTGAGCGTAGAGTGTGCCAATATGGCATCACCATCCAGCAGAGCAAGTCCGCCTTCAATCTGCGTGGTGTCCATGGCAACGATCTTCATAATTCATCCTCACTCACTTCCTGCTTAAAAAATGCTTCAATCAAATCAAGGGTTGTGACACAGGGAAAAGGCGGCAATCCTCTAAGCAACTGTTGGCCATATTGCCGAGAAGTCAGACGTTGATCCAAAATCGACACCACACCCCGATCATCCATCCGCCGTAACAACCGCCCCGCCCCCTGCTTCAAAGTCAGAATAGCCTGAGGAATGAACAGATCCCGAAATGGATTGCCACCCTTGGACTGAATATGACGACTCCGAGCCGAAATGAGCGGATCATCCGGCGGTGTAAACGGTAGACGGTCTATAATAACCTGCGAAAGCGCATCACCCGGTACATCCACACCTTCCCAGAATGTGCCCGTCGCAAACAACACCGAATCCACATCCTCTTTGAATTGCTCCAACAATACGCGCTTGGGCTTTTCACCTTGCACCAGTACGTTGTAGGGTAATTCATCCGCCAACATGTTCTGTGCAAGATTCATCATTCTCAAACTGGTGAACAGACAGAGCGTACGACCGCGTGACAATCTGATTAACTCTTTGATCCGCTCCATGGCCAACTTCTGAAAATCAGCATGGTTCGGCTCGGGCAGATCAGAAGCCACATAAAGCAGTGCCCGATGTCCATAATCAAATACCGGACGCAATCGCCCGGTGCGAACATCCAGCACATCCAATCCCAATTGATCCGACAAGAAAGCAAAGCCCGGCTTTCCCGGTCCGGTAGTCAATGTTGCGCTGGTAAAGGCGACCCGTTCAACCCGAGGATAGAGCGCTTCTCGCAGAGAAGGGCCGGTTTCCAGTGGTGACACCTGAAGATAGATGTTTTTGCCCCGCATTTCATACCAATAGACCTGATTCGGCTCATCCAACGAGCGTAACTTGCCCGAGGTAATGAGAAACTGTTCCGCCCGACGATCACATGCCGCCAAATCAGCGCTGCGTTCACGATGCTCTTTCAGAGCGTCCCGAACAGCGTGTAACTGAGTCTCAATATTCACCAATGCCCGACCTGGCTCTTTTTGTAGCGCCTCTGGTCCCAGTGAATCCCGATCATCCAGGTTTTCAAACGCCACACGCAACTTGACCGTAGACTCATCCAGATTATCCAGCGCCTCCAGCACATGCGGATCATCGCCAGCCACTTCATCAAAAGCCGATCGACAATCACGTACCAGTTCTCGGAGCTGCGGTGAGCTTAATTCCAAACCAAAATAGCGAGTAGCCACTTCAGGAATTCGATGTGCCTCATCAAAAATCACCGTTGGATGGTCCGGCAGAATTTCACCAAATCCCTCCTCTTTCACTGCTAAATCAGCAAAGAAAAGATGGTGATTCACCAACACCAGATCGGATTTTTTAGCACGATTGCGTGCTTTGAACAGAAAACAAGCGTCGTAGTCTTCACACTTTTGCCCGGTACAGTGATTGCCGCCTGCGTTCATGTCGTACCAGAGGTAGAAATCTTCCGGCAACGATGCCAACTCATCCCGATCACCGCTTTGGGTCTCATGCCTCCATACATCAATCAGTTCCAGATGCTTGCGTTCAGTTGCCCGAATGGACATGACATGGTGCTTCAATTGCCTAAATCGGCTGATACATAGATAGTTACTACGCCCTTTGAGCAGAGCAATGGAGAATTTACGTCCGGTAATGGTGCGAAGCAGTGGAATATCCTTATGGAGAATCTGATCTTGCAGCGCTTTTGTAGCTGTAGAGACGATCACCTCTTCTTTCATCACGATCAGTGGCAACAGGTAAGCCAGCGTCTTTCCCGTCCCGGTTGCCGCCTCGACCATCATCGCCCCTTTGTCCAGACAAAGCCGTGCGATACCACGCGCCATGGCAGCCTGAGGATCTCGCATCTCAAAGCCGGGAATCTTATCAGCAAGCTTACCTTTCTCGCCAAACCACTCTTCTATGAATGCATCAACGTCCAACCTGGACTATCCTCTAGATTAATACTTCTGTAGGAGTTACGCAGTTGCCGGTTGAAACAGACACCAAAGCGTGTACCGTCATTCCTGCATAAGCTGACCGGCTGAAGCCGGTGGTTTAAACCTTGCGCATGGATAATCAAACGCATGATGACTTTGCCGAAGTGAAACCAAGTGGTAAACTTTTTTTCTACACGGTCACTCTGAGTACAAAATTACCTTTACTCCCAGACGATGCAGGATTACATGAAAATCGCCCGACGTTTTAAATTTGAAGCGGCCCACCGCCTGGATCACCATGACGGAAAATGCCGCCGTCTGCATGGTCATACCTATCACATGGAGCTTGTTTTCAGCGGCACCATTGTACCCATCAATCCCGATGAACCACAATCTGGATTTCTGGCAGATTTTGGCAGAATCAACCGTCTGGTCAACGCGGGCTTGATTGATCCCTATCTTGATCATCATATGCTCAATGAGCGCGTTCCCAACCTTCCCTACCCTTCCGCTGAAATTCTGGCTCTCTGGATTTTGGAATGGTGTGAAAACAATCTGAACAACCATGAACAACTGCCTGGACTGACCATCGAACGGGTTCGACTGTGGGAAACACCCAACGCCTGGGCTGAAGCGCAACGCGGTGATGTGGCACTGCTTGATCAATTACGCAACGCATGATGTCCAACAGCATACCCGTCACCTATCCGGTCTGTGAACTGTTTGCCTCAGTCCAGGGAGAAGCCACCTGGACTGGTCGTCCGGTGATCTTTATCCGCTTTTCAGGCTGTCCGCTTGCCTGCACCTGGTGTGATGAACCCCGTCATCGTAATCCTGCTTTGGCACGTCACCTTTCAAGCGATGAGATCATACAGGAAATCCATCAAGGATTCCCTGATTTGAAATATCTGGTCCTGACCGGTGGTGAACCACTTGCGGTGAATGAATTGGCACCACTGGTGAAAAAACTGAAAGCGCATGGATTTTGGATTGCCATGGAAACCAGTGGCGTGGGTGGTTCTATTCCCGAGGAAATTGATTGGGTGACACTCTCCCCTAAAACCGATATTGCCGAATCAATCGCAAAACGAGTCGATGAGATCAAACTGATTATCGGACCTCAACAGGATGACGAAGAACAAAAACACATTCAACAGTGGACAGCTACTAAACAACCCGTTTGGCTGCAACCACGATCAAAGGGCAATCGCATAGACCCTGAAGCGGTTGCACGCTGCTTTGAAATGGTGATGAACAGTGCGGGTCGTTTGCGACTCTCTCTTCAGATCCATAAATATATGGGTGTGCAGTGAAACCCAAAAAAGTCATTCCCCAAACCCTGCTCATCACCCATTCCACCCTTCGTCAAGACTGGATGGACGCAGCTGTTGAGGCGGGTCGTGGTGGAATTGGTCACATTTTACTCAGAGATCCCGGCGCTTCGGCGGCTCTGATGATTACCCAAGCCCAGACCCTGCAAGCCCGGTTGGACAACACCATGCTGCTTATCCATGACCGCGTTGATGTGGCATTGGCTGTCAAAGCCGATGGTGTCCATCTGCCAGGGCATGGACTTTCTCCAGTACAGGCACGCACACAACTTGGCCCGACAGCTTTGATAGGATGTTCCTGCCACACCGTGGAACAGGCAACAGTGGCTTTTAGCCAAGGTGCCGACTATGTCACTCTTTCACCACTGTTTGCCACCCAATCACACCCTGACGCATCGCCGCTTGGAAAAGAGCGGTTTTCCGATATGCTCAATGGAATTGATGGCCCTGTCCTGGCTTTGGGAGGCATCACGCCGGACAATGCTGCCATTCCACTTTCTTTAGGTGCCTACGGCGTGGCCATGATACGAGGTATTCTTGACCAGAAAGATCCCTGTGACGCAGTAAAAAAACTTCGAACATTGATGAAAATATGATAGTCTGAGAAGAGGTTTAGAAGTGTTGATTCTCATTTCGAATTAGATAGTCATTACTCCTAAATTATTTCATTTGATCCGACAAATAGCCGTTCCTCTGATAAAAAGGAATAAACGCCCTTGGAATTTATGGTGATATGACACAAAATAATGGCTGATTTAAAAAAAATAGCTGTTTCCAGTTGTAAAAATGCACTTATTACCTCAAACTCCAAAGACAGGGGGAGCATGCTTTCAAATGTGGTATCTGTGGATCAGTCGCTTTGTATCTGATACGCTGAGATATGCCCCCTCGTAGTAATTTGGTTTGGCACAAACAACACTATCGTTACACCGCTTGAGGACCGCCCATGTTCAATCTGTCCGTGGATGACTCTGGAAAAAACGGTACACTGACACTCGCTGGGGATCTAGTGATTCAGAATGCCCATGCCCTCAGAAGCAGCCTGGATGAGGCGTTGACCAAGGTTGAAGAGACCTTGACCATCACCTTTGAAGAGGTCTCTCGTGCAGACCTTTCAGGACTGCAACTGCTGTGTGCTGCACACAAATCCTTTCTCAATTCTGATAAAAAAATTACCTTGGAAGGCGCTCTACCCGATGCACTCAAAGAAGTGATCGGAACGGCAGGTTTTTCTAACTGCGCCGGCGACGGAGACTCTAGTGGTATTTGGACGGGAGTAAAAGCCAATGGCTAAAAAAATCATGACCGTGGATGACTCTTCCAGCGTTCGACAAATGGTCGGCCTCACACTAAAAGGGGCTGGCTATGATGTGTCTGAAGGCGTGGATGGACAAGACGCACTCAATAAACTTAAAACCGCTCAGGTTGACATGGTTGTCACTGATCTAAATATGCCCAATATGGACGGCATTACCTTGATCAGAGAGCTCAGGGCACTGCCCCAATACAAGTTCACGCCAATTGTCATGCTGACCACCGAGTCGCAAGCAACCCGAAAACAGGAAGGAAAATCCGCTGGTGCAACTGGCTGGATTGTTAAACCTTTTAAGCCTGATCAGCTTCTTGGTGTCGTGAAAAAAGTACTCGGATAGTCCCACGGTCCCCAAATTTGGGAGACAATGAAGTTACCGGTAAGTTGTAGAGGGGCGTGGCAATGGAAATAGATACCAGTGCATTTACAGAAGAGGCCTATGAGCTGCTGTCTGAGCTCGAGGACTCTTTGCTTGAGTTAGAAGAGGCGCCGGAAGATGAAGATTTAATTGGGCGCGTTTTCAGGGCGATGCATACCATCAAAGGTTCGGGCGCAATGTTCGGCTTTGATGATATTGCTGAATTCACCCATGAGGTGGAAACCGTTTTTGACATGGTTCGTGGTGGCAGTATCCCTGTCACCAAAACGCTGATTGATCTCACTTTGGCCGCACGAGATCAAATCCGCTCCATGTTGGATGCATCGGCTGGTGGTGATCCCCCGGATGAAGCCAAAGCACAAACCATTATCACTGGACTGCGTGCCCTTGTACCTGGCGGTGGTGGTGGCGGTGATGAAGGCAGTGCCAACGCCCAAGTTACCACACCGGATACACAGCAAACTGGTGGCGGCAAAGCTGACGATAAAGCAACAACATTCCGTATTACCCTGGCACCCAGCGAAGACATCTTTGCCAATGGCACCAACCCCGTATTATTGCTTTATGAACTCCAGGATCTAGGTCCCTGTAATGTCGTTGCACGGCTTGGCGATCTGCCTCACTTTGAAGAGTTGGATTTCGAAAAGTGCTATACGCGCTGGGATATCATCCTCTCTACCAATGAGGGTGAGAATGCTATCCGTGATGTGTTCATTTTTGTTGAAGATGAATGCGAAATTGATATCCGTGTCATTGACGATGATGATTCCTTTGATGACGAAACACCTAAAAAGCTTGGTGAAATTCTCATCGAACGTGGTGATATCAAGCCAGAACAACTTGATCAAGTGCTTCATGCTCAAGCGCCCCTCGGTGAACGCTTGGTTCAGGCTGGTGTTGTTGGTGCAGAAAAAGTTAAATCTGCTCTGGTTGAACAAAAAGTCGTCCAGGAAAAACGGGATAACCGCAAAAAAGCAAGCGCCTCAACAAGTCTGCGTGTTCCTTCAGAAAAACTGGATGTTCTTGTTGATCTTGTTGGTGAACTTGTTACCGTACAAGCGCGTCTGACTCAAACCTCCATCTCCACTCACGATCATGACCTGCAATTAATTGCTGAGGAGGTGGAACGGCTCACAGGTGAGTTGCGCGACAACACCATGAGCATCCGCATGCTCGCCATTGGTACCACATTCAACAAGTTCCGTCGTTTGGTCCGTGATCTCTCCAAAGAACTTGGTAAAGAGATTGAAATGACCACAGCCGGTGCAGATACCGAGCTGGATAAGACGGTTATTGATCAGTTGAACGATCCTCTGATCCATATCATCCGTAATTCCATTGACCATGGTGTTGAGCCACCTGATGTTCGTGAGGCGGCAAACAAACCACGCGTAGGTAAAGTACATCTGAGTGCAGAGCACTCCGGTGCCAGTGTGTTGATCAAAGTCATGGATGATGGCAAGGGTCTTGATGCGGCACTGCTCAAAAGAAAAGCCATTGAAAAAGGCCAACTGCCGGCTGATGCAGAACTGAGTGACAAAGAGTGCTACATGCTCATCTTTGGTGCTGGTTTCTCCATGGCTGAAAAAATCACCAACGTTTCTGGCCGTGGCGTGGGTATGGATGTGGTGCGCAAATCAATTGATGCACTGCGCGGCTCGATTGATGTCCAAAGTGAAATCGGTGTTGGTACAACCATCACTCTGAAGCTGCCCCTAACCTTGGCCATCATTGAAGGTTTACTCGTGAAAGTGGGTGACGAGTCCTTCATTCTACCGTTGGCTGCTGTTGAAGAATGCGTTGAACTGACACGTAAGGATGTATCTGACACACATGGCCGTCATGTCATCAACGTGCGTGATGTGATCGTACCTTATATTCGTATTCGTGATCGCTTTGAGGTCAAGGGCAACTCTCCCGAAGTAGAACAAATTGTCATTGCTGAAGTAAATGAAAGACGGGTTGGCTTTGTGGTTGATCATGTTATTGGTCAGCATCAAACTGTTATCAAATCACTTGGCAAAAATTTTGAGCATTCAGATGAGTTCTCCGGCGCCACAATTCTTGGGGATGGCTCCGTTGCACTGATTCTTGATCTGCAAAGAATGGTTCAATTTGTTCAAGTTGAGGAGGTTGACGAGCTTAACGCAGGACAACCATAATAATAATAATAAAATCATAACCGTTACAGATTTGACTTCCGAGTGCTTGTTGGTACTGGTCATACCTTGCACCCCACTCGGAATGTCAAACTGGAACGGCCCGTTAATGATTCTCTGGAAGATGAACAGGTACTTCTTTCAGAAAGGGGTGCATCTTTCTTTATATGATGGGTAGATGTATACAGGGGATTAACGATGGCCGGACTTCAAAACATTCCAATGAAGCCCAAACTGATCGGGCTATTTCTCCTTGTTGGGCTTATTCCACTGATTATTGTGGCATGGTTCAGTAGCAGTCAGGGATCAAATGCCCTGATGGAGAAATCTTTTTCACAACTTGACGGCGTTAGAGAAATCAAACGTGTTCAAATAGAAAAATATTTCGGTGAAAGAAGAGGTGATCTCGGTGTTTTAGTTGAAACCGTAAACACTTTACGTTCCGAAGCCATGAGAAAGCTCGCCGGACTCCGTGATGTCAAAAAAGGACAGATTGAAGGTTACTTCGGTGAACGACTGGGTGATATCTCGGTTCTTGCCGGTAACAATTTTGTCGCCGACTCTTTGGCCGCGTTTACCGAGGCTTTCGAAGCGGAAGGCAACAAAGTCAATGGTCCACTCTGGACCAATGTTGCCAGTGAGATGGAAGGTTGGCTGAAGCAGTATCAACAAGAGTATGGCTACTACGACCTGTTCTTGATCTCCAACAAGGGTGATGTTGTCTATACTGCCACCCGTGAGAGCGATATCGGTCAAAATCTGGTTTCTGGTCCTCTGAGTAGCAGTGGTTTTGGCAAGCTGTTCAAAAAAGCCCAACGTGGTGTTGCTATTCAGGATTTTGAGCCTTATGCACCTTCCAATGGTGATCCAGCGGCTTTTGTCGGTGCGCCTGTGCGTAAAAATGGCGAAATCATCGGCCAGGTTGCCCTTCAGCTTTCTCTGGATGCAATCAATAAAGTAATGAAAGACCGCTCTGGTCTGGGAAAAACGGGTGAAACCTATCTGGTTGGCCCGGATATGCTGATGCGTTCGGACTCATTTCTTGATCCTGACAACCATACCGTGGTTGCTTCTTTCCGCAATCCAACCAAAGGCAGAGCGGAGACCGAGGCATCCCGTGCCGCACATACTGGCACCACCAAAGAAAAAGTGATTATCGACTACAATGGTAATCCTGTCCTTTCTGCCTGGGCACCTCTGGATATTCCTGGCCTGAAATGGGTCATTCTCTCTGAAATTGATGTTGCTGAAGCGTTCTCACCTGTTGTGGATGGCAAAGAATACTTTAAGCAGTATCAGGAAATGTACGGATACTATGACCTGTTCCTGATGGATTCTCGTGGCTATGTATTCTATTCCGCCACCAAGGAAGCCGACTATCAAACCAATATGATTGACGGTAAGTATGCCAGTAGTAACCTGGGTGAACTGACACGTCAGGTCGTACGCAGTAAAAACTTTGGTATTGCTGACTTTGCACCCTACGCCCCCAGCAATGATGCACCTGCGGCATTTGTTGCTCAACCTGTTGTTAATGGCGGAGAAGTTGAGTTAATTGTTGCCCTTCAACTCTCGCTTGGTGATATCAATAACATCATGCAACAACGTGAAGGCATGGGCGAAACCGGTGAGACCTATCTGGTTGGATCCGATAAAAGAATGCGTTCTGACTCTTTCCTGGATCCGCAAGGCCATTCGGTTGAAGCATCGTTTTCTGGATCTGTGAGCAAAAACGGTGTTGATACTGAGGCTGTTCGTGAAGTTCTAGCGGGTCGTTCTGGCTCCAGAGTGATCATGGACTACAATGGTAATCCAGTGCTCTCTTCCTTTACCAGCGTCAAAGTTGCTGATCTGACCTGGGCACTGATCGCTGAGATTGACCTGGCTGAGATTGAGCAACCCATCAACGCCATGTTGAAAGCGATTATTCTCACGGGTGTAGTGATTGCTGCTATTGTTGCCATCATCGCCTACATTGTCGCACAGAGCATTGCCATACCACTTGTCAAAGGTGTCGATTTTGCCAATCGTGTTGCTCAAGGCGACCTGACAGCCACCATTGATTTGGATCAAAAAGATGAGCTTGGTGCGCTGGCTTCTGCCCTTCGTGAGATGGTTGCCCAGTTGAGCCGCGTTGTAAGAAATGTGACCACGGCTTCGGATAATGTTGCCTCCGGCAGCTCAGAACTTTCAGCAACGGCTCAAGGTCTTGCTGAAGGCGCTACTGAACAGGCCGCTTCAGTGGAAGAGACTTCCTCGGCTATGGAAGAGATGTCTTCCAATATTCACCACAACACTGATAATGCACAAACTACTGAGAAGATTGCTTCAGAAGCGGCAACCAGCGCCGTCTCTTCTGGTGAAGCGGTAACAGAGGCACAAGGTGCCATGCGCGAAATCGCTGAAAAGATCTCCATCATCGAAGAGATTGCCAGACAGACGAATCTACTCGCCCTGAATGCGGCGATTGAGGCGGCCAGAGCCGGTGAACATGGCAAAGGCTTTGCCGTTGTGGCCGCTGAAGTTCGCAAGTTGGCGGAACGCAGTCAGGTTGCTGCCGGTGAAATCACCACTCTCTCTTCAAAAAGTGTTGATGTGGCCGAACGCGCTGGCGGTATGTTGGAGAAGCTGGTTCCAGCCATCCAAAAAACCTCTTCTCTGGTTCAGGAGATCACGGCATCCAGTCAAGAACAGACTCAAGGTGCAGATCAGATCAACCAGGCCATCCAACAATTGGATCAGGTTATCCAGCAAAACGCAGGTGCTTCTGAAGAGATGGCGGCCACAGCCGAGGAGCTATCCTCACAAGCTGAACAACTTTCAGCAGCAATCAGCTTCTTTCGGGTAGCTGGAGCTAACCGCACATCATCAACTACACGACCAGCACCTAAGCAAGCAACGGCACCAAGAAAAGCCGTTGCACAAGCAACACCGAAAAAAGCACCGCCTGCTAGAAAACCCGCAGCACTTCCAGCACCTTCACCCCGTTCTGGTGGTGCTGGAAGCGGTGTTAGTCTGGACATGGGCGATGATGAGTTTGAACGCTTCTAAAGCGGTTTGATTGTTTGCAAGACTCTGACGCACTTTTCTTTTGTCAGAGCCTTGCAAAATCATTCCATTTCTATCATCATCCGTGGTAAATTTTGTTTGGTAGACAATGAATTTGAATGAGATTCTCCAGTATGGTAGTGTAATTGCTGGGGAGTTTCTGTGACTTGGTTTTTTTGTCTCAGATGGTGATGTGATACTCAAGAGCGTGGTGAACTCGGCTCTTAACTCGTTGCCTTTATTTGGATTTTGGAGAATCATCTCATGAGCGAAGAGCAACAACAGGCAATTGTTGATTCCACACAATATCTGACGTTTCAGTTGAGCGATGAGGTATTTGCTGTTGATATTTCCAAGGTGCGCGAAGTTCTGGAGTATACTTCGGTAACAACCGTACCGCGTACACCAGCTTTCATGTGTGGTGTTATCAACCTTCGTGGCAGTGTCGTGCCTGTGGTTGATATGCGACTGAAATTCAGCATGGAAGAAACGGAAAAAACAGTCAATACCTGTATCATCATCGTTGAGATTGTTCAGGATGATGAGGTTGCCGTTATGGGTGCCTTAGCTGACTCCGTTCGTGAAGTCATGGAACTGGAGCCAAACCAGATTGAACCACCACCAAAAATCGGCACCAATATCCGCAGCGATTTCCTCAAAGGTATGGGTAAGCATGATAACCAGTTTATTATGATTCTGGATATCAATAAGGTCTTCTCGCAGGAAGAGCTTTCCTTTATGAAGGATGCCGCGTCCTAAGCAGAGTCCTATCCATATTTGAATGATGAAGGGGAGACACTTTTAGGGTCTCCCTTTTTTTTGCTGAACTGGCTGTATCCAAACATGCAAAATGCACATTAATTGTGCATTTTGCATGTTTGGATACATGCTGTTGAAGGTTGATGTGAAAACATGTCGATTTTTGGACTTATTTATGCACTAAAGACTTGTCAATAAGTGCGGGAAGGACCAAAATCCTTTTGGGCCTCGAAAAAGACAGATTGTCCCAGTCACGCAGGACATTGGTTCTTCAGCAAATCGCAGAAAGACGCGCGTGCTTATTGCACAGCTCCCTTTCTGCAATATGCCTGAGGAGTCCAATAAAGAAGTGAAGGTGGCACTATATTTTTTCCACGATCCTTAGGGCGTGTTGACATTCGCCAGATTTCGGTTCCTGGCAAGGCAAATCCAACGAAAAAGCGGAGCGTACTTGTTAGTACGTGAGCATTTTGAGGCGGATTTAACGCCGCCATGGGCCGAAAGATGGTGAATGTCAACAGGGCCTAGTTTACCATCTGTTCATCTGAATTATTGATGAATATGACACCACTTACTGCAAATTATTGAAGAAAGCCTCCTGGCGGGGGGTGGAGGGGTTTTATGGCAGGCAATAAAAAAGTTCGCGTTCTGGTTGTTGATGACTCGGCTGTCGTACGTCAAACTCTGACAAAAATTCTGACATCCGACCCCCAGATTGAGGTGGTTGGCAATGCACCAGACCCTTTTGTTGCAGCTGAACGCATCAAATCTTTGGTCCCAGATGTCATTACCCTTGATGTTGAAATGCCTCGTATGGATGGCCTGACCTTTCTGAGAAAGATCATGAGCCAACACCCCATTCCCGTTGTAATGTGTTCAACACTGACCGAAAAAGGCTCTGAAACAGCCATTAAATCGATGGAATTTGGTGCTATTGATATTATTACCAAGCCAAAATTAGGCACCAAAGAGTTTCTGGAAGAATCCCGCATCCGCATATGTGATGTTGTCAAGGCGGCCGCTTCTGCCAATCCAAATACGATCCGAATTCGTCGCAACGCTCGGGCTAGTAGTGTCAAAGTTCAGCCTAAACTGACAGCAGATGCCGTACTTGCCGCACCGACTTCACGCGCTATGACCCAGACCACAGACAAAGTGGTTGCTGTAGGTGCATCAACCGGTGGTACAGAAGCATTGCGGGTCTTTCTTGAAGGACTACCCGGCGATTGCCCACCCATCGTTATCGTGCAGCACATGCCTGAGAAGTTTACCCGCGCTTTTGCCGAACGTCTGAACACTATCTGCCAAATGAACGTTAAAGAAGCAGAGCATAATGACTCTGTGGTTCGTGGACGCGCTCTGATTGCCCCGGGCAATAAGCATATGATTCTCAAACGCAGTGGTGCTCGTTATTATGTGGAATTAAAGGATGGCCCGCTTGTAAGTCGTCATCGTCCCTCCGTTGATGTACTATTCCGTTCAGCGGCGCGTTATGCTGGCAAGAATGTTGTCGGTGTCATCATGACCGGTATGGGTGATGATGGTGCCCGCAGTATGAAAGAGATGAAAGACGCTGGATCCATCAATATCGCTCAGGATGAAGCATCCTGTGTGGTGTATGGCATGCCAAATGAGGCGGTCAAACATGGTGGCGTTGACAAGAGTTTGCCGCTGAATAAAATTGCTGATGAAGTCATGAGATTAACCAGATAACTGATTCTGCAAATAGTAAACATACAGAATCCTATCGTTTCATAGCAGAAATAAAGGTGAGCATGTTCTAATGGGCGGAGCTGAGTATCAGATATTATCAGACCGCGATTTTCGGCGTCTCAGTGAGCATATCTACTCACAGTGCGGTATCATGATGCCGCCTTCCAAAAAGCCCTTATTGGTTGAGCGCCTGCAAAAACGTATTCGTTCACTGGGACTGGCAGACTATTCCAGCTATATCGACTATGTCATCAGCCCAAGAACTGGTGGCAATGAACTTGTTCAGCTGATTGACGTGGTAACGGTCAGTAAAACCGAGTTCTTTCGAAATCCTTCACAGTTTGAATACATGGCTCAACGGGCGTTGCCAGAGTTGATCAAAACTGAGGGTGCTGGCGTTTCACGCCCTCTTATGATCTGGAGTGCGGGTTGCTCCACCGGTGAAGAACCCTATACACTGTCAATTGTGTTGAAAGAGTTCTCCAAGCACTACCCTGGCATAAAATTCAAAACTAAAATTCTTGCTACTGATATCTCATCCCGCGTCCTTGAAAAAGGCAAAAGTGCTGTCTATGAAATGGAGCGCGTTGCGCCTATTCCCATTGAGCTGAAGAAAAACTATCTTCTACGCAGCAAAGATCGGAATAAAAAACAGGTACGTATGATTCCTGAAGTCCGTGACATGGTCCGGTTCAGACGATTAAACTTTATGGACCAGGATTATGGACTGCGGGAAAAAATGGACTTGGTATTTTGTCGAGATGTCATGATCTACTTTGATGATGCCACAAAAGAGCGCGTGGTCAATCGTTTTGCCCGACTGATGACACCTGGAGGGTATCTGTTTATCGGCAAATCGGAGTCTCTGGAACATCTCAATGTGCCCATAATTCAAGTTGCGCCAACGATTTATCGCCTACCAAAATGAATGGCAACGATGCACAAAAGTTAACGCCCAATCTACGCGGACTGAGTCATATTCATCTTAACCCCGCTGAAATATCCATATCAACCAAACCGATATTGGTTTCAACCATCTTAGGCTCCTGTGTTTCTCTGACTTTTTTTCATGCCAAAACCAACACTGCTGCCATATGTCACGGCATGCTCCCTAACGCACCAAACCATAGCGACCAAGCACCCGAACCAAATCAGAAAAACTGTTTCCGTTATGTGGATTGTGCGGTTAACTTTATTATTGGTCAGTTGCGAGAAAAGCATGTGCCATTGAAAGAGCTGCATATCAAAATGTTTGGTGGGTCAGAAATGTTTATCCAAGGAGAAAAGGATATTGTGCAGTCTGAATGGAAAGAAAGCGTTGGACAAAAAAACATTGCAGCGGCCAAAGCATGCATTAAAAAAAGCGGCTTAACGATCAGAGCAACCGACGTAGGCGGGCTGCGGGGCCGTAAAATTTTCTTCTATACCGACACCGGAGAAGTTCTATTGCGACGTCTCTACAATGGCTTATAGAGTATCCTCGACATACCCGGTGCATTGCGCGGAAGCATCTCCTTCAAAGAAGCACGCCCTGTCATCCGTAGACGATAGATGGTAATTCCGTGCAATACTTTTTTGACATAGTTACGTGTCTCGGTAAACGGAATGCTCTCTATAAAGGTTAACGGATCCATTTCCTGACGATCTTGCCGCCATTTTTTCGCACGATGCGGTCCGGCATTGTATGAGACCAAACCGAGAATAATATCTCCATCCCACTGTTCGGTCATCCGTTTGATATAGGATTGGCCCAATGAAAGATTATAGCTCGGAAACTGCAATCGATAGCGGGTTGCTTCAGGCATGGAGAGCAACTTGGCCTCTACACGTGCAGTTTTAGGCATAAGCTGTAAAATACCACGCGCTCCAACCGGTGATTCAACCCGGTGAAACAGCAAACTTTCCTGACGACCCAATCCCCAAACCACCGCAGGATCAAGCGTCCAACCTGTTGCTGGTTTCCAGTCTGGATTTGGGTAGAGTCCATCCCAGAAAAGCAGACCATCACGATGCAGTGCGGTTGCCAATTTAATAACCAGATTGGGTGCTCCATACTGCTTGGCCAGGCAGAGTTGATCCAGCTTACCTACACCTGTCAACTCAGCTGTCCGCTGAACCTCTTTATCGTTGTAAAAGCCCCTGCCCACTTCGGCAAGCTGGGCCATTCGCTTACGATAGGGTGCCAATTTAGGATTGGGTGGTATGGATTTACACATCCGTCTGGTTTCGGATGGCAGAGCATCCAGACGTTTTTGTCGGGTCTCCAGGGCAAGGAGTCCATAGAAGGTTTCTGGAAAACCTGAAGCGATTTTGAGCCAGGATTGTGGGTCTTTACCGGTATCCAGTGCAGCCCGCCCTGCCCAGAATGCGCCTTGTGCTCTTCTGCGGTCACTCATACCTTCACGTGCCAGTTTGGAAAAGAGCGCATAGGCATCTTTTTTACGATTAAGCTTCCAGGCACTCCAGGCAGCCATCCAGAGCGAATCCTGAAGCTTACCGCCCATCTCCTTCACGTTTGGCTTTAATAAACGGTAGGCCTGCTTAAAATCTCTATCCTTGGCAATGATGCTGCGTGCCAACCGAAAGCGTAAACGGTGACGGTCCTTGGCGGTGAGATTGCGCCCTTCCCGACCTTCAAGCATCTGAATCGCTTTTTTATAATATCCGTGCCTGCGCAAACCTTCTATTCGAGCTGACCAAAGTTCTGATTTCTTTGAGAGACTTTTAGGAAGCTTGCCAACATAGGTATTGAACTTCTTCATTGCCTCTTTTGCAGCTGACAAGGCTAGGAAATAGTTCTGCTGGTCACGACTCAGATTTCCTAGATGCTGCTTCAGTGTTTTCTTTTTCTTAGCCCCTACCAAAGCTCTGGCACGGACCTGATGATCATCTTTACTAAACCGTTTATATGCATTTTCAAGATGTTTACTCAAATAGTTAGGCAGCACATATCCTTTTCGATACAGGCTTTTCCAATGCTTTTCAGCCTCTTTGGCCCGTCCTTCTTTTATCAGCAAATCCATATACTGATACCAAGCCGCAGCAAAACGCGGTTTGCGTTTATCAAACCAACCCAGAATTCGATTAGGATTATTATTTTTCAGAATACGCTTATCGAGAAAACTTCGGACACGGTAGGCTTGTGGATGATTAGGCCACCGCTTTAAAAAACGCAACATTCTCTCAGAAGTGGCTTTATAGTTGGGATGATAAAACAGCTCCATCTCCAAATAGCTGGCAAGATGGGTGTTATCGGGCCATTTGTTTCGATCAAGTACCCGATTCAGGGAACCACCACCTTCCATGATACGAAACAGCTTGGCATAGCCAGCAACGCCATTATCACTGCGTGACCCAGCCCAGACCGCACCCGGTCCAGTCATGGTTGTAAGTACTACGGCACATAGCGTGGCTAGAATACCACCTAGCAAACCCCAGAATAGAGGCTTTTGAGTCAGTTGACTGAGAGTCACCGGCTTTTTCCCTTTGGACGTTGAGGATCATCCATGTATCAGCACATGTCTATTAAAACATGTTTAGCGCCCGATTTCACATGTCATATCATGCTTTGTCAAACAGTGCATCAACAAAGGCATCGGCATCAAAGGGTCTCAAATCATCTACCCCTTCGCCAACACCGATAAAATGCACTGGGATATCAAATTGTTCACAAATACCAACCACCACACCACCTTTGGCCGTGCCATCCAGTTTAGTCAGAATCAAACCGGTCAATCCCATGGCTTTATGGAACTGCTGAACCTGGCTGATAGCATTTTGACCAGTGGTTGCATCCAGCACCAACCAAATATCCTGTGGTGCGCGTTCGTTCTGACGACTCAGCACCCGCTTGATCTTCTCCAACTCAGCCATCAGATTGGATTTTGTGTGCAAACGTCCAGCGGTATCAGCAATCAATATATCCATACCTTTGGCCTGAGCCGAGGCATGTGCGTCAAAAATCACTGAGGCACTGTCTGCGTTTTCACCTTGGGAAATCACCGGACAGTTGGCCCGCTCACCCCATTGATTCAGCTGTTCCACAGCAGCGGCGCGAAAGGTATCCCCTGCGGCCAGCATCACCTTTTTACCCTCTTGGCTGAACAGTGCTGCCACTTTACCGATGGTGGTGGTCTTACCCACACCATTGACACCCACGACCAGAATCATGTGCGGTTTGTCTTCGGAGAGTTGAATCGGTTTCTGATGCTTGGCCAAACGATCACGTATGGCATCACGTATGGCTTGTCGAAGTGATTCGGCATCATTGCGTTCACGGCGCTTGAGGTTGGCTTGCGCCTCATTCAAAATGCCTTGTGTGGTCTCCATGCCGAAATCAGAGGTGATCAACAACGTTTCCAAATCTTCAATCAGCTCATCATCAACCGTTCCTCCGGTAATGATGGCATCCATTTTTTCAACAAAACCTTTACGCGTCTTGGAAAGACCCGCTTTAAGGCGTGAAAAAAGTCCCTTTTTTTTCTTAAACATAATCAGGCCTGTCCGCCTATCATTTAATGTGTGCAACAGTATGTTTTGACTGACCTTGATTGAGACCAGTCAGAATTTCATCAACCTTCCACCAGAACATTTCTGAATTGGCATAACCTTGAATGCGATGGTGTTCATTATTGTCTGCATCAGTCACAATGAATGTCGGCGTAAGATAAACCGTCATAGCGATATCTTCATAACGACCCGGGTCGGACATCGTGACCTCAATCAATGGAAGCTGCTTGGCTGCATCGGTATTGTGATACCCATTACCCACTTCTGTTTCAAACTTCCGGCAGTAGCCACAATAGGGATTCGTAAAGAAAAGCAACTTGCCAAGAACTGGGGTATTGACTTCTTCTTTAGCACTCACCAACCTATCAAATGCTGCTACATCAGTAGGTTGCACAACAAAACCAAACATCAGCACTGATACAAACAGCAAAACTGTCGCGTTAACTATTCTCAACATCTTTGACATAGTAATACCTCTTGCTGACTGCTATCACAGTGGAATGGGTTGGAAAACCCCACGCCCACCGGCTATGATGACGGTTTTCTACCCATATGTCACCAATCACTACACAATAATATCACATTTTTTCGTGTAAAATAGATATTCTATGGCCATCCATAAAAAAAACATGCTCGACACTACGTTAACAGATCACCAGAACCGATTGAAAAACAGTGTAAATCGTCTTACGCGAATTATACAGAGTCACGCCAATGAAAACGGTTATATCAATACCGTGCCTCAGGAAATTCTCATCTACTTGCATACACTCAATTGGCTGCGTGTTCATGGTCATCCCGATCATGTGGTAAAAATGATCCCCTTTGGTGCCAACAGTCCGCATGCGTATTTAATGCCTCTGTTTTCCGCCCTGCCCTCAGATAGTGATTTTATCAGACGCTATCTTGATCACTGGTTTAGTCAAAAAAATCAAGACTCCAGACGTGAACGGATACTTTGGTCGCTTTCCGCCTGCAACGCTGACAGAGATCTGTTGTCTAATGAAATCAATGCCACATGGCAACGCTTTAACACCCTGACCAACGATAAACAACAGCGCATCCGACTCATTCAGAAGCGCCAAAAACAGGAAGATCAAGACACCCTTGGCTCTTTGGACCAACAGCGCCTTGCATTGATTGATCAACTGCCAGACATCCACCATAAACCCATTACAAAAATCGGCTTGATTCCGGTCATGAGCTGTCCTGAATCCTGTCCACACTGCATGTTTGTCTGGCGCACGCCCATGAAACAGACTCCAGATCCCGGCCCACTTTTCGAAGCAGTCAATAAACACACCCGCGCCACACTGTTTACCGGCGGCGATCTAACGCCTCATTTAAACCACTTCTACCGAGCCATACGGCAAATGGACCAGCTCGGTCAGTTTGCCATTCTGCTCAATGGCAGTTTCGCCGAATCGGATAAAGCCACGGAACGCGTATTTCAAAAGCTGGATCGGGCTCTCAATCAACGCCCTGCCAATGCCGTTCCCGCACAAATAACGGTTCAGATCAGTTTTGATGAGTTTCATCAACAACGCATTTTCAATCGTCATGGCGAAGCTTACGAGCGCATCCCAGTCGAAAATATTGCCCGTATTGTCAACCAGGCTGTCCATTTTTCACGTATTCGACTCAGCCTGATTCATAAACAGAATCCGCTCAATTTTTCCAATGATCTATTCAAAAAGGGCGTGTTCGGTCGGCTGGCTGAAGCATTAGGAAAGAAAGGCCATACCGTAAAAGTTCTCCAGATCGTTCCTTCCCATCGGCCCAAAAAACATCCCATAACCGGTGTTAATGCACCGGTGATCCGTGAGGCGGTTTTTGTTCTTGAACATCAACCCAACCGCCCCGTTCACTTCATGAGCTCTACACTGGATGCTTATGGACGCGCCGCTCTGGTGGATGAGAGCGACTATGTAAATGAACGTGACTATCTCCAGACCATTCTCAACCACGGTCCGCCAGCGGATGACGCATTCGACACCGATCCCATGGTGTGGTTCAATGGACGTATTACCCTTTTTTCAGCGATTCATATCGCTTTGGGAGATGTATTACAGGAAGGATTTGATGCGGTAATCAATCGCTGGCACAAAGATCCACTGCGTCATGCACTGGAGCGCTTTGATCCTGTTCTTCTCAAAACATATGGCACACTGTATGATGATCTTGACCAGATAAAAGCACGTGCAACTGGACCGCACTATCTGTTCCATCAGATCACAAAAACGCCAGAAGCACGATTGGCTTTGACTAAGGCGTTACTCTAATGCCGAAAAGCAATCAGATCATGAACTGGGATGTAATCGTCCATTATCTGCGCGATCATCAGCCAAAACTATTGGCCATCTATGGATTTGGTAGCCGGATGACCGGAGATGCCAACCAGCAAAGCGATTGGGATATCGGTCTCTTGTTTGATGGAAAATCTGACCCTGTCACACTATGGAATATCGCAGAAAATCTGGCTGAACGCCTTGATAATGACGTCGATCTGGTCGATTTACGCACGGCTTCAGTTGTCATGCAATACCAGATTATCACCACCGGTAAACGTCTTTGGACAAAAAATCACCATGCCGCACTCTATGAAAGCTTTATTCTGAGCAGTAAAACAGAACTGGATGAAGACCGAGCACTACTGCTTAATCGTATTCAACAGGAAGGCACAGTTCATGGTAGATGATGTATTGATCAATAAGGTGTCTATCATTGAACGCTGTGTTGCTCGCGCCAGAGAAGAGTATCAAAAAGATCCTGACAGCTTTTCAACGGACTATACCAGACAGGATGCCGCAATCCTGAATATCCAGCGTGCCTGTCAAGCGACTTTGGACATGGGACACCATTTGATCCGGCGTGAACGGCTGGGCGTACCACAAAGCGCGCGTGATGTTTTTACTTTATTAAACAAAGGAAAATGGATTGATGAGACGCTATCTAAAACCATGAAACAGATGGTGGGATACAGAAACATCGCTGTACATGAGTATCAGGAATTACAACTACCGATCACTATCTCAATCATCACCAAAAATCTGGATGATTTTCTGGATTTTTCACAAACAATTCTCAAACAAGACAGCGTTATAAGACAACAGCACACAACCAAGGCCATTTAACGTGATTCTAAGGAATCATCCGAATATCTGTGATTCGATCTGATGGGGGTTTGTCTTCCTGGCCGTGCAACACGCGAACCAGGCGCAAGCCAATATCGGTGCGACGGGTTGTGAAGTGTTCAAAGCCTCGGTTTGCACAGCGCAGGCTTTTTTGTGGGCTGACCCAACCACCACCACGCAGTGCTCGATACACACTGGGCTTTTCTACCACTGGATTATTGCGTTTATGGGTCTGATAGCCGTCTTTTTCGTAGGCATCCACCACCCATTCCCAAACATTACCGCTCAAATCACCCACGCCCAAAACGTTGGGGGTACGTGTGCCAACAGGTTGGGTGAAATTACCACTGTTTCCGGCATACCAGCTCATACTGTCTGGATCACCACCACCGGCATAGCGCACCCGCTTACCCAGATTGCGGCACACATATTCCCATTCCGCCTCAGTAGGTAGCCGAAAGCGATAAATACCCGGATAACGCGCATTCATCTTACGTACAAATGATTCCGCATCTTCCCAGGAAACACGCTCGACAGGATACTCTTCTCCTTTGCGGAAATTGGCTGGATTATGGCGCATCACCCGTTGCCATTGGCCTTGAGTGACCTCATAACGCCCCATCCAAAAACCGGAAAGGCAGGAATCATGCACCGGCCCTTCATCGGCATCACGCCCTTCAATCCGGGGTGGACTGCCCATCTTAAAACATCCACCAGGAATCCAGACAAAGGACATTTCACTATACGGCTCCGTCCAGTTTCGCCCAGGACGGGCCGGTTCCGCTTCAGGCGCTTCCCCAGTCATGGTATCAATGGGTTGCCATTCATTTACTAAAAAGGCATGCACAGAGAGCGGGAAAGAGGCGATCAACAGAAATAAACAGGAGAGCGCATAACGATGGATCATCATTATTTCTCGCCTCCGATTTTAGTCATACGAAGCGAAACAGGTGACGACAGGAAAGGATCTTGTTTTGGATAGCGCTCGCCAAGTTTTTTTCGGGTATAGTTCACGGCTTCCTGGAAATCAACCCAACCATCCACAGGCTGGGTATCCGCCTCACCAAGCAGACCTTTAAGCAGGAAATAGGTAAATGCACCTTGCCTACCCAAACCATGGTATTCAGCCGGTTGAGAGATGGCTGCCATAGTCCACCCTTTAGTGGATTCAAACAGGCCTGTATTCAAACGCGCTGTGCTGTTATCCAGCGTAGGTGCAATTTTACATCCTTTCTGATCAGGCCGAAAACACGCATCAATCATTACGATGATATTTTTATTTGGTAGCTCTTCAAAGCGTTTTTTCATCCAGGATAGCGAGATGGCACGAAAGGGATCAATCTCATCCGGCTTAGTCTCAACAGGAAGAATCAGCGCATCCTGTCCGGTGGGATTATTCTCATCGTTCCATGCCAGCCCATGACCTGAGAAATAGAATATCAATACAGCATTGGGATTCAGCTCACCTTGGCGCAGAAGCCATTCGATATCCCGTTGTATAACCCGGCGTGTGGCTGCGGTATCAATACGCAATCGGGCATGATTGGAATCATTGATAATCTGACCACGCCGTTCCAGGAGATTGAACAAATTATTCGCATTCCGATCAGCAAAATAACGACCACGCAGATGTTGATAGCGGTAGATACCAACCATCACCGCAAACACATCAGAACGCTTCTGCCATGGGCTTAGTGGAGGTAGTGCACTGATGAAATCGTCCAGCACCTCACGACCATCATCAATAGCACCGGTTTTTGCCCAAATCTGATGCGGAAGCAGCACCTCATAAGGAATCTCAGCGTTGGGATCGACTTCAGCCCGAACAATCTGATCTTTAGCGGCGATAAAGCCCGGCTCATCGGGATATTCCCGCGCCAATAGATTCACAGCTTTGCGAATCGCCTCCATCCGCTCACCACGGCGGAAACGTTGCCAAAGCGCCTCAACCACATACTCTGCCGCCTGGGTACGCCAACGGCGGGCACGCAATCCTTGAAGGTCTGCCCGAACCAACCAGTCATAGGCTTCCAGGTAACGCCCCATTCTAAACAGAGCATACAGTCGGGTATGTGCTAAAGGAATAAACTCAGGAAACTTTTGAAGGCCATTGAAAGCCAACAGATGCGCCGCCTCGTCATCGCCCAGCTCAAAGTTTACCCAGGCCAGATTGGAGAGCGCGTCCAGGTGGTCAGGATGTTCATCAAGAACCGCCTTCCAGATATTACGCGCTTGCTCTTTATTACCCTCAAGGAAAAGCGCCAAGCCCAGATTAAAGCCAATGGAACCATCTTCAGGACAGAGCACACGGGCGCGTTCCAAAGCATCCAGGCCATATTCCGGTCGGATATCATACAGATCAATACCCTTCAGAGCCATTTCCCGAGCAACCGGACAGGCTTCCGGTCGGGATGCCGCCAACGTGGCACTCGGCATCAAACCGAGTGTCAAAGACACCAGCAACATCAAACCAACCGAAAAGAGGGTTGAACTGTGCATTCAAACAGGCCGCTCAGAGTAAAAAGTAACGGTTTACTTCACTGTGGGATCTAAAGAACCATCCGCATAGCGTTTGGCCATTTCATCCATATGAATCGCCTTGATTGATGACGCATGACCGGCTGTTCCGAACCGTTCATAACGGATTTTACACACCTTATAGGCGGCATCTTCAGCGGGGCGATTATATTTACGTGGATCAAAATCTGCCGGATTTTTTTCAAAGCTACGACGAATCGCACCAGTCATGGCCAAGCGCAGATCAGTATCCACATTCACCTTACGCACACCATATTTGATGCCGCGCTCAATCTCTTCCAGAGGCACACCATAGGTCTCAGGAATCGCACCGCCATGGGCATTGATAATCGCCAACAGCTCTTGAGGTACAGAAGAGGAACCATGCATTACCAAATGGGTATCCGGGATACGCGCATTGATCTCTTTAATTCGCTCAATGGCCAGGATATCACCTGTCGGTTTGCGGGTAAATTTATATGCGCCATGGGATGTACCAATGGCAATGGCCAAAGCATCCACCTTGGTCTTTTTAACAAAGTCAGCCGCTTCATCGGGATCGGTCAAAAGACGATCCTTGGAGAGCACACCTTCAGCACCGTGACCATCTTCTTCACCAGCCATACCGGTTTCAAGAGAACCAAGCACACCCAGTTCACCTTCTACCGAAACACCAATCGCATGGGAAAAACTGGTCACCAACGCGGTCACATCCACATTGTACTCATAGCTGGACGGCGTTTTGCCATCTTCGCGCAGAGAACCATCCATCATCACACTGGTAAATCCGCTGCGGATGGAAGCCTGACAAACAGCCGCTGTCTGACCATGATCCTGATGCATAACAATCGGCAAATGAGGATAGGATTCAACAGCAGCCGTGATTAAATGACGTAAAAATGGCTCGCTGGCATATTTACGCGCACCTGCTGAAGCTTGAAGAATCACCGGACTATCGGTCTCATCAGCAGCCCGCATGATGGCGCGAACCTGTTCCATGTTATTGACATTAAACGCGGGAATGCCGTACCCGTTTTCGGCGGCATGATCCAGCAGTTGACGCATGGAGACTAAAGGCATGATCCACCTCTCAACGTATATAAATTATCTGTTTGTCCATAAAATAGCTTGAAATCGTTTTTCGATGTTCAGACCTAAGCCCTCAGGCAAAACACCAGCAGATGGACAACAACGTGACTCTACGAAAATTTGGACACTCTGAACACTAAGCTATTTGCCCGTTATGATACCAGAATTTCGATCAAATACCACCGCCAAGCACAACACCCATGGACATGAATTTTTCGTAACGATGTTGAGCCAACTCTTCCGGCGGCATCTGTTTCAGCTCTTTTAGATGACGAATCAGATGATCCTTCAGGATACGTCCCGTCTGTTCCTGGTCACGATGGGCACCGCCAATCGGTTCAGGAACAATGTCATCAATAATTTTCAAGTCCATGGTCTCTTCAGCGGTAATCTTTAGTGCTTCAGCAGCCAGAGAGGCTTTTGAGGCATCTTTCCAGAGGATGCTTGCACACCCTTCCGGTGAGATCACTGAATAAACCGCATATTGCATCATCAAAACACGATTGGCGACACCGATACCCAACGCACCACCAGAACCACCCTCACCGATCACGACACTGATAACCGGCACACGCAGTGTAATCATCTCTTTTAAATTACGTGCAATAGCTTCGGCTTGTCCGCGCTCTTCAGCGCCTTTACCAGGATACGCACCGGGTGTGTCGATGAGTGTGATAATAGGCAGGTTGAATTTATCTGCCATTTTCATCAAACGCAGCGCTTTACGATACCCTTCAGGCCGCATCATGCCGAAGTTATGCAACACCTTTTCCTTGGTGCCGCGCCCTTTCTCATGACCGATAACCATGACATCCATGTTATCCAACTTGGCCAAACCTGCCAGAACCGCTTTGTCATCGGAAAAATTCCGATCACCGTGCAACTGACGGAAGTTGGTAAACGTGTTGGTCAGATAGTTGGACGTATAGGGCCGGTCGGGATGCCGGGATAGCTGGGTTTTCTGCCAGGGTGTGAGTTTGGCAAATGTCTTTTCTGTCAGACCATTAAGCTGTTCTTCCAGCTTGGTCACCTCAGAAGAGAGATCCATATCCTCACTGTTGGAGGAGAGGTGACGCAGCTCGCCGATCTTGGATAGCAATTCGGCCATAGGCCGTTCAAAATCTAAAAAGGTCAGTGACATAGGTCGCTCACAAAGATCCGTTCATAGTCCTTTACCATGAAAGTCACGATGCCCATTTCATGGTTGGAAAGTGGAGGAAGCACTCCTCCCTGTATATGTAATTCCGTGTCAAAAAACAGCGACACCATCACTGGTTCTAACACCCTGTGGCCTGTAAGACAAGCGTCTGTCAATCGCTACAAGCCTGAAAAAGCCACCGCTTTCGGTCCGAACATGCCTGTCAGGTTATCAAACAGCCGTTGCTGTGGAAATACTCTAAACGCATCCCCCAATCCAACAGTTGCCGAAAGTTTACCAACTTGTATCTCCATAATCACCCGACAGGTGCCTCCTTTATGTCGGGTAAGCACTTTATCCAGTTCATCCATGATGGCATTGCTTAATGTCACTGCATCCAATGTGATGCGAATCACTTTACATAACCGGGCTCGAAAACTGTCCAGGGAGTGAAAGCGATCTACCATCAGTTTGATATCTTCATCACCCGGTTCAACGCTGGCTTCCACAACAACCGGGTCATCCTCTTCCAAAAGCGCGCGCCCTTCCAGAAACGGTTCTGGAAAAACCACACACTCCAGCTGACCAAACCGGTCTTCAAGAGTGACAAACGCCATCCGATCACCTTTTTTAGTCCGCAATATTTTACGGGCTACGATGATTCCAGCCGTGATAATCAGATACTTTCCGTCTTTATTTTTTTTCGCCTGAATTGGACTTGTAGCATGCAGAAAACGTTTGGCCAGGCTTTCGGTGGTATCAACACCATACTCATCCAACTCTCTTTCATAGACCTGCATGGGATGACCGGTGATAAAAAAGCCCAGCGCGTCTTTTTCAGCGTTGAGTTTTTCGCTCTCGGTAAATTCTGGAGCAACTTCCAGACTCTCTTGCTCAATAGGTGCGCTCTCTTCTTCATTCAAGTCACTGAATAGATCGAGAAAACCAAGACTTTCCTCTTTCTGCTGGCGTGCGCCCATACTCATGGCACGTGGCACAGTGGCCAACATGGCGGCACGATTATCATGCAGGGTATCCATACCACCCGCTTTGATCAGATTTTCCATCACCCGCCGGTTCAGATTGCCCGATTCGGTTCTCCGACACAGATCAAACAGAGAGCTGAACTTGCCTTTCTTCTTACGGGCATCAACGATGGCCTGAACCGCATTTTCACCCACGCTTTTTACCGCTGCCATGCCATAGCGAATGGCATCATCTTCAACGGAAAAAACCACTTCTGAAAAATTCACATCCGGTGGTCTGACCGGAATCTTCATGAATTTACATTCCCGGATAAAGCGCATCACCTTCTCGGTGTTGAGCATATCGCAGGTCAGAACCGCTGCCATGAACTCCTTGGGATAGTGGGCCTTGAGCCACGCGGTTTGATAGGAGATCAATGCATAAGCGGCGGAGTGAGATTTATTGAAACCATAACCCGCGAATTTTTCCATCAGATCGAAAATATATTCCGCTTTTTTCAGATCAATTTTCTGTTTTTTGGCACCATCCATGAAGATACCGCGCTGCTTGGCCATCTCTTCGGGCTTTTTCTTACCCATGGCACGGCGCAGCAGATCAGCACCACCCAGACTGTATTCTGCCAGCACCTGGGCGATTTTCATCACCTGTTCCTGGTAAAGAATAACACCGTATGTTTCGTTGAGAATCGGCTCCAACTGTGGTAGCGGATACTCGACTTCCGTGCGACCATGTTTGCGGTCGATGAAATCGTCCACCATGCCGGAACCCAACGGACCCGGACGATAGAGCGCCACCAAGGCGATGATATCTTCAAATACATCCGGTGCGAGTTTTTTCAAAATCTCGCGCATGCCGGAAGATTCCAGCTGGAACACACCAAGAGTGCGACCCTCTTTGAGAAGATCAAAGGTCGGTTTATCTTCCAAATCAATCAGATTAATATCAATGGCTGACTCACCAGCCTGTTCGCGGTTGGCATTGACAATACTCAATGCCTGATCAATAACCGTCAGAGTCTTCAAACCAAGGAAGTCAAATTTGACCAAACCCGCCTGTTCAACATCACCCATGTTGAACTGAGTCACCGGCATTTCAGAACCGGGATCACGGTAAAGCGGTACGGTATCGGTCAACGGTCCGTCAGAAATAACCACACCTGCGGCATGCGTTCCGGCAGAACGTGGCATCCCTTCCAAAGCCAGCGCCAAATCCATCAGCTCTTTAATTTCCGGCTCGTCCTCAGTGAGTTTGACCAGCCGTTCTTCTTGGTCTAATGCCTTTGTCAGATTGATTCCCAACACGTTGGGAATGAGTTTGGCGATTTTATCAACCCGACCATAGGGAAACTCCAAAACACGCCCTACGTCACGCACAACCGCTTTGGCCTGCATGCGACCAAAAGTGATGATCTGCGCCACATGGCCTGCCCCGTATTTTTCCTGCACATAGTGGATCACCTCTTCCCGGCGATCCATGCAGAAGTCCACGTCAAAGTCAGGCATGGAAACACGTTCAGGATTCAAAAAACGCTCAAACAACAGTTGATAGCGCTTAGGATCAAGATCGGTAATATCCAACGACCACGCCACCAATGAACCCGCACCGGAACCACGGCCCGGACCTACTGGAATTTTCTGATCTTTGGCCCAACGGATAAAATCGGAAACAATCAGAAAATAGCCAGGAAAACCCATTTGCAGGATCACATCCAGCTCATATTCCAACTGTTTTTGATAATCGTCTCGGACTGCCTGGTGCTCTTCCGGCTTAAATCGCGGCAATACCAACTGTGTCAGCCGTTTTTCCAGCCCTTTTTGCGACTCTTTACGCAACCATGAGGAAAGATCTTCACCCTCTGGCACCTGATAATCCGGCAACATGGAGTGACCCAACGGCAACTCAAAATTGCACCGCTGGGCAATCATCACCGTATTTTCCACCGCCTCAGGCAGATCAGCAAAGCGCTTGATCATCTCGTCTGGATGGTGAAAACGGCACTCATCGCTCATGTGGTGGCGATTCTCCTCATAAAGCGTATTGCCCGCTCCAACACAGTGCAGAGCGTCATAGGGACGGTGGTCTTCTTTGTCCAGAAAATGGACATCATTGGAGGCAACCAGCGGAATATCAAGCGCATGGGCTAAATGTACAGTAGCCTGTATTAAGGACTCTTCATCGGGTTGGAATGTGCGTTGGAGCTCTAAAAAAAAGTTGGGCGCTTCATTCTCATCGGCAAACAATTCTTTAAGGCGCTGCGCCTCTTTTGTCGCTGCTTCTATATCGCCTTTGAGAAGACACTTGCCCACCCCCCCTTTTTCACCTGCTGAAAGCGCGATCAGTCCGGCGGTATTTTTTTTCAGCGTGGCTTGATCAATACGCGGCTTGCCGTGACTGCCTACCAAATGACCTTCAGAAAGAATCCGCATCAACGAGCGCCAACCATCGGCATTTCTGGTAAGCAGAATTAATTGATCTCTCGGCTCTTGGTCCACTCTTGCGGATTTGTCGGTATGGTCTTCAACCAAATAGATTTGAGCACCCAGAATGGGCTTAATGCCTGCTGCGAGACACCCTTTATAGAATTTTACTGCGGCAAACAGATTTCCCTGATCAGTAATAGCCAGAGCGGGCATTTTCCACTCTTTGGCACGGCTGATTACAGCATCGGGTCGCACTGTCGATGACAAAAGGGAGTAGGCAGAATGGACATGTAGATGAACAAACCCAGCATGGCTCATTAACTGCTCCAAGGGGGAGTGCAAACAAATCAAAGGGGGGCCACAAACAAATCAGGCCGGACAAGGAAACCTAGTCCGGCCTGATTTGTTTATCTTTAAGTCAGGATGACGAGGCATCCTTCGTACTGTCACGCTTGGTGCGGATGGCCGGACTCGAACCGGCACGACTCTCGTCACTGCCCCCTCAAGACAGCGTGTCTACCAATTCCACCACATCCGCGTGCGTTGCGAAAGTTACCAAACCCGTTTATACAAGGCAATGGTTTATTCGCTCCAGAGGTATAAATGTTGAGAACGTATCCATGACACAGGCTTTTGATTCCCGACCAATCGGCGTTTTTGATTCCGGTGTAGGCGGCCTAACCGTGTTGAATGCATTGGTCCAACGCTTACCGGAAGAGAACTTTATCTACCTGGGCGACACCGCCCGCGTACCCTACGGCACAAAATCAGCCCTTACCGTGGCCCGCTACGCCAGCCAAGTCACCGAAGCCCTGGTCAAAAGGGATGTCAAAAGCATCGTCGTCGCCTGCAACACTGCCTCAGCCTTGGGCATGGACACACTACAAACACAATTTAATTTACCAGTATTGGGTGTCATTGATCCAGGGTGCAAAACCGCCCTATCCTATTCAAAAAACAATAAGATCGGCATTATCGGTACACGCTCAACCATCGCCTCAAACGCCTATCCCAACCGCCTACGCCATTTCAAACCCGGCATCATGGCTATTTCCCTTGCCTGCCCGTTGTTCGTTCCCCTGGCTGAAGAGGGCTGGGTGGAACATCCTTCCACAGAAATGATCATTGCTGAAACCCTGAAACCACTCATCGGCTCTGACATTGATACTCTGATTTTGGGCTGCACGCACTATCCTATCCTTAAATCGAAAATCCAACAATTTCTTTCAGATAAGATCCATTTAGTAGATTCCGCATTAGCTCTGGCAGATCAACTTTATGAACAACTGAACCATGCTATTCAGCCCGCAACAAAAGGCAACAAACAACAGCTCACTTTTCTCAGCACGGATGCCGGAGAGCGGTTTCGGGAAGTAGCAGAACGATTTTTACCGGGATTGACGGTTAAACAGGTTGAGCGGATTGATTTGTAAAACTATGAAATACCATACTAGAAATATAACACCATTATATACCTAAACCGTCTTAAAAACGCATGCCTAGCAATGAACCAGACACATCATTATCTGTCAATCTCAACCGTACATATTGATTAATATCAAAATTTGAACAAAACTCATCATGCGGAACCATATCGCTATTCATAGTGCAGATATACTGAAAACCACGTTTTTCTGACTCTCTACAAGCCAATTCCAAGGCCCGCGCACGTTGACGCTCATCAACGCCATCAAACATTAGACTATCATGAATCAGAACACGGGGAGTTTTTTCATGTTCCGCCCATAAACTAGCCAACATCAAGTCATAACAGAAAATCTTCATATTCCCGATTCCGTCACTTTCTGAGCGTTCAATTTCAACATCAAAAAGATAACCTTTAGACTCAACATTCACTACTAAGTCACCTGGAACCTCATACAAATATTGAGAATATTCATTAAATAAGGAAATTGCTTTTTCACGCACTGTTTTTCGTTCATCGTGATCTATGCGCCATTTTTGGTGTAATTTTTCTCTATCAATTTTCAGCTGACTTTGACCAGTCACAAAAGCACGTTGATTTTCAATCATGGATATTACTTCATTTAACTCATTTACTGCTTTCATATGTTGCTGTTGAAGACGATTATACTCATTCAATGCACCATGAGCTTGCAGAGTTCTCATAATATTAGCACGTATTTCAGTTTTTTCTTGAATGCTTTTTTCACGTTGAGATATAGATAGTTTTATTCTTTCTATTTCATCAGCAAGAAAATCATGTCGGTTCGCAATAATCTGAGCATGAAATTTTTTGACTTCTTCTATCTTCCTTAGTGCAATGCCAGGAAGTGCGATTCCAGCTTCTTCATAAATTCGAACCAAAGCATCATTCTGTGGTGGAGTCTCATCTTGAAGATTTCCTTCATATAAAACTAAAAACTGCTGATCCATATTGTTCGAATTCATCAAATCATGAACTTCTTTTGTTAGCTTGTCAGCATTATTTTGCAGTTCTTCATATTTTGGATGGACTCGAAATTGGCTAATTTCTATTTCTTCTCGCTCAATCTGACTCTCAATCCTAACTCTTTGCGACTCTAATTCACCCAATGTTGTTTTAAAACCTTGAACAATTCCACCATCAATTGCCTTCTTCAAAACATTAATATCTTCTTCACGCTTTTTTATTACTTCAAGTTCTCCAACATATTCCCATGCAAGCCCAAGTAAAAAAGCATTTGTAAGCATGGCATCCTGTTTCGTTTGCTTACCATACGACTCAAAAGGCGTTAAATAGGCACCTTTTCCACGTCGAATAAAGTAAGAGATCATACTTCGAAAAGATGCCCGTTTAGACTGTCCTTTCTGTTCTATTGGGAGACCAAAAAGAAGATCTCCCAGTAACAGATTCAGTTCGCTGGCTAGATATACTAAATTACCTTTACGTGCAGTCGGTTGAATAGGCCATAATGGCGATACATCATAGACATAAATATTTGAATAACTATCTATTCCTCGGGTGATTGTAACAGGTTTATTATCAATACTTATCTCTAAGGAAAACGTCCAATCAGCTAAATGTTTTTTTGGCAGTACTTTCTTTTGCGCTGCATCAATATTAGCCCCAAGACAAAAATGAATTATTTGAATTAATGTAGTTTTTCCAAGACCATTACGAGAATCCTTCCCCGAAGAAACCGTTGTGCGGTCTGCAAGAACAATATTGAACCCCTCGGTAAAGGCCAATTTTCTAAAACGATGATCATTTGCATAGATCTGAGTAATCACGGCCTATTCCTTCTGATCAAACCATCTACCAACTCAACGGCTCCGATAGCATAGAGAAAATCCAATACCAGAACAAAACGCCAATAGACAGTTAGCCCAGGTGCTTGACGCACACGATTCCATAGACTAGTCACAGTCTGTGGGGTGTGTAAATTATTCAACACCACAGAACCTGCTCCAATAACCGCATGATCAAGGTCAACATGTTTTGTGGGGAGAATCACTTTTCAAACACCTCACAACTTTGAAACAAATAGACCAATACAGAAAGGCCAGCAGCTTTTTGAGTAAAATCCCAACTTTCATCACTGGCAAATTCTTGCATAGCCTGAAACAAATCATTACCTACTAATCCTTTACTCCTAACTCTGTTATATTCTTTGACAAAACCAGACTTAAGGCGTTCAGGAAATTCATCGTCCCATTTTGCCACAGATTGCAGATAACTTCTAACCAAGTCACTTTTTAGCAACCCAATCTGAATTGACCCTTTTATTTCTTCTGTCAGATTATTACGTGCCATCTTATCTGGAATATTTAATAAAGAGACATCAGGAAATATCTCCTGTCCTGGCTTAGCTTGAATTCTCTTGGTGACCTCCTCTAATTCATCGAACCCAAACCGTGTAAAAGCTTCATTCAATTGAATTCTAACCCATTCTTCGTGTTCTTTTTTGATTTTTTCAAGCAATTTCACTGGCCATATATTTGGCTGTTTATCTATCTTAGAATGGCAAGATGGACAAAGCAAAATTAGATTTTTATGATGATCTCTTTGATCAAGTGGATAATCTGGGTCACCGCGAGCTGCATCATCCGATTTACCAATAATATGAGCTAGCTCTCCAATCTGCTGAACTTTTTCACTTTTAGTACCAGATAATAACAATTCCTCCCGACAATCTGGCATGGAACAGAGAGCTGCTGCTGCACCATAAATAATTTTTATATCTTTTATTGCAATATTTCTTGATTTCGCCACAAACCATGTCCTTTGCAGAAGTTTCTAATCCATCCCAGCTTATACTTCTTCTACTATTTTGGATGAATGATTATTTATAGAGACCAATGAAAACATGTCAATTACAAATTTATTTCATGTCAACAACATACTGGATCTCTTTCATGAATCATACACAACACCAACCCATACCTTCATATCAGGGTCTTTACTCCCTTAACCAACGTGTTTTCATACACTCACATACTGCAATTAGAACAGCTTCTGACTTAGTTCTAACCCCACAAAGTGCTATTAGACGCGTTAAATCTGTATAGATATACCATTAATCCATATTCTGAACTTTTTTTTCCATTCATCACTTGGCATTAATACCTGACATACATCAGGTCCATTCTTTCACTACCGGACACTTTTTACCCCTAAGCCCTCTTGAGAGGCATAACGAGTCGTAAGCCTTCATTTAGAAGGTGCTCCAGCCAGCGAAATCCAAGCTGAAACAGGCTTAAATCAATGCGATTACAACGATGTATCTCCCCTGCCTTTCCGCTTTCTTTGCACAACTCTCCCAAGTAAACCACCCAGATGTAAGCAAGGCAGGCTGCTATCAGAAGGCGCGACAAGCGTTCAGGATTTGACAGGTGGGATCGCTGGATTTGGAAGCCTCTTGTCTTCTGGTCACTGAAAAACGTTTCGATTCTGAAACGAAGGGCGTACTGATCACACACCTCTTCAGCAGTGGTCAAATTTGAGACCAGGTATATGGGCTCTTTGCAGTCTTCTCTCCACCAACAAACCACCCTAACAGGTCCATGTTTATCTTTTTTAAACAAACAATTGCAAACATCTATATATTCTCCTTCCGTCATGTGTTTCTCAATTTCACGGCAAGAAAATTCATATCCCTCCCAATTCAAAATGATGCTCTTACTGGTCCGACAGGAAAAGTCCCATCCCATCATGGATACCGTCTCCAGAAGACGGACACCATCAAACTCCCCGTCCCCCAGGATCACCACACGGGTATCTGATGGAATCAAGGCTTGAATCTGCTCCATCAGGCGCAAGTGCAACTCTTCAGGGAGGTGCCCCTTTTTACCCTTCAGCACAATCCAAGTGATCGGCAGAGCCCGCCCTTTGAAGATGACGTTGGCCATCAAAGCGATGTTCCCTCGTCCAACGGAGCTTCCATCTATAGCAATGACCAAGGCCTCTTGAATCTGGGCAAGTCGAGCCATCAATAGTTGCGCGAAAGGAAGAAAATATTCTTCTATTTCAATGCGTTTATTCCGCACCCAACGAACAAACTTCTTTTCCCTGCTTGTCAGTTTTGTGCCGTTGGGCGCTTTGCTTGCCACCTCAGGCAGATGTACATTCTTTGCCCCGATGATTCCGCTCATCATGGCTGCAAGGGTATTCAAATGACGGGCTACGTTCCCGCTGGCAGTGCCAGGAAAAAGCGTGGTAAGCTCTTTTCTGATGATGCGGAACCTTTTCGCATTGTCACCCATGGCTGTGTCCTTTGCTTGGTCGTTGAGGATGCAGCCATTTTTATTTTTCTCGGATGAAACGTCAATATTTCAATGTATTACCACGTCTTTCAAAGCTCGTCAAACTCCTCTGGAAAAAGTGTCCGGTAGTGAAAAGCATTAACCAAACTCAAGTAATCACTTATCTTCATTCCATGTCACTCATAAGATTCATACAACACCATACCAGATCCTCCCCTCTAGTAAAAAATCTACCTTATACCATTATTGCTTTTTATCTTCTTTTCAGACATAAAACAGCTACATAATAATCAATAAGTTGAAGAAATCCCATATCTCTCTTGGCATACTTTCCAAAATAATTATTTAAATTGTTTAAAAATGATTTCTATTGACAACGTTCTTATTTTAGTTGATATTAAACGCTGAAAAGAAACACATATTTCTTACATTATTGACAAGGAGTATACAGTGCTCAGAACACTATTGGTCGGATTTGTTATGGCATTGCTGACAGGGTGCTCTACTATTGTGACTGGCACCACCCAGACTTTGACTGTAGTTACGCCAGAGTTGGAAGGTGCGAAATGCGCGTTAACCGACTCAAAAGGCGGCGTATGGTCTATTAGTGAAACCCCAGGTAGAGCCACTGTCCGTAAAGGCGATGGCCCGATGACCATCACCTGTAAGAAAGAAGGATATGCTACTGAAACTGTTCTGGTACAAGAAGAATTTGCCGGTGCAACAATTGGTAATGTTATCCTTGGTGGAGGAATTGGCATCTTTGTTGATGCAGTGTCAGGCGCTGCACAGATCTATCCTGATATGATCACTGTATGGATGAAACCAAACAAATGGCCCAGCGATGCTTCGCGGATTGAATGGGAAGCAAAAAAAGAAGCTTTTGATCGTGCTGTTGAGGAACGTGAAAGATTAAAACATCAATTTGATGATGAAAACAATAATTCAATAACAGGACGGCGTTAATAGCTGGACTGAAACAGCTCCAAGCACCATCTCAACACTAAATTTCTACTCCATTTCTTGGATATGTCCATTTATCCAATAAGGAAATAGCAAGAATTGCTCTGTTTGGGATAAAAAAAGAGCCTCTCAATGGTCCAGATCCATCCGGGTTTCATGCCTGTAGGCAGTTACCATTGAAAGGCTCTACCCCAAACCGCCGGAATGTGTCAATGAAAATCAGACACTCATTCCTAAACTGAAATGTCTCTATCGTGAAACAGATATTTTTTACTATACTGATAACGCTACTATTTTCCGTTAGCGTAATCGCGTCACCGGACAAAACCCGTTTTGATGATCTGCAAGGTGTCCTCTATCAAAGCACTCATGATGGTGACACGATTCGCTTTAACATTCCCAACACACACCCATTATTTGGTCACAATATTCCAATTCGCCTACGTGGCATTGATACTCCAGAGATCAATTCATCCTGCCCATCTGAACGACAACATGCCATTGCAGCCCGTCAGCATGTTCATACTCTTTTGCACAATGCACACACAATCACTCTGAAAAGGGTTGGACGTGGGAAATATTTTCGGATTCTGGGTGATGTCGTTTTTGATGGCGTGGACCTTGGCCAGCATCTACTACAGAATGGGTGGGCCGTTTCTTATGATGGCGATCAGAAGAAATCTGTTTGGTGTGACTCTATAGTTAATGAATAGAAATCAAGCGCAACATTTCACCAAAGGCGATTGACCGTATATTGATCAAATAGCTTCTCAATACTGATCAAGGTAAGATTTTCTACTATGGACTGCGTAATCAACATCCGATCAAAAGGGTCTCTATGCGCTCCAGAAAGCAATCCGGCACGTTGGGCATGAATGAGAGAAATAGGCAGGCTTGAAAATCTTTGTGTGGCGAGATGGTGAGGCAAATTCTCTGCTATTTCTTGAGCATGAGGCAATTTTCCAATTCGGAATTTGGTGGCAATTTCCCAAGCTGATGCTGAACTGACAAAGACCTCATTCCTCTCATTTGCAATAGCGTTTTTTGCCCGTTCAGATAATTGTTCATTTCCATAAAACCACCAAAGCAGTGCATGCGTATCAAGCAATAAGCGCATCCCTCACTCTCCTTCCCACGCCGCTAACTCTTCTTCCGGCAGTGGATCAAAAAAGCGCTCATCTACAGAACCCGTATGTTTCAATGTGCCAAATGCACGCCCTTCAGGAAGCGGTGTAATAGGAACCAATTTAACAAGCGGATTTTTTCCACGAGCAATAATCACCTCTTCGCCCGTGAGTGCTTGATTGATAATTCTTGAGAGATGTGTTTTTGCCGCATGAATAGTGTATTGACTCATCAGACCACCTATTAGACTTAGTCCACTAAACTTAGTCTATTACTATTTCGCTTTTATTTCCATACTATTCTCTTATCTCTCGAATTTATCACTCGATCAAATACATCTATAAAATGAAAACCAGCCAGAAAATGGATTGAATTGGTGCATCTATGGCACTATCGTCCTCTTTTTTGTATACTGACAGGTGGTTTTTAGACCGATTTTGAGTGTAAATACTTGACCTGACAGATCAGATTATCATTATATTTTAATATTCACGGTACCCACCTTAACCAGTAGCAAAAGGCATATCCAACATGGCCAACTCCCAATGGGTTATTGATGTTGATGAGAACGACTTTAATCAAGCCGTTATCCAGCAATCTCTTTCCACGCCGGTTCTTGTGGATATTTGGGCACCCTGGTGTGGTCCCTGTAAGACACTTGGTCCGATTTTGGAGCAGTTGGCGGAAGAGATGCAGGGTCGGTTTATTCTGGCTAAAGTCAATGCCGATGATAACCAACAGTTGTGTCAACAGATGCAGGTTCAAGGTATTCCAGCCTGTAAACTGGTCTTCAATGGCGAAATTGTTGATGAATTTACCGGTGCATTGCCAAAGAATCAGATCATCGAGTTTCTGGATAAGAATATTCCCAACGAAGTCGCCAATCTCATTGAACAGGGCAAAATCCTGGAACAAAATGGCGATCCACAAGGCGCGTTCAACCACTATCACGCCGCTTTGGAAGTCGAACCCAACAATACTGACGCACTTGTTGGACAAGCCCGTATTTTTATCGCCCATGATCAAAAAAATGAAGCACAGGAACGGCTTGAGATGATCAGTGCCAATGATCAGGATAATCCTGAAGTACGCGCACTAATCGCCCAAATGGAATTCTCTGGAAACACCGACACTTCAGACCTTGAAGCCCGTATCAAAAAGAATCCAGACGATTTAGCAGCTAGAATGGAACTGGGTCGCGCTCTGATTGGTCAGAACCAGCATGAAGCAGGCATCGATCAGTTTCTTGAAGTGGTCAAACGTGATCGCTCTTTCGAAGATGACGCAGGTCGCAAAGCGGTATTGCAGACCTTTGACATGTTGGGACCAACTCACCCTATGGTGCCCAAATTTCGAAGCAAACTCTCCTCGGTTCTGTTCTCATAACGTCCAAAAATTAACTTAATAATACGGTCCCTATCTTGGCCCCCTACTATTACGGATCACTATTCCATGGCTAAATCTGCTCGTCGCATCGTCACCCCTCATCGAAAAATTCCTCTGACTGTTCCAGAAGGCATGACACCGGTTGAATTTTTCAATAGTGTTGCCAATCTGAAAAACTTGGCTGAAGAGAACGGTCTGCTGCGCTCGCCTGAAGATTTTCTGCTCTACCGAAAAGCCATCGGCCACAGTGTGGAGTTTGATACGTCCATTATTTTGGATACATCGAAAAAAGTCATGGACCCGTTGGGCCGCCCAGTACGTCGTGATCAACTGGACAATCAGCAAAAAAATGTCTGGAGCCGGATGAGCGAGATTATTTTCTCCTATATGGTAGAAAAATATCCAGACCCTGAAAAACATGTGATTCTATGTGGTGAAGCCAGTTTAGATCCAACCTGGCCACTGAGCAAACCAGGTGTACCAAGTATCCGTATGATTCACAATCACTTCATCACATTCAATATGGATGATTTGAGAAACGCCGAACTGGCCGATCCCAACGACCCCAACCTCACTGATAGTGGCCACAATGGTCTCTTTTCTGATCAGCTCAGTCCGGTTTATCAAAAGTTCATGGAAGTGCTTGATCTGAAAATTCTACGGCCTATTCCCACTGACAAAGCACAACTCGGGCTCACCGGTTATCCTGAAGGTCTGCCCAGTTGGGAAGTTGTCGGAGGCGCTGATATGTTGAAAAATCCGCGCTTCTGGCATGAATATGATCTGGTTTTGGAAGGATTTTTGGATTTCTACCGCACCTTTTTCACCCAGGTTTCTACCCGTGGTGCGCCAGTGCCCGAGAATGCTTACTACCCGGATCAGGTGGAAAATGTCCTGCTGTTCAGCAACCATTTTCACCGCGCTGCTAAACTGATTCGTCAAGAGATTTTGCAAGATCCACAATTTGCTAATAAAATTCGTTGGCGTCCGGCCTATAAGCAACTCATGTTCCGAGATGAAAATGGTCGTCTTATTGTCACCATCAGTCAAAATTCAGTAGGTAACGCCATTACCGAACTGCTCGGCATCGTTGTGAAACGTGTCACTGATGAAGAGGCCTATGGCAAGGCAGAACCGGCCCTACTTAAAAAACTGTTGGAAGTGCGTGACCGCCTCGTTGACGCAGATCTTGGTGATCCTGTTTCAACACCATGCTGGCCAAAGGGTCAGTTTTTAGCGGAGAAATGTACACGCATGAAGAAAGGATAATGGTTAAGCAATAGCCTGGAAAGCGTCCACGGGTCGCTATGTGCGATCCCGTGGCACGTCCTTCCCACAAGGAGATGAATTGTCCGGTCATGCTCAATTCATCTTTCCATCGCTTACAGTCTCTCAAACACTGTCCCGCAAAGGCGAAACCGGTGCGGCAACACGTTGCTCAGAAACCAAGCGAAACGGAAGCCCTCGGTACTAAGACTATATGCAAACCGTAGACCGACCTGCCGCTTTGGCCCGATAAAGCGCATCATCTGCACTCTTAAGCCACTCATCTACTGAAAGCCCCGGCTGCCAACAGGCCAAACCAATGCTTACACCTAACTTATCGGCTCCTGGCGCTTGAATGTTGAGCGCTTTTACAACTTTGCAGAGCCGCTTCATGAGCAAAAAGCCCATATCTTCAACAGTGTTGGGCAAAATCAGTGCAAATTCATCTCCACCGGTTCTGGCCAACAAATCTGACCCACGGATCATTTTCAATAACGCTTTTGATACCGCTTTCAAGGCATCATCACCATCCGCGTGACCGAGCCGATCATTGATGGCTTTAAAGTGATCCAGGTCCAGATACGCCAATGCCAAAGGATGACCATAGCGCTGTGCATTGGCAATTTCCTGATTCAAACGCTCATCAAAAACCCGACGATTGACCAAGCCGGTCAATGTGTCCCGTCGTGCCTGATCGTACAACTCTTCATAAGTCAACGCCCGCTCAATGGGACCATGAAGCTCTTCGGACATCTCAGCCACAAGATCATCCAGATCAGAACTTCTATTGCTGGGCGCTCCACGCCGAATCAACAATAGACGATCCTCATCATGACTGAGCTGCGTCACACGATACCAAAATCCATCATGACCTTTATGATCCAGCGCACCCTCTTCACCCACTTCCGGCGTGTGGTCAAGAATGTACTCCGCTGCATCTATCAGGCGTTGGCGGTGTGGTCCGTGACAGGAACAGGCAATGTATTGCCGATTGCGCGAAAAGTGGCGATAAGCCACCAACTCGTGATCCAAATGCGGACGCAACCAAGTTGAAAACGTCTCCAACATTGATGCCAGATCCAGTTTTTCGCCCAGCTGACGGTGCAGGTGATAGCGCCGTTCCAATTGGTTATTACTGTTTCTGACCCGATCCAGCTCTTTGACCTTTGGCATCAACCAAAGTGAAAATGACTCGATCATGGAAGCCAAATCCGGCTTCTCTCCCAATTGCATATTCAGATCGTACATACGATTGAGCTGATCGGCACGATTTTGATAGTGACTCAACGCCTCTCCCAGAGTCGGTCCTGACTCCGGCCAAATCAGATTGGCTATCGGTGTCCGGTCTAGTGGCGGTGTGCCCGATGTTTTTTGATGATTAACAACAATGCCCATGGCAGTATCGACATCCCATTTTCAATAAATGATCCAATGGTGACCATGACATTTCATGGCAGCCTGGTGGATGGAAACTTCCTTCCCCCCATGAGATCTTTGTATTGAATAACGCGATTTTTGTGCCAATAGTCAGGATCGTGACACTGTTTGAGATTATGGTTAAATACCGCTTTCATTTCCGCTTTGGAACAGTCTGAAACCACATATTAATTACTGTTTGCTAATATCTATCACATGCTGTTTATAGCGGCATTAACAGAAGTGTCACTATTTTGTTCACAGAAAAAATCAGAAAAAAATGCCCGTCCATAGCGCGTTGGACGGGCATTTTCTGCACACTTTGCTCACTCCACTTGAATACCCCAGTACATCCCTTTATCTAAAAAATGCACTTCAAGACGCTTCCTGTCATTGCCAAAAGAGACCATCATGGACCAATCTTCAATCACAAAATGGTGCTTATCCACCTTATTTACCACATGATCCAGTGAATCAACCCGCTTTTCCCGCCACTTCACACGCGCCAAACCGCCATTTTCACGCTCCTCTATGAGAAGATGTTTCAAACGCGCGCGCCATGAAAAAGTATACCCCTCCATGTAGCGGCTAAAATCACGTGAAACAACGGAAGACGATCTCCATTGCTGTGCGGTTTCTGATTCTGTACTTAACGCCTGGTCACTTTGAGTGATATCGTCTGAATCCGCTGGTTCTGGTGTTATCTCTGGTTCTGGTGTTACCTCTGGTTCTTTAATTTCTTCTCGTTTTTGCACACTATTTTCATGATCAACCGTTCCACTATCCGCTATTGGTGCTTTTTCTATCTGTTTGATCGTTGCCTGATTATGTTCTGTATCACGCCCATTAATAGCAGAGCTTGCCTTATTGTTTGGTTGATCTGTAATTTCCCTCTTTTTCAGTGCATCACTATCTGGCCGTTCGATCCCTTGTGATACAACATCGTCAAGACTATTTAATCCGGAAATACCGCTGGCTCCCGCCAGTGCCAAAGAAGAAGACGCTGGCCCTATTACGTCTGTCTCTTTACCGGACTTTGGAACCAGATTGAGAATGTTAAAATCATTGGATCTCATGGATGCAACCATCTGATCCTTTGTTGATTTTAACACATCATTATTCTGCTTTTTCTGTACAGCGTCCTGATCATGTACAGTTTGTGTGATTGATGGCAACGTGAAGCCTTTGAAACAGAGCGACAGATCATCCAAGGTCAGTTTTGGCAACTCGGGATAGTCTGGAATAATATCCAGCGATTTAATTTTCAGCTGCTTCTTTTTCTCCTCCAGCCGTCTAATCGAATCAACAACCGGACGTTCACGCTCTTCATCATGGCGAATTTGGCGATCTTTTACCCGTAACCAACGAAGAGCCAACGCTTTTTGATCCGCTGGATTGAGTGTATCGTCCTCAATAAACGACTCACACAATTGCAAGGCATCACTAAACCGACCGGCCCGCTCAACAGCGGCTACCATTTCCAAAGCAGAGACACAATTCGGTAGTTTCCTGACCCCTTGTTTCCAGCGCTTATTAAGATAGGCACGCACACTTTTTTGGTCATCCATGCGCGCACTGACCAAACTATCCGAACGAGCCAATATTTTTATCAAGACAACCCCAACCCCTTTTCTTACCGCTTTTAGGAGTTGCTCTAGCGGCCTTTTAATTTTACGTCTCTTCGGCCCAATCATTTTGGCTGGTTCGCCACGAGCTAAAACAAAGGCCCTGTCAAATTGACCAGCCGTGACTATCAATTGGATTGCAACAGCCCAATAGAGGGGTTGAAGCGACTGCGGAAGCTTTGGAAGAATTTTCTTGAGTGATGCTAAAGTATTGGGATTATTTCTCTGAAAAACCACTTCAAGTGAAGATTGTAACTCATTATTTTCACAAAGACTTACAACAACTTGGTCAATAATTGAACGGGTCAAACCAGCATGATCAGGCTGTTCAAGTACCTGTAGAGTGATCTCTTCATGGCAATTTAGGCGTTGCAAATAGAAAAGATTCTCAGGAAACGGTGCAACCTTTGCCTTGGCAAAATCATAGAAACGATTGCTACCGCTTAGATTTTCATGCTCAAAAATCCGAATGGATTCACGGTAATCTCCAGCAAGACAACTCACTCTGCCCAAATCCATTGCTGAAATCGTAATCCCAGTGTTGGCGATCTTCGACAACGTACTTTGAAGTGATGTCCATTCTGCTGTTTTTACGCCCTCTTCAGCCGGGTTCTGATGGCTGATATCGAGTTTTGATAGCAAACGATTAACCAACCGATTGGCATTCTCTTCATGAATACGCATATCGGTAAGTTTGAGTTTTTCCACCCAAGATTCGGATTTTTTCGAAATTTCACTCAACAAGGCAACAGCACTGAGCGGATCACCAGCCTGCTGTATCTCAACCTGTTTAAGGATTCGATTGATGACATGTTTTGCAACCATTTTACTGGAGTCACTCAACCAATCCACACGATGCCATCCCTCTTTTCCTGCCAGCCATAAAACGGGCAATGCATGAGAATAGTCTTCGATTTTTACAAACCGATTTCCCGATTCTAAATATTTTCCCTCAAACAACTCCGCCCATGCCAACACAGAATCAGCTTGATTTGAATCACCCATATTCCGATATAGCGCCGCCGCCTGACGCAGTTGATACGGATCACGCCGGGTCATACCGTCCATTTTTCTTTCGTCAGCCTGATCCCTGTAATTCTCCTCACGACATTGTGATATATCGCTCTCTTCTGAACCTTCCACCAAAGAGGTAATACATTTGCGCCATGCAATCATAGCCTCATTAGCATTGTCACTATAAAGACCTGGAATAGTATTGGGCTGTTGAAAGGGCAACCAGAAATCCATCCCCTCTTCAGGCTCAATGATCATCAAGCGCTTTTTGGCGCGTGTCAGCGCCACATAGAGACGATTAATAAAATATTCCGCTTCCAGTGCTGCCCCTTCCCGACTGGGAAACGGTTCCAATCCATCAGAAATTTTTCGTTTTAACACCTCTGGTGCATTGGCTCCAAACCCATACAACGCCACCCGGTTGAACTCCAACCCTTTGGCCCGTACTGCGCTATATAGATTAACCGGAACGCCTTCTATCACATCAATAACCGATGCCAACCATCGATCAGTATCTCGAAAATGTTTCTCTTCGTTATATCCACAAGGTGCGAGAAAAACGATATCTTTTTCTTGACGAAGACGCGCAACCAACCCGCTGTCACCCGCATGAAACAGCAACGGAGACGGGCTATTCTCCTCTACACTCCACGGTGTTTGAGATTTAATATTTTTTATGTTGAACAAGACACTTCGGATCAACTGAAGCAGATTGGACAGACGGACAATATTCGGTTCGGATCGATAGTTGTAAGAGAGTTCTTCATAATTAATGTCCCGCTTTCCTGCACCATCTCCACTGTAAGGCAGAATGATTTTCTCGGTAAAAATCGCCTTAATTGCTTCCCATCGAAACCCTGTTGGATTCAGAGTCTGAAACTCATCACCTGCGAAAACAAACGGTACCGCGCCAATCTCATCATAATGAACGGTTCTATGTGAAAAGAGCGAAAGCCGGAAAATCAGTTCCAATTCATTTCGAGTAAAATCCTGCGCTTCATCGCAAAATATAGCTGATAACAGTGGCTTCTCTTCATTATCCAAATCGTCTATATGGTCAATAACTGCCCGGACCAAGTCTTGATCATCCCAAAGACGGCCATCCAACCCTTCACGCCGATACCAATTCATCCAGATCTTTTGATAAATCCGATCAAATTGTTCAAAACAGATAATTTTTTCTGCTTTAGGCAGCCCTTGATACTCAATTGGCGTAATGTCACTGTCATCTTCAAGATTGGCTCCTTTGATCACCGAGCGAATCACATGCCAGGACTCTTCTGGCGTAAGTCCTATAGAGGATTGATCGAATGAAAATTTTTCATTCCAAAGTTTTCTGAACCGAACCCAATCAACATAGTTATTTGGACTAAATTGCCGTTGAATAGCAGTCGGCAAAAGGGATTTAAGATAGTCGTAGAATTTTTTGAAAGACCCGTCAATCAGTCGTATCTCTTCCCGAGTGAGAGATTTTTTATCCCGAGCCATGAGTAGATCTGAACGTTTTTCAATCAGATTACTGACAGTATTCTTTGCCACATCCAACAGGTTGGAACTACAGGTAAAATAGACCGGTGCCGGAACGGATTTCAGAATCTCTCGGTTTTGCAGATAGTGAATCAAATAATCAATGAACATGTATTGCAGAATAGTGGACTTGCCACTACCGGCCCGACCATTGATAAATAATGGAAAAGCCCGTTTACGACCACGTGACTCGCCCACACTGCGTAACAGGTCAGACTCTTCTGGAGAAAGGGCTAGATTACTTTCCCGATCATTCTGAATAGCCAACCAATAGCTTCTGTCCGTTAACAATATGGCTGGATATGACCGACGCGCATTTTTTGAAATTGTCTCATGATCAATAGGTTGATCACCAAGGAGAGGCTGATATCTTTTAGTCAGCTTCTCTTTCTCAATATCGCTATCAACCTCAATTACACCCGCTAAAAACAGATTGGCTTCTGATTTCTGATAGCGATACAAAATCATCAGATTGGTATCAGCAATAGAGTACCAACCAGACTCAGCTTGCGTAGCATCATCAACTAAAGACATAATAGCATCAGGAATAAATGCTAAATGCGTATGAATAACCTCTTGTTGTACATGTTCGATCCAATCCACACTTTCAAATACTGTATCACCATCCCAATTGGTATCTGAATGAGCAATGTTAAAAAGATACTCACTTTCCGCTTCACTGGGCCTCGGCAGCGCGTCTACTGGCTGATCGGAAATACGCTGGAGAATCTCATCTTCCATTTGCGCTTGAAAATTGTGAAAAAAATTCTCCAGCAATTCATCTCTAGCGCCAGAGTTTAACCGACAGAACAGTTCATACTCATTGTCACCACGAATCATTATCCTAAGCAAAATCAATACTTCTTGATTATGAACCGTGGTCAATTGACCAATAAGTCTCAACTGCCTGGTTTTGGCAAATTTCTTCTTAACCCAGAAACTCCCGGCAAATGGTGTCATACCATAAATGCGCTGCACCGCTTCAACACGCTCCTTGATCTCGAAAAGCGCACTTTCACAGTTATGCCTTTTTGCATCCGATTTACAATCAGGCGAAATACTCACATAGAGTGTCAAGGTAGAATCTCCTGAATTATCAAATTGATTGTCAACGGAGGATGGGCGTATTACACACTCCGAGATTGATATTTTCCAATCACAAATAATGGATACCATTATAGTGTATATAGTTAGGCGTTACGCAGTTGCCGGTTGAGACAGGCATCAAAGCGTGTATAGTAATTTCGATCCGAAATTAGACAATGAATCACAACCTGAGTGGAAACCCTGGTGATGTTTTTGCGCCGCTTTTGATATGCGAAGCAGATCATCAGAGCAAAAATATCACCAGGGCTGGAACGGCTGACTGTTCAAATTTTAGACGAAATCACTGTACCATCATTCAACTGCTCAACTTCTAATATTATAAGCTTAAATTATTAATATGCTATCACAAACAATATTTAACAGTATAGAATTTATGCTAGACAAGTTAATTGATCAAATACGGCCCATCACAGGCAACATACAGGAAAAACAGACAACTAGATAAGAATACCAACGACAGCACCGGTCAAACAGGTGGCTAATGTGCCCGAAACAATTGTCCGCATGCCCAACCCAACAATCTCTTCACGGCGACTGGGTGCCATGGCTGTCAAACCGCCCACCATAATGCCTAAACTGCCAAAGTTGGCAAAGCCACACAAAGCATAGGTCATGATCAGGCGACTTCTTTCGGATAAGTCATCCGTTGAGAGTTTAGTTAGGTCAAGATAAGCGAGAAACTCATTCAGAACGGTTTTTGTACCCAACAATGCGCCTGCCGTGGCTGCTTCAGCCCAGGGAACACCCATCAACCAAGCGACTGGAGCCATAACCCAACCGAAAACACGTTGCAAAGTGATCAACTCACCATCAATCGCAGGCAATACGCCCAGAAAGGTATTCACCAAAGCCACCAAAGCCACTAGCACAATCAACATGGCAATGATATTGATCAATAGAGTAATACCATCTGTCGTACCATGTACAATCGCCTCCATGGTGGATCGATTCTCTGACGACATCATGGTCACTTTGCGTTGTGAACTACCACTATTATCCGGCACCATAATCAACGCCACCATCAACGCAGCTGGCGCACTGATAATTGATGCTGCCAAAATATGGCCCATGGCATCCGGTATGACACTGCCCAATATGGCCGCATACAACACCATCATCGTGCCGGCAATCGTCGCCATACCGCCGGTCATCAAGGCGAACAGCTCCGAACGTGTCATTTTATCTAAAAAAGGACGCACCAGAACCGGTGCTTCTACCATGCCCATAAAGATATTCGCAGCACTGCCCAACCCTAGCGCACCACTGATACCCAGGCTTTTTTGTAACAACCAGGACAATCCTTGAACAATCATCGGAAGAATACGCCAGTAGTAGAGCACCGCAGAGAGCGCACTCATGACCAATACAAGAGGCAAGGCCTGAAAGGCAAGAATAAAGCTGGAGCCTGGTCTATCTTCTACAAAGGGCAAACCACCACCACCCAGATATCCAAAAACAAACGAAGTACCGGTCTTAGTGGCTTCTTGAAGGGCGATAACACCCTGATTAAGAATAAGAAAAAATTCCTGAATCAGAGGAATTTTGAGAAAAACAACAGCCAAACTAATCTGTAACACCATGCCAACAACAACGACTTTCCAGCGCACACGCGACCGATTTTCACTCATCAGCCATGCCAACCCCGTTAACACAAAGAATCCGGCTAGGCTTTGCAACACAGTAAACACCTCATTTTATCGCGCTGAAAAAAAACTCTGTAACGAATTGATCAACTGTGCGTTCGTGTTGGCCAGTACGTCATTCATCTGACCAAGACCGCCCATGGCGTTAGACACATTATTGCGCACCTGACCCAGACGTATCTGCTCATTGGCCAGCATGATTTGATTAGGATTTTGCTCGGTCAAGGATTTGGAGCGTGCAGAAAGCGCATCCATTCGTGCAGTAATACTGCCGGTACGCCCCGTTAATTCCGTAACCAAAGCATCCAGCTGATAGGCAACACCCTTGGTGCCGGTTTCTGAATTCCCTGCCACGACTTCGGATACCGCAGTAAAGTTCTGTTCAATGGCCTGCTGGAATTTATCCTCATCAATTTCCAGCTTACCGCCTGCACCAGTCTGTACACCCAATTCCGCCAATGTATTAATACTGGTGGTCGTATCGTCCACTTCTGAATTGACCACATCACGCAACTGACTGGTGAGATTTCTAGCCAGTTCATCACCGCTCAAACCACTACGGCGCTCTTCAGACAGTGTATTCACAACACCGTTGAATGCATCGACCAGAGAGTGCAACGCCTCTTTGAGTGCTTCGCTATCCTGTGCAACCGTCAGAGTAGTATCGTTTTCAGTAATGGAATTAAGCTTGACCGTGACACCAGAAACCAGATTGTCAACCGTATTACTACTGGAGTAGGAGGTTATACCATCCAGGCTGTAACTTGCATCCTGACCGGCCTGACTGCTGAAAAAATCATCCTGAGTGACAGTAGATCCGCCATATTCCAACCCAGCATCGACACCGCTACTGGTCTCAGTTATACGAATATTGTCAATACGTGATTGGCTGGTTGAACCATCATCAGCACGGGTGTAAGCACCGGAATCCCGCGCTGAAATTATCAAGCGAGCCGCACCATCCTGATTAATAAGGCTTGCACTGACACCCGCTTCATCACCAAAATCCAACTTATTAATTTTTGAAGCCACATCGGAAAGGGTCTCACCCGCTTTCAGATCAACGGCATAGTCCTGACCATTATAGGCAAAAGTGAGTGTGCGATCCGACAACAAACCGGAATACGCATCCACACCACTGCCTTGATCCGAACTGTCCGACTGGTCCCGCCCGACACCAAAAGTCACCGTGGAATTATTAGCAAGACGATCCACAGAAAGCGCATAAGTACCCGCTTCTGCACTACTTGAAGCGGTTGCAAAAAACAGAGACTCATCAGCACTTTCCGCTGACATAGGAGAGAACTGCTCTGAATTTTGAGCATTTTTTGCGGTATTGCGTAGCGTATGAAGTCGCCCTTCCACACGGGCAAAGCCTTCCCGTTTGGCCACATAGGGATTGCTGGATACTTTCTCAACTGAAGAGAGACCAGTATAGCTCTGTTGCAAGCTTTTCAGCTGCGAAATCAGAGAGGTGGCATCAATACCACGACTACTACTGGTTCTGTTGGTTCCGGTCAACAGACGAATCAGGTCAAAGTTACCAAGCATCGTCTTTCCTCACACAGATCAATATTGGTTATGCGGATGGATTCTTACGACCCATTACGCCCTCATTATATATTGATTGTCGGATGAAAAGCTTGGTTCCATGACCGAATTATGTAAAATTCTGGAATTTTATCGTAAGATAAGATGTAACGTAGCACACAGATCAGGAGATCTACCCGATATGAAACGGTAACAGCATTATCATTTATCAGTACATCCACCGACGTGCTGCCGCGATAGCTTTGGTACGGTTAGTCACTTTGAAAGCTCTGAGAATCGCCGTCACATGGGCCTTTACCGTACCTTCTGCACAGCCCATTTTCTTGGCGATCTCCTTATTTGAGCAGCCTTCTTTCATCAGCACGAGTGTCTCTTTCTGCCGTTTGGTCAAGCGAGGCGGCTCACTTAGTGCCTCCTCTTCACTCAGATCTTGAGCACCAAGATTTTTCTCTATCGCATCATCATGCCTTGATAGTGACGAATCCACACTCTCCATACTGGGAGGTTCAGCCAATAACAACGATGGCAGGTATGTTTCCCCAGACAGAATCAACTGAACCGCATTAACAAACACCTGTGGAGCCAGTTGCTTAGGGATAAATCCATCGGCACCAGCCGCTAAAGCAGAGCGGATGGTGTCATGATCGTGAAAACCCGAGATGATGGCAACAGGCATATGGGGCACCTGTCTCTTTATTTTACGAAGACCTGAAAACGCGCCCATGCCGGGCATGTCATAATCCATAAGGATGAGATCATAGTCATCTCCCTGCTTAAGAAGTTGTATGATACCATCGACATCAGAGGATTCCATCACCTCAGCATTTTTACCAGTATCCGCTAAAAGTCTTTTAAACCCTTCGCGCAATACCGGATGATCATCAGCTATGATAAATCTCAACATCAGCAGCCTACTCTCTGAAGGCTCCATGAAACCGAATAACAACAAACAATTATGATAGAAACAAAAGGTATCACACCCCCATCCCGGAAGAAAGGCATGACAAATAAAAAATATAATAAATCAATACGATCATTCAAAAAATCATGACAATATAAAATAGTCGTAAAAACATTAACATTGCGATACTAAAGTAGTACACATAGAGTCCAAGTGTGGCACATTAAACCACCATACCCTCTTTATATCTATGACTTCAGTCTTATAGAAATTCTAATATTCTTCTGTTAGTATTTTGGTAATTTCTAAGCCATACACGCCCCCGCCAACTTATGGCTTGGAAAGAGCAGCCGAAGCCTGTTCCCCTCATTGTCGATGCATACCATCTGACACATGCAAACAGGCTTCGGCTTCATCTCCTTTCCCCGCCGAATATCATGTTTTCAATTTTTATGCGCGTTTTTCCCTCAAGCAAAGCAATCAATTAACCGAAGAGAACACATGAGCTACCGTGAACTACAGCATTCGATACGCTGTCTTAGTTAATAAGTACATGTGGACATATAAACGCAATTGATATCCAATGCGTTGTTTTGTTAGAATTAGGAAGATGTCCCTTAATAAGAGGTGACCATTATGTTTACACTCTACTTTTCCATATTCATTGTGATGATGATTATTGGACTCTCCATCAATCATGGCAGGGATCTCAAATTTGCTTTGGTCGTCCTTGACTCCATCATCCTGTTTGTCGCAGTGACTATGCTTGGTGGTGCGTTTGGCATTTTTGACTTGCTCTACATCTAAATAATTCGGACCATCCTAATCAGTTAATAAATTGAATCTATAGTGATTTTATAAACATTATAACATCTATACTCATAAAATAATGAAACAAGCATGAATGTATTCACAATGAGATCAACAGTTGATCAAAATAAGGCGCGCATATGTCATTGAAACGGGTAGAGGTGATTGTTCCTTTAGATTACAAAAAGATTTTACAGAACTTTGCCGAAGAGCATGAAGGAGTGATAGAGCACTACATCACCCCTGCCATGGAGGATCAACGAAATTGTCACTATTTCCTACTTGCAAAAACAGGACGACAGCAGTTTCTGGATGATTTGCAGACCAGGTTGGAAAAAAGCCCTACGGCCCGCATTATCGTTTTTGATGCGGAAAGCACTATTCCAAAACCCAAGTCACCAGAGCAGGAACAAACTCAACAATCAAGTTTAGCTATTACCCGGGAAAATTTGTACGAACAGGTTTCCCAAGGCGCGGATCTGACCGCTACTTTTCTGTTATTGATCTTTCTTTCATCCATAGTCGCAGGCATTGGCCTGCTTGAGAACAACGTTGCCGTGGTAATCGCAGCAATGGTGATTGCGCCATTACTGGGCCCCAATCTTGCTTTTTCTCTGGGTGTCGCCCTGGGTGACCAACAGTTAATGATCAAGGCTCTTCGAACCAATCTGCTGGGAATTGGATTTACAATATTTCTAGCAGTTGTAGCCGGAGCCCTCATCGAATTAGACCTGAACAGTAAAGAACTGTTGTTACGTACCGATGTCGGTTTGGATGGAATGGCTCTGGCACTGGCTTCAGGGGTGGCTGCGGTGTTGTCGTTAACCGCTGGATTATCTTCCACTCTGGTGGGTGTGATGGTTGCGGTTGCCTTGATGCCCCCTGCGGTTACCGCCGGTTTGATGTTAGGCAATGGTCATATTGATCTGGCTCTGGGCGCTACCGTGTTATTGCTGGTCAACGTGGTCAGTGTCAATTTATCTGCCCAAGTGGTTTTTCTGGTCAAAGGAATCAAACCGCGTACATGGTTGGAACAGCGTGCAGCTCGACAATCTGTCACAATCAATCTCGCTATATGGACTTTTTTGTTATTGATATTGTTCATAACGCTATTCTATGAATTTCATAAACAATAGTGATATGGATCAATCTCGACAGCATCAGAACACCAAACCACTCTTTCTGACAGACAATCAGACCTAACGCTCTACATCCAACGCCTGTAGCGCCTCTTTGACAGGATGCCATACCTGACACGGTTCGCTAGACTCCTGTTGTTCTCCTTTGACACTACGCCGCACGGCCCCTAATAGATTAACCAATGCATCAAGGGCTTCAAAATCCTCTTCCAACACCTGACGAATCCGATGAACGTGACACTGACACTTCTCAGGTGGATTGGGACATAATCCACTGTTTGCCGCCCGGCAACGGTCGGAATGATCGCCCATGCCATGCGGCGTTTTCAGTAGCGCTTCACGCATCAGATAGAGATGTGCTAATAGCCGGTCTCGTTCAGTTTTCTCTTTACTGATTTGCATTATCAACCGCCTCTCTTTTCTTCATGTGGCGCGACAGGAACGCTCTGTTCCTTCTGAGATCCCAAAATACAAAAACCCCGCTGGAGATATTCCAACAGGGTTTTTGACATTTCGCAACTCTATCCATCAAAGCTATCGTGAAAACCGCCAAGCAGCTTTCACGTAGCCATGAAGAAATTAGACAGAGTAGTACATTTCAAACTCAACTGGATGAGGCGCATGTTCCCATGCATAGACATCATCCATTTTCAGTTTGATCCAGGCATCGATCAGGTCATCGCTGAACACGTCGCCTTTGAGGAGATATTCGCGATCTTCACTCAGGGCGTTAAGCGCCTCACGAAGACTACCACAAACAGTCGGAATATCTTTCAACTCCTCGGGTGGCAGATCATAGAGGTTCTTATCCATAGGTGCGCCTGGGTCGATCTTGTTATCGATACCGTCAAGGCCAGCCATCAGCAACGCGGCAAATGCCAAGTAACCGTTGGCAGTGGGATCTGGGAAGCGAATCTCAGCCCGTTTTGCTTTAGGATTGTTGGAAGAAGGAATACGAATGGAAGCCGAACGGTTACGGGCAGAGTGTGCCAACAGAACCGGAGCTTCAAATCCAGGAATCAACCGTTTGTATGAGTTGGTTGATGGATTGGTGAACGCATTCAAGCTACGTGCATGCTTTTTGATGCCGCCGATGAAGTGCAGAGCCATCTCGGAGAGATCAGCATACTCGTTACCGGCGAACAGAGGCACGCCATCTTTCCAGATGGACATATGCACATGCATGCCGCTTCCGTTATCACCAGCCAGAGGCTTAGGCATGAATGTAGCAGTTTTACCATAAGCATGGGCCACATTATGAACCACATACTTAAAGGTTTGCAGATCATCAGCCATGCTCAACAGGCTATCAAAACGCATGTCGATTTCGTTCTGACCAGCAGTTGCAACTTCATGATGATGGAATTCAATGGTCAATCCCATCTCTTGCATGATGCTGGACATTTCAGAACGCATGTCCTGGAATGAATCGGTAGGCGGTACTGGGAAGTAGCCCCCCTTAATACCTGGACGATGGCCATAGTTACCATCTTCGAAATCACGGCCGGAGTTCCAAGCACCTTCTTCAGACTCAATGTGATAGAACACTTTGTGCATGTCTTGGGAGGTGAAGCGAGCTGAATCAAAGATGAAAAATTCAGCTTCAGGACCAACATTGATGGTGTCGCCGAGACCGGAATATTTCAGGTAGGCTTCAGCACGTTTGGCCACACCACGTGGATCACGGAGATAGCCCTCACCAGTGTAAGGATCAACAACATCGCAGATGAAGATCAGTGTGGGGACTTCTGTGAAAGGGTCCAGCACAGCCGTTGTAGGATCTGGAACATAGGCCATGTCAGATTGGTTAATCTCACACCAACCTGCGATTGAGGAGCCATCAAAACCAAGGCCACTTTCGAACACATCATCATTCAACATCGCGGCTGGAGCAGTAATATGTTGCCACTTGCCTTTGAAGTCTGTGAAACGAAAGTCAACGTATTTTACGTCGTTTTCCTTGATCATGGAATACACTTTGCTAATTGCTTCCTGATTCGCCATGCTTACCTCTTCGCTCATAATCAAATATTGATCTTGGATCTCTTCTACATTCTTTGATAGAAGAACCGGCACTATATTATTGAATTCAGTCTAAAGCCATGGTGCATGTGCATTAGGGGATGCTATTTTTTTTGCATCGCCTCTTGACATCGTCAATATCGCAACCCATATGCCAGTTGGATAAAAAAATAGGCACACCGGCTATCTTATTATTTTCATTGTATTAATTTATCCATATTAAAATATATGCACCCATAACCCTAGAGGACAAGAAACAGATATGACTATATATTAATCAATATTGCTTAAAAAACATGCATAAGTGGATATTTTTTAGCCACTCCTTAACGAAAAACCGGAATCCTATCTTGGAATCACATCATAGTGATTATCCGGTAATCACCTTCTGACACCATGACCCTCAAAACCAGGTGACACCATGTCGGAGAAAATGATTGAAATCCTCGGTCTGTCTCGCCGTTTTGGCCAGACTCAGGCTTTGGATAATATTAATCTAGAAGTTAACAGAGGCGAAGTAATGGGCTTTCTTGGCCCAAACGGTGCCGGAAAAACCACCGCAATGCGTATCCTGTCCGGCTTACTATCGCCCTCCTCTGGACACGTACGTGTTGCTGGGATGGATATCTTAAACGAGCCCATCAAAGTACGACAGTCCATCGGATTCCTACCGGAAACACCGCCCATTTATGGCGAGATGACTGTACGGGAATATCTGACTTATCTGGCCAGTCTACGCGGCGTTGGCAAAGGTGCTCTCAAGCAGTCGGTCAATGATGCCATGGACCGTTGCGGCCTGACAGCCGTATCACACCGCCTGCTCCGCAACCTTTCAAAAGGGTATCGGCAGCGTGCCGGTATTGCTCAGGCTATCGTTCATAAACCGGATATCGTTATCCTGGATGAACCAACCGTTGGGCTGGACCCTATTCAGATCCGGGAAATTCGTAAATTGATCCGTGAACTGGGTGGCGAACACTCGGTACTGCTCTCCACGCATATTTTGCCAGAAGTGCAGATGACCTGTGATCGGGTTTCGGTGATTAATAACGGTCGCATCGTAGCCCAAGACACCCTCGCCGGCCTGGAGGCGCGTCAAAAAGCCGCAAAAGGATTGCGCTTTGTCTGGGATAATCCGCCGGATGATGCCACGTTACAATCCATTCCCGGCGTTGCTGAATTGCAAACCGATGGCGATGCAAAATTGATCATTCCAAATAAAAATCAAGATCCACGCGCTGAACTGGTTAAACGTTCTGTAGAAAACAATTGGGGCCTGCTCGAACTCAGACCTGTGGAACACTCTCTGGAAGAGATCTTTGTCCAACTCACCACCATGGAACCCCAAGGCAACAACACGGAGGTGTCCCAATGAGAGCCATTTTCACCATTGCCTTTCGGGAGTGGCGCACACTGTTTCAATCGCCTCTGGCCTGGACCCTGTTGGCCGTGCTATTTGCCATAAGCGCCTACCTGTTCAACTCCATGATCCATTATTACAACCAGTTGCAAATGCAAATTCGCATGTCGGGTTACGGTGGTGATCAGATTCAGGAGCTGCCCTTTACTGAAGTGGCCATCAGCCCAATGTTGGGCAATACGGCTATCATTTTATTGCTGATCATGCCGATGATTACCATGCGCTTAATCGCCGATGAAAAACGCCGTGACACCTGGCCTGCACTGGCCTGTTCACCGCTTTCTCCAATGCAGATTATTCTCGGTAAATATCTGGGTCTTCTGCTATTTCTGCTGGTTACTGTCCTACTGTTGTCACTGCTGCCATTGAGCATCATGCCTTATGCCTCACCGGACATGGGCCAAGTCATATCTGGATTCCTCGGACTATTTCTGCTTGCTGCTTCATTTGGCGCTGTTGGCCTGGCCGCCTCAAGCAGTACCGACAATCCCATCGTTGCCTCGGTGTCCACCTTCGGTATTCTGCTCGGACTGTGGATTATCAGCTGGATGGGTGGAGAAATCTCCGGCAGTGCTGGCGCGATATTCTCCTATCTTTCACTGATTGATCATTATCAACCGTTTCTGAGTGGTGTCATATCCAGCACCGATCTTTTCTATTTTATTCTACTCTCAGTGGCCGGGCTTCTGTTTGCCCGTCAGCGACTGATGGCAGAACGGATTAACGGTTAATTAACGGAGGAGATCATGAGTAATAAACCAGAAAGCCGAACCAACCTCCGTGTTCAGAATATGATCATGAGTCTGTTACTGGTCGCCCTGTTGGCTTTGGGTGCTTTTGCCAGTCAACGCTACTCTGTCCAGTGGGATATGACCGCCAACAAACGTCACTCGCTGGCTGAACAGTCCATAAAAGCCATTCAATCATTTGAAAGCGGTCTGACCGCCACTGTTTATGTGCGTGAAAAAGGCGACCTGAAATCCAGCATTAAAACCCTATTGGAGCGCTACCAACAATTCAATGCCGATCTGGCTATCCGCTTTGTTGATCCAGAATTAGATCCTACCTCTGCACGGGAACAAGAGATCACCAGCTTTGGCACCATTGTTCTGGGTGCTGACGCACGTTCTGAGAAAATTACTGAATCCAGTGAAGAAGCGATCACCAACGGTCTCATTCGTTTATCCAAAGGGTCAAGCAAAACCATCCGCTTCATCACCGGTCACGGTGAGCGCAGCATGGATGGCAAAGGACGTTCTTCTTTATCGGGTGCTATCTCATTCCTGAAAGGAGAAGGGTATCAGACAGATAAAATCAATCTTTCCGCAGTTGAAACCATCCCGGATCAAACAGCCGCGCTGATCTTGGCTGGCCCGGCAAAACCACTCCTGCCCATCGAAGTAGAGCGCCTCTCCACCTGGTTGGATAAGGGTGGTCGATTGATGGTGCTGAACGATCCTGAACGTGATACCGGTCTTGAACAGACCTTGGAAAAATGGGGTATCCGTTTCATGGACGGTGTGGTGATTGATCCGGTAAGCCGTCTGTTTGGCGGTACACCGACCACGCCCCTGATCATGCAATATGATTCAGGACATGCCATCACTAAAAATCTAAACGCTGCAACCTTCCTGCCTGATGCACGTGGTCTTGAACTCTCTGACCATACAGCAGAAACGGGTGGACAAAAACCAACTGGTATTTTGGTCGGTGCTGCAAATGGCTGGGCTGAGTTGGGGTCTCTCTCCTCTGGTTCGGTAAAATTCGATGAGGGAGAAGACCAAAAAGGTCCAATCACCTTGGGCGCGACCTATCAACAAAACAACATGCGCCTTGTGGTTGTCGGTGATTCTGACTTTGCCACCAATGGCTATTTAAACTTTACCGGCAATACGGATCTGTTTCTCAACATGGTGCGCTGGTTGGCAGAAGATGAAGACTTTATCGCCATTAAGCCAAAAAGCATCACTGATGCCGGGTTAACACTCACAGCGTCAGACGGTGCCATGTTGTTCTGGATATTGGTCTTAATCATTCCCGCGTCTATTCTTGGGTTGGGCCTCGGTATCTGGATTCGCCGCAAGCGTCAGTAGTAAAAGGAGATATAACCATGTCCAAAGGATGGTTGACCAATATTGTCCTATTGCTGTTTATCGGTGGCGCAGGTGCAGGACTTTGGTGGATGGACCGGCAAGAGAGCAGTGAGAAAGCACAAGAAGAGGCTTCCCGCGTGCTCTCTACGCTCAAGGCCGATGAAATATCCCTACTCTCTTTTCAGGATGAAGAGGGCGATGAGATCAGCATGGAGAAAAGTGATGCCGGTTGGAAAATCAACCAGCCACGCAGCTATATCACCGATCAGGATGCAGTGGCTGAAACACTACGCATTGTCACAAAAAGCTATCAACGCCATGTAACAGACACGCCTGCCGACCTGTCCATATTCGGCATGGAAAAACCGGTCGCCAAACTGGTTTTGACTGGAAAAGAAAAGCAGCAAACATTCATCCTGGGTAGCTCTTCTCCTACCAGTGGCAACCGCTATCTACGTCTTGATGCCGAAGGTCCGGTGGTTTTGGTGCCAAAAGCTGTAGCCGATAGCATGATGCGTAAGGTAGATGCCTTTCGGCAAAAAAAGATCATAACCGGTCTAACAGCCAAAGACATCACCCGTCTGGTACGTACCAGCACCCGTTCACCTGAGTCCGATATGGTAATCAGTGGCAACAGTACCGAAGGCTGGCAACTCACTGGCCCAATCACTGATAAAGTTGGTGCCAACCGGTTTACCAGTTGGATTGATCAACTACTGCTTGGTCGCGGTTCCGGCTTTAGTGAATCGTTGACTGATACACCACATTGGACTCTGGAGGTAACCTGGAAATCAGGCGAAAATGAACAGAAACAAACCCTGAAATTCTGGAATCCTGACCAAAAACAACTGCTGGTCCAACGGCCCGGTGAAGCAGACAGCCTGGAACTATACTCCTATATGCTGAAAGATCTGGATAAAGAACCGCTCACTTTGCTGGATCATCGTCCTTTTGCACTATCCAGTTCCATCACTGGCCTGAAACTGACAGCCGGTGATCAAACACATGAAGCATCCTTTGTGGATAAATGGCCTGATCCATCCTGGAATACCCTTGCAGACCTGCTCAAAGAAGAGGGCTGGAATACACGACTGACCGCCCCGGTAACGGATCCGCTTGTTGTGTTAACTGCCACCGTGGATGGCAACCAGGTGGAAATTCCAGTTACCAAAGAGAGCAACACTTTTATCCTGGCTCTGCCGAATCGACCGGTTCATATCTCTCTGACCCGTATTCAGTCGGAGCAGTTTCAGGACATTTTACAAAACCTGCTTCCAGAACAGTTCAAACCAAAGCAGGAAGCGTTAGAACAGCCACAATCTGACATACCATCACCTGAATAATTCGACACCTCTTGATGGGCACTGAAATCCACTTTCAGTGCCCATTTTTCTTACCCTTTTCCCAACCTCTGAACATTTTTTTCTTATCTCCTGGCACAATCCATCCGATGGACTCTACATAGCCTTCTTCACATGCATCATATACAGGGTCATGCTATGAGTGCCGAATGGAAACGCCCAGACACCCGCCCAAAACTTAAAGAAAAACCAGGTTTCACACCCTTCAACCACCATTTTCAGACCGGTGAAGAACTGCCCTACCAAAAACCCCCTGTTGAAGAAATCTTGAAGATGCCCCCACAGGATGAACGCTATGTGCGTTTGCCGGATTACCTGTTAAAAAATCTTCGTCCGCCGCCGCCTCCTCCTCCGGTCAATCCGTTTAAAGAAATGGACGACAAGGAGATCGCTAAAGCCGAAGCAAAAATCGCTAAACAGCTTCCGCCTGAGGCAGATATCACCCTATGGGAAACCTTGGAGGAGGTTTATGCACCGATTTCACTGGATAATCCCGTCAGTCAGGTCTTAGAATCAATTCAGGAAGATTGCCGAAACTGGTATGATCAAAAAGCCATCTCTCAAGAACAGATGACCACTTGCAATGATGCGTTGAAAGATATCGGTTATCGATATATGAATCAATTGGATAAGATTGCTGATTGGTATCTTGAAAACATGTTTCGCATCATCAAAAATCCACCGCTGATGGAAGATGCACTGGACAATGATTAATCCATGCAATGGAAATCCTGTTGTTTTATCAGGTTATGTGTATTACAAAGCATAGATAGGTTCTGTTAAACGGCTGGCCTGGAGCACTGTTGAACGGTGCGACTATCGTTCTGCCGTTCAAGAACCCTCAGTCTTCTATATCGATAGAGTCCTGCGCATGCCGCGTGCTCTTTTTCTCTACTGACAGGAACACCATTTATGGGTGCGACCAGTCCCTTTCCAACACTGTTTGGCCGTTCACCTTTTAAATCCTTGCGCCTGCATATGCACAAATCCCTTGAATGTGCAGAGCTTGTTCCAGATCTGTTATCTGCACTTGGAAAAGAAAATTGGAATGAGATCAATACACTGCGTAACATGATTTTTGATCTGGAATCCGAAGCAGATGCGATAAAAAATGACCTTCGATCCCATCTTCCAAAAAGTCTGTTCATGCCTGTTGATCGGCGCGATATTCTCGAACTCCTTGATCTACAAGACTCCATTGCCGATGTTGCCGAAGATTTAGGTGAACTATTGGTCAAACGGCCCATATCACCACCAAAAACGCTTCACCAGCCGATGCAAGAACTGGCGCAAAAAAGCGTTGAGGCCTGTCGTCTATCCTGCAAACTTGTTGATGGTTTGGAAGAGATGACTGGCTTTGGCTTCAGCGGTAACGCAATGCAACGCACCCTTGAGATCGTAGATCAGCTGGATAAAGTAGAAAAAGAGACCGATCAACTGGGCATGACGCTAGCCATTACACTGTTTAGTCTGGAAGATGATGTGAAACCGGTTTCAATGATATGTTGGTATCAAATGTTTCAATGGCTAGGCAATCTGGCCGATTATGCGGAGAAAATTGGTAGCAGGATGCGACTTTTTGTCGCACGATAATGACCAAAAACTTATATTGGATATCCCATGGAAATCATCGCCTCATACGGTCCTATTTTTATTATTCTGGCGATTTTATTCGGGTTCTACATGACCTGGGGAATTGGCGCAAATGATGTCGCCAATGCCGTTGGCCCTTGTGTGGGTTCCAATGTTCTGAGTGTGCGTAACGCCATCATACTGGCTGCAATTTTTGAATTTCTCGGCGCTACACTGGCAGGTAATTCCGTCACCGCCACAATTTCCAAAGGACTGTTAAACCCGAACACCAACTTTGAACCGGATATCCTGATTTTCGGCATGTTGGCCGCCCTGCTCAGTTCTGCGCTCTGGTTGATGTTTGCCTCGTCCAGAGGCTGGCCGGTATCCACCACACACTCTGTTGTCGGTGCCATCGTCGGCTTTGCCATCACTACCATGGGTATTGATGCAGTGGATTGGAGCTCCATGGTTGAAGTCATCACTTCCTGGGTGATCTCTCCTATCATCGGTGCAACACTGGCCTTCTTACTCATGATCAGCATTCGCGTGCTGATTCTGAATACTGACCAACCCTTCCTCATGGCCCGGCGTTGGGGACCTGCGTATGTCTTTCTTGTAGGCTTTATGGTGGTTTTAATCACGCTGTTTAAAGGCCTACGTCATCTGGATTTCCAGCTTACCATTATTGAAAGCCTGGTTGCTGCCCTTGTGTTAGGCACAATTGCTGCCCTGATCAGTTCTCGATTGATCAATAAATCGATTCCAAATATGCAGCCACAAGGAACGACAATGCAACTCTCCGGCGTGGAACAGGTTTTTGCGCCATTGATGATCCTCACCGCTGCGGCAATGGCGTTTGCCCATGGCTCAAATGATGTGGCAAATGGTGTCGGCCCACTCACAACCATTGTCGCCATTATTGACGGCGGCGGTCAATTCAACCCTCAAGCGAAGATCCCATTATGGATTTTGGTCATGGGAGGAACAGGCATCGTTGTTGGCCTTTCAACTCTGGGCTATCGAGTCATGAAAACCGTTGGTAAGTCTATTACAGAACTCACACCCACCAGAGGCTTCTGTGCTACCATGGGCGCTGCCTCTACCATCGTGTTGGCCTCCAAGACTGGCTTACCTGTCTCTACCACTCATATTGCTGTTGGTGCTGTAGTGGGCGTTGGAATGGCACGAGGCATCAGTGCCATTGATATGCGCGTCCTTCAGGGTATCTTTATTTCATGGGTAGTAACCGTACCCGTCAGTGGACTATTGGCATCCATTCTTTTTTATCTCTTGTATGCGCTATTTACCTGATTACCAATTTTCGAGAATTTTTTGTCTAATTGTCACAAAAAAAGCACAATCAATTTGGTATAAGTAATCCATCAGGGGTTCAGGGAGAGTTCTGTTCCTCCCTGGAACAGATTATCTTTACCAGGGCACATCAGACAGCACTTATGGACAACAGAACCCCTGTACACGGATGTTTGAGTCCAGATCCAGACAACATTCTTTGAATTTGGGTTCGCTAAAAGGCAACACACTTGCCACTTCCACATCAGCCCGTCAGATTATGGATAATCTGACGGGCTGTTTTTATTTTTCTCCAATAAAAATTTCTTCCAATGACTGAGCATCCAATATGCGATCACTCCACAACTCAAGAGTCGATTGATCTGCCTCTTTAACCTGAGACACTACCCACCCAGGTAACGTTCCAAATCGATGCTGAAGTTGGCGAAGCAGTATGGTCACTTCACCTTCCTGACGGCCTTCCTGACGGCCTTCCTGACGGCCTTCCTGACGGCCTTCCTGACGGCCTTTTGCAATCATTTCCCTGGCAAACTGAGAGGCATACTGCTCTGCTTCACCTGGGAAAGCTTCTTCTGTAAATACTCGAATACTGCTCATATCAAAATCCTCACAAGCCTGCACCAAATACAGTAAAGCACGTTGAGCAAGCTCTGTGTCACTATGAAGTGCTTGACCAATTGAGGCCACGACATCCGCCGAAATCCTCGATTGAAACACACATTTCAGGGCCAGAAATCCACCACGTAGCCGATCATCTCTGGATAATGATGTATCATCTATGCGCCCCAAATCCACCATGGAATAAACGAAATCGAGAAGATAGGGACGCCATGACGACTCAGCATCAACCAGCGCTGAAAACATTGGCGGAACAGACCATGCCTCTCTACCATGATAAACTAATAGAGGTATAATAGGAGAGAAACGTTCACCACTACCCAATTCCCGCTTCATCTGTTCCATTATGCGTACCATATAGCGTAGCATTTGAAAGGCTACCCATTCATCTGGATAGCTTTTATGCTCTACCAGTACATACACATAAGCCGTTGAATCGGCAATCGTTTTTACCTGAAACAATCGATCTGTAAGGTGTTGACGAAACTCTCCATCGATAAATGTTCCATCCACCATCAAGGGTGGCTCTGGTGACAGTAGTTCCGCTACCTCTTTTGGCAATCGCTCATGCAAAAGAGTTCCCGCAGTCTCAGGATTGGATAACAATGTTTTGAGAAAACGGTCATGAGGATGAACGATATCAACCATTTTCGACTCGTTAAAAGAGTATACGCATATACTAAACTATTTGCAGATATTATTGAGTGCAACGATCTCATCAACAGTCAAAAAATGTTCGTTATTCAATGAATTATACTCAAACCCCTCAACCACTGCTTCACCTTTCTGACCAGTAGAGTCCACCATATAATCCATTTCATCATGGAAAAAAGTGATGGTTGGTCGAATGATAAAGTGTTTCTCGAATTCCAATGTCAGGTGAGAATCATCTTTAGGGCACATAACTTCGTGGAGTTTTTCGCCAGGACGAACGCCGATAAACTCCAGATCGATACCCGGAGCAAGAGATTCTGCCACATCCAGGATTTTCACAGAGGGAATCTTTGGTACGAAAATCTCACCACCCTGCATTCGTTGGAAATTTGTCAAAACGAAATCCACACCCTGATCCAACGTAATCCAGAAACGTGTCATATCGCGATGGGTGATCGGTAGTGTTTTAGCACCCTCATCCAATAACTTACAAAAGAATGGAATCACCGACCCGCGAGAACCAATTACGTTGCCATAGCGAATCACAGAAAAACGCGCGCCATCGCGACCAGCCATGTTATTGGCTGCTACGAAAAGTTTGTCAGATGCCAGCTTGGTGGCACCATACAGATTGATGGGCGCGGCGGCTTTATCAGTGGAAAGGGCAAGAACCTTCTGAACACCGGCATCAATGGCTGCGGTAATGACGTTTTGAGCACCGATCACATTGGTGCGTATACATTCAAAGGGATTATATTCAGCCGCAGGAACCTGCTTCAATGCCGCTGCATGGATGACATAATCCACACCTTGCATGGCCCGTCGAAGTCGTGACTCATCACGCACATCACCCAGAAAAAAACGCATGGCTGGATCATTAAATTCCAGTTGCATTTCAAACTGTTTCAACTCATCACGCGAATAGATAATCAATCGCTCAGGTTTATAGCGACTGAGAAGCGTAGCAGTACAACGACGGCCAAATGAGCCCGTACCACCGGTTATGAGGATATTTTTTCCATTAAACATGGTGCCGATCCCGGTCCATGGATGTGTATTGCATCACGGAGTACCGTACCCCATTGCGCCAATTTGTGCTTGAGCCATTGGTATCTGCAAAAAAGACCATAATGCCTCAACAACCTCATCTATAGAACCTTTATTCAGCATAACCATCTCTTGCTCTATTGATTGATGAAGATGTTATGGACATTTCATGCGTTTGAACTTCGTGTCAATCATAATCAATCAACATCACGCGAACCCGCTCACCATTGTTGAGATGCATAGGCGTTTCAGGCAACATAATAAACGCATTGGCCTGCGTCATTGAGGAAAGGATACCTGATCCTTGAGCACCGGTGGTTTCGACATAGGCACCATTGGGATCAAAGTGGACCAATCCTCGGACAAATTCCATCCGTTGATGTTTTTTATTCAAGACACCACGAAACGGGAGTTCTAAAAAGCGCTCAATATTCCAATTGGTACCCATCAATTTTAACAGAGCGGGACGCACCATCAACAAAAAGACCGTCAGACCTGATACCGGATTGCCAGGCAGACCAAAGAAAAGTGCCGATCCGATACGGCCATACGCTTGAGGCTTTCCAGGCTTCATGGCGACTTTCCAGAACTCTACCTCCCCCAACTCTTTCAGGACCGCCTTAACAAGATCATAATCGCCGACCGACACACCACCCGTACTGATAATGACATCGGCGTTTTCCGAACCCTTTTCAAGCGCCTCACGTATGGCATCTCGATCATCTTGGACCAGACCAAGATCAAGAACATCTACACCAATTTTTTCCAAAGCAGCCCGCAAACCGGAACGATTACTATCATAAACCTGCCCCGGTTTGAGCGGTTGACCTGCTTCAACCACTTCGTTACCTGTAGAAAGAATAGCCACAGTCAATTTACGGGTAACAACAAGTTCCAACAAACCCAGCGATGTCAACACAGCCAAATCCGCAGGACTTAGACGCCGTCCAGCAGGAAATACTTCGCTACCCGCTTTAATATCTTCACCAGCACTTCGGATATTCTGGCGATATTTTTGACCAGGTGGAAAAGTAATCCGTGTACCCTGGCGTTCAACAACTTCCTGAACCACAACACAATCACAACCAGGTGGAATAGGCGCACCCGTCATGATACGAACCGCTTCACACAATCCGATAGGCTGATCAAGAATATCACCAGCAGGCAGATCAGCCACCACGATCATTCTATTGATGCGGTTTGGGATCATATCGGCAAAGCAAACAGCATAACCGTCCATGGCCGAATTATCATGATTCGGCACATTAAAAGCAGCCACCGCAGGCTCTGCCAACACCCGCCCTAAAGCATCTGAAACAGAAATTGTTTCAACAGCTTGAATCGGCTGGATGGATTCGAGGATAAATTCTCTTGCAGTATCGAAGGAGATCATTTTCTGTTTTGAGATGGTACTCATGATGAAAAACAAACAATCAATAACCAAACACTATTAACAATGCATCAGGATTCTATTTGACCCTGAACAAACGTGACAAACGCCTCTGCTGGTAAAGGACGACCATAAAAATAGCCCTGAATTTCATTACACTCACGCTCTTTGAGAAAAGCCAACTGTTGCTCTGTTTCCACACCTTCAGCAATCACCGAAAGATTAAGGCTATGTGCCAAACCAACAAAGGTACGGATAATAGCGGCATCGTCTGGATCGGTTGTGCAGTTTCTTACAAAGGATTGATCAATCTTCAAGGTATGAATGGGAAACCGCTTCAAATAGCTGAGAGAGGAAAAACCCGTACCAAAATCATCAATGGCCAGCTTCATACCCATATCTGAAAGCGCTTGAAGCTTACTGAGTGTTTCTTCCACATCACCCATGGCGATGCTCTCGGTTAATTCCAATTCAAGATATTGATGATCAAGTCCTGTTTCATTGACAACTTGTGCCACGACATCAACAAAATCAGCCTGTTGAAACTGGATACCTGAAAGATTTACCGCGACCCGCAGCGGTGGCAAACCTTGATCAATCCATGCCTTGTTTTGACTACACGCCTCTTTAAGCGCCCATTGACCGATGGGTACGATCAGTCCAGTCTCTTCAGCCAGCGGTATGAAGTCTCCAGGCGATACCATACCCTGGTCAGGATGATTCCAACGAATCAATGCTTCCATGCCAATCATCTTACCAGAGCCGAGATCCATCTGTGGCTGATAGTATAACTCAAATTCATCACGGTCCAGTGCGTTACGCAAACTGCTTTCCAAAAGCATCCGCGCTAAAGAGCTTGCGTTAAGCTCCATACGGTAGAACTGGAAGTTGTTGCGACCCAGTTCTTTTGCGTGATACATGGCCGCATCGGTATTCTTGATGAGCGTTTTTACATCTTCGCCATCCAGCGGGTAAAGGCCTAGACCGATACTGCCACCGACAAAAAGCTCCATACCATCAATGATAAATGGCGCAGCAAGGACATCCAGCACCTTTTGAGCAATATGTGCCATATCCCGAGAACCTGGTGGATTGGGCACAACCATACCAAACTCATCACCACCCATTCTGCTCAACGTGGCATTAATCGGCACACACTCTCTGAGACGCTTACTCGCTTCAAGCAGAACAGTGTCACCCACATCGTGACCCATGGTGTCATTGATTACCTTAAAACGATCCAGATCCAGTAGCAGAGAACCAACGATCTCCTCTTTGCGTTCAGCATCGGCAACTGCCTGACTCAACCGTTCGGTAAAGAGCAGTCGGTTTGGCAGGTCAGTAAGTGTGTCATGCCCTGCCAAATAGAGGATATTCTGTTCAGACTCTTTGACCGTAGTCAGATCGGAAAAAACGGCAACATAGTTGGATACCGTATTGTCCGGTGCTTTTATGCTGTTTATCGTGGCCCACTCGGGATAAATTTCACCATTTTTGCGCCGGTTCCAGATCTCGCCTTTCCACTGACCGTTCTCTTTAATCCCTTTCCACAGATTGTGATAGAATTTTTCATCATGGTGACCAGATTTAAGGATACGCATGTTCTGGCCAACAATCTCTTCAGGCTGATAGCCAGTTATGACCGAAAAAGCTGGATTTACCGACTGAATACAGGCCTTAGCATCAGTAATAACGATACCTTCAGTGGTGTTTTCAAAAACCTGGGAAGAGAGATGCAGCTGACGATCTGCCTCAATGGCGCGAAGCAGATATTGAACACGGTTTCTAAGGATTGCCCAGTGAATGGGCTTGGTAATAAAGTCTGCGGCACCTGCTTCATAGGCACGGTCAACCGACTCATCATCGTTGAGACCTGTAATCATCAACACAGGCACATGACGGGCATCAGGACGCTTCTTAAGTTCCGAACAGGCTTCAAAGCCATCCAGAACCGGCATTTTAGCATCCATAAGGATGATATCTGGCTGTTGCGCTTCAAAACGGTTCAATGCTTGTTGACCATTTTCCGCAGTCTCGGTCTCATACCCTTGCCTTTCAAGAAAACGACAGAGCATAAGCCGCGTAACCGGTTCATCATCCACTACCAGAAAGAGGGGTTTTCTCGACATACGTTACCTGTATCATTCGTTCTTGTGTAACGATGGAAAGTGTTCTTTGAGTGCCCTCTTAGCCGCCTATGAAAGCAGTCACTCAAAAGAATCGGTATTAACTTCCAGATGTGATATCTATTTTTATCTCATACAGCGGGCATCAGACACTCTTTATATCTCTCAAGGGAACATAGCCTGACAGACATGTTCTCACAATTCAAAGAGTTCTGCTTTATCAGTAGAAGAGTTATAAATCATCACTGTGGCAGTTTTTCCAAAACCATGCGCTGTACCTGGATTGAGAACACGAGTCTGTCCAACCGTATCATCCACAGGATCGTGAGTATGGCCGGTAATGACGTAACCATAACGGCCTGATTCGATCAAAGTTGCTGTGACAGCTGTTGCGGTTCCGTGATAAACGGCACCTTTTTTTCCGTCAATATCCAGCTCGAGGAAATCACCGGTAAACTGAGCGCCAAACTTTTCGAACGTTTTGTAAAGACCTAGTTTTTCACCATCATTATTGCCAAGCACACCCGCAAGCGGTAGTCCTTCAAGCTTTCTCAGTGCCGGAGGACTACAGATATCACCAGCATGGACAACCAAATCACACGCATGTTCCTTAAACAGTGCGGCAGCCTTGGCGATATGGCCAATATGATCGTGAGAGTCAGAAATGATTCCGATGAGCATAGTCAATCCGTACAAATTTCTCAGATATAAAGCGATATTGAATTTCAGCGTATTGGTCGTTACGGCTGTTTATCTTATGGCAAACACAATTCAACAGCCGAACGAACAGACGAAGCACACACCACCAAGATAGCAGAAAACAGCGTCTATGGATGTGTTCTAGTTTTCTGTGAGGATATTATCATCGTATTCAGCTTCCAACTGACTACGATGTTTGCCTTCCTGTTCGGCCAAAAAGCTAAGTGTGGCCTTCAGGTCAGGATCGGTTGCCTGGCCGGCCAAATCTTCATACAGCTTCTGAGCAGCCAACTCCTGCTTGGCCGCCGCCAGCAGTGCGTCCTGATAGGAGATTTTTTTAACATCCAGCGTATCAATTTCAATAAAGGCGTAATCAGCCATCTTCATATCTGGATCTGGATAGCGTTTTTTTCCAGAAGGCAGACGGTGATTTTCCAAAATCTCCAGCAGCTTGGTTTTATGCATCACCTCTTCTTCAGCATGATGCAGCATTGCCGCTTTTACATCATCATTTTCGACCTGTTCAGACAACGACACATAAAAAGCAGCTTCAGCTTCTTCATGTTTGATTGCGTAGAGAATAATCTCTTCAAAACTGTTCATGACAAATCAGCTCCTGACAAATTCAAGTGAAAGATGTGCAGAAAAGGCAATATACCAATGCAACCCAGCAAATGCGCTGTGTTACTTCTGGGTATCCATTTTTTCCTTGATGGAGTCAACGGTATCTGTGCCCAAATGCTCCATCAGCGTCTTAATAAAAAACGAGAACTGCCGAAACTCACGCAACACAGAGAGCGTCTCTTCACGGCGTTGTTCGGCAAACTCTTGGATAGAATCATCAAGAACTTGGCGCACGACCTGAGACAGCTCACCGATATCTTCACCCGAGGAAGCGTTGGACTTACTCGATTCATTTAAACTGGACTTTAAGCGGGCAATGATCTCCGCATTCATGGAGCGGTCGTTTTTCTGCGCTGCCTCTTCGATCTTCTTTTTAAGCTCTTGTGGCAAACGTAGTTTAAACTGTGGGTCGCTTCTTGCCATGGATTCCCCCAAGATGGCCAATCTTACAAAGGGTGCAGAGTGATCACACCCACACTACACGGTTCCCTTCTATTTTGCCCACCTTATTACTTGAATGAGCGCGAAAAATCAAACCACTGCGTGGATTATTTTACCAGCAACGCACCAATTATGCCATTTACAGGCTTATGACAGCACATAAAAAGCACGCTGAATCATCCCGTAAATTTCACAAAATTGTCTAACAAATCAGCATCAAGAGCCAACCCAAAGCGCCAAACCAAACATCAGTACAACCAATGTAGCAAAAAATCCAGAGAAAAAACTGGTCCAGGCACTCATAGGATCAATCGGTGACATGCCTGCCAATGGTGGAAACAACTTCATATTTTCTCCATCTGTATCATTTATGGAGTTACGCAATTGAATGAATTTTGACAGCTGTCATCCCCGCAAAAGCGGGAATCCAGTTGGCTCTCTGTCACCCGTCATTCCCGCTTTAGCCGGAATGACGGGCACGCCTTCTGATGCGTGTTTCAACTGGTAACTGCGTAACGCCTATCATTATTTGGTAAGGGCCACGGACAAATAGGGTCAGTGCCCTATCCATCTTGTCCTACCCAGCTGGCTTGTCCAGCACACCAACCCAGCAAGACGAATAGAAAAGCAATATTAGCGCCAACTAATACTCACTTTTTTCACACTACGAAATACCTGCTGAGGAAAATAGTGCCTCATTGGCATAGGCACTATTTACCGATAATCCATTATCTGAAAAAACACCCATCCAGACACAGATTAAAAACAGTTTATAAAAATCAATCAGATAACATAAAAAGTAAATTTGGCCCCGTCTTTGCTTTTTACATATATCAAATACAAAAAACGCCGCACCAAAGACGGCAATTATAAAATAAATCCAGAGGACAGAGGAGTTCCACCATGGGACAGCTAATCAGCCACTATAGTATTCACAATGCCATGAGTGTCATGGAGGCGGGACCAGAGCATCCAGATTATGACACCGCATGGGAAGTATTGGCGCGTAGCCAAAATCCTCTGATACAGGAGGCATTTCGGCTGGCTATTGAAGAGGTGTTTGGTCCTCTGCCTACACCCACAGGTTACAATGACGATGGCCAACCCTTTTGGCTAACAACCGTTATTGCCAGCCACCTCGGCATGAGTGTGGACGAAGTGGATGAGGTAGCTGAAGAAGCCGTTGACCGTTGGGGTGACCAGGCTGGTGTGATGGACAGTGCTGAATTAAACCGGATTCAATAATCCACCGCCTTACATGTTTTGTGGGATCAGTTCTCGTTTTCCATAGCTGTTTTATGCAAATAAGACTGATCCCATACAACTCACATTATCACGCTATTAATTCACCTTTCTCAAATCCCGCTTGTCACATATTTATTACATTCTATACAACTGATTGAATCCATAAAATTTAATCGCAGATTGTATAGCCTTGCAAATTGTAATCATATTTTTTTTGGTTGAATAAGATATTAGAATATTATAATAATCCCATCCTCTAATTAAGCGTCAGTTAAGACAAGTACGGATCTACCAACCGGGTAGATCATAAAGTCACCGATTTAGGGTGGCTGGAATCAATCTGTTCAGCTCTAACCTACTGTGAAACGGCATATCTGTGCTTGAGGAATAAAATGCGTTGAGCTGAAACCAATCACTTGAGGTTAAATCTATGTCTACTACCATCAATCCTGTCAAACGTACTGATTCATCCAATGAAATGACCGATAGCGCCAATACTGACAATCAGAATGGCTTGGATATTGTCATGGGTGAGAATTGCTATGATGTGTATGACAAAGTTGACAATAAAGCTGTCATCGAAGGTATCACCACTTGGGAAACCGCTTGTGAAGTCCACGAAATGCTGGCTGGTGAGCGGGATAGCTAAATAGACTCAAATGGTTGGTCACTATCTACCCATTGGGTACACAGTAGACTGACCAAAAAAACAACACCAAATACAAAATTATGTGACCTGCCGCTAAAGGCATTTATTCACACACCGTAGCCATACCGGAAACCCTCAACTCCACGTATGGCTTACATAGTTGTGTGCGATAGAGAGCACCCTTATGCAGCGACAGTACACCTATAGCGCAACGTGATGCTTTATCCTTTGCACTTCAAGTGATAAAATCTGGATAACTTGAGGTGATGACCGCATCGCGCTATTGTAGCGTTTTCAGGCTTTTTATTGGCATTTTATATGTCATTTCTGGCCGATGCAGCCCTGTTGTCAATCAAGCTGACTAAACCAGGATGCAAATGAAATGCTGCTACTCCGATATCTTTCAGCCGCTGTTATACTGACACTCCTGGTCGTTGCCTTTACTGCTCCTATTCAGGCCAGCAGCCACGAATCAATTTCCCCTGGTCCTATCCCTTTATCTGACGAAGAAAAGCGTCATTTTAAACAAAAGGGTTCTATCACTATGTGCATTGATCCCGATTGGATGCCCTATGAACGGATTAATGACCAAGGCATCCATGTGGGCATGTCGGCAGATTATATGCAGATTTTTGAATCCCGCCTTGGCTTCCCGATCCGATTAATCGCCACCAAAACCTGGAGTGAAAGCCTGTCATTTGCCAAAGAGCGCCGTTGTGATATTCTCTCTTTGCTCAATTCATCACCAGAACGCAGTAAATTTCTCAATTTTACCACACCCTACATAGAAGCACCCATCGTGCTGGTAACAAAGGATGATGTGACCTATCTGGAAGGCATTCCAGCATTGGGAAAACGCTCTCTGGCAACCCCAAAAGGCTATATCTATGAGGAGCGGATAAAGCTGGATCATCCGAAAGTCAATCTCATCACTGTGCCCAATGTCCATGAAGGTTTGATGGGCGTGTCTCGCGGAGAGATTTTTGCGCATCTCGGTTCACTCTATGTGGTGGCAAACGAAATTCAACAATACCAATTGAGCAATCTGAAAATATCTGGCCATACCGAGTACAATCACAAACTTGCCATAGGTGTTCGCAATGACGACCCGATCTTGCTTGAGGTGCTTGATCGTGTTGTCCGCTCGGTCGTGCCTCAGGAACATATTCAGATCAGGCGCACCTGGACTTCCACCCGTTTTGAACATGGCGTGGACTATGAACTCATCTGGAAAATTATCCTTTCCGCTCTGTTAATACTGGTTATCCTGCTCTATTGGAACCGTAAGCTGTCCAAACTCAACAACCAACTAAAAGAGAGTGAAGACCGCTACCGGACGCTGTTCCAACTGGCACCCGATGGTGTCCTTGTTCATAGTGATGGTACTATTCGTTATGTCAATGAAACTGCTGAAAAAATGCTTAATGCAGGTTCTGATCAAGAACTGATTGGCAAGGCTGTCCTGGATATCATTCATCCCGACTCCCGAAAGGTGATATCCAAACGTCTTAAAGAGCTCCAACGTGGCAGCGGTTCTGTTGCGCCGCTCAGACATAAACTTCTTGCTCTTGACGGACAGTCTATTGATTGTGAAGCAAAAGGACGACGAATAACCCTGGACGGACAACCCGCTTCACTCACCATCTTACGCGACCTTTCTGAAACTGTCCGTATGGAAGAAGCGTTACAGTCCGCCAAAGAGTCCGCAGACGCTGCCAACCGTGCAAAAAGTGAATTTCTGGCCAATATGAGCCATGAGATTCGCACACCATTGAATGCCATCCTTGGCATGGCCGAGTTGCTTTGTGAGTCCTCACTTTCGCAAGAACAAGCCAAATATGTCCGTATATTCAATAGCGCCGGTGAATCCTTACTGGGACTGATCAACGATATTCTTGACCTATCCAAAGTTGAAGCCGGTCAATTGAAGCTTGATCCGCTCCCCTTTAACCCCGTTGACTTGGTCGAAGATCTTTTAGATGTGATGACCATCACCGCACAAGAGAAACATCTGGATCTTTTCTGCCGCTATGAACAAGATGTACCCATGCAGCTGATCGCCGATCCAACCCGATTACGCCAAGTCTTGTTCAATCTGGTAGGCAATGCGATTAAATTTACCGAATTTGGTCATGTAGCAATATCGATTACTGTACGAAATGATCAGGATGGTAAAGACCCCTCGCTTTACTTTGAAGTACAGGATACAGGCATCGGCATCCCCACATCCCAACATGAGGCTATTTTTGATACATTTTCTCAGGTGGATGCCACAATAACCCGCCGTTTCGGTGGCACAGGTCTCGGCCTGACAATTTGTAAACGCTTGGTTAACCTGATGGGTGGACACATCAGTATTGATAGCGCTTTAGGACGTGGTTCAACATTTCGTTTTTCCATGCCATTCAAAGAGCTGGACAGTCCCTCATCCGATCACCATGCACAGGCTAACAAACTGCATAATCGCTCTGTATTACTTGTTGGCGGCACGAAAACATCCAGCAAAGTACTCCAGAGAATCTTACAGGATGCCGGTGGCCAGATCACCGTTGCACCAAAAGCCAACATAACCGATATAGCAGACCATGAATTAATTATCCTGGATGCCTCTACCCTTGATAAAAGAACATTTCAACTGATTGATCAACGCCCTGATCGCCAGCACAAACCGTGCATAATCCTGGGATTTGAAGAACAGGAAGAAGAACGCAACCAGGCAAAAGCACTTGATATTCCCTTCATCACTAAGCCTTATCGGCGTAGAAAACTGTTCCGTACCATTGAGATGACCATCGGACACACCGCCAGTCATCCACACACCACCCATGAAAAGAGCGAACACCCCACAGAGCAACGCTCGCTTCGTATTCTTTTGGTGGAAGATGTTCTGGATAATGCCATGCTGGTTGAGGCGTTCCTCAAAAAAACCTCGCACCAGTTGGATAAGGCTGAAAATGGTGCCATCGCCGTTGAGATGATTATGACTCATGCCTATGATTTGGTATTGATGGATATTCAGATGCCAATCATGGATGGTCATGAAGCCACACGGCGCATCCGTACCTGGGAGCGGGAAAACAACCGTTATCCCATGCCAATTGTCGCCCTGACTGCCAATGCCATGAAGGAAGATGAAATCGCCAGCCTGGAGGCTGGTTGCGATGCACAACTCACTAAACCATTGCGAAAAAATCGCTTGATGTCCATGATTGCACAGTATAGTCGGAGCAATACGCCTTGAGTCTCTCTTGGTTTTTGATTGGCCTGTTTCTCTATCTGGGCGCATTGATTCAAGGTGCCGTTGGCTTTGGTTTTGCCCTTGTAGCCGCGCCTTTAATTATGTTGTTCGAACCGCAATTGATACCCGGTGCGGTTATTATCGGTGGCTCTTCGTTGACCTTGGCCATGTGCATTCAGGATGGACGTTATGCCGATTTATCCGGTGTTGGATGGATTTTAGTTGGATTGATTCCAGGCATGTTCCTTGGTGGCTGGGCCTTGATGGTTCTGCCGCCCCGTGAGACAGCATTGATGTTCAGTGTCGTGGTGCTGTTGGCAGTTGGTCTCTCTCTGTATGGATTCCCTGCCCGACCTATTCCCCATCATCTGATTCCCGCTGGTCTACTCAGCGCATTCATGAACGTCACCACCACCATGGGCGGTCCGCCTTTGGCTTTGATCTATCAAAATGTATCTGGCCCTCAACTACGCGGCACACTGGCGGTACTGTTTCTGCTCGGCAATATCTTATCTATCATTTCCGTCTGGCAGGCGGGAAAATTGGGCATGTTTCAGATCCAAGCCGGATTGATCATGATAGTCCCCATTTTATTGGGACTTTTTACCGCACGACGAGTGGTAAAATGGTTGGATCGTGGTCACACACGCGCTGCAGTACTGCTCATCGCAGGCAGCTCGGCACTCATCATCCTGGTTCGGGCCATATGGTTTCCTGATTCTATTTGAACTTGATATGTGCCATGCACTCAACAAACTCTATACCAGTACTTTTCCCGAATATTTCATGGTAAAATACCCGCCTTCACTCATTTAAGGAGAATATCCTCATGGAACCATTGACCAATACAGCTGGGCAACCTGAGCCTATGTCCGATGGGTTTGATATTGCCTATCTGGAGAGCGCCCCAATCGTGCCTCTGGCTGATGCCGCTTGGCTGGCTGGACTGACTCCAGATGCGTTTACCGGATTCCTGAAGGATACCAATATTCCTTTGCTGAAAAACCCTCAGGGCGTTCAGTGTATTCGAATCATTGAACTGATTCGTGCAGGATATGGCCTGTTAGGTCAGAAAGAGAGCCGCATTCTGATGTTGCGTATGCAACTTGAGAAGGCACTCAATCGAGAAAAAGAGTTGGTGGAGATCCTCGGCACTCAGGTCTCTCTCAAACCCGACCTAAGACCCACACCGGCCAAGCCAACACCGGACATGGCTGCCCCTTCAAATAAAGAACCCATGCCCACCAAAGGCAAAAAGGGAAAAAAAGGAAAAGCTGGAAAAGCAAGAAAAGGCAAGAAAAAGAATAAATAACTTCCAGCACCTTAAACTAAGACATTACTATCGAATCCACCATTTTACCTTGGCGGTTAATTCATTGGTTACCACGTTGGTGCTCAATCGTCCTTCAGTGTTGAATAACCGATAACGCAACATACTCATCTGCCCATCCACGCGCACAGTAAATTCCACAACCGCTAATGCGCCGTAATTGTCGAACCCCTTACCGATTGGCATCAATGTTGGGAACGTTCTAATGCTAATGTCACTTCGATCAGGATGACCAAAATAGAGAATCGTGCGATGCAGAAAATAGGTCGCTCCATTGAACTCAAATGAGACCTTTACATCACGATTACCTTCCAACAGTGACAAAAGATGTTCACGCTCATCCAATCCGTCTTCGCCGCTCTGATAGACACACCGCCAAGGTCTGTCATCAGTAAACCAACGGTAGTAGTGATACGGCGTTTTCTGTTCTGGATCAAATTTGGGCAGCATGGAAGAGATTGTCCGGTCACTACCGGGAAAGTGCGAACGCAGGGAGCCAAAACCACGATCAGCAGCATAGATTAAAATGGATGAATAAGGATGCGCTTGTACTCCGGGTTCACTGGCAAAAGTGTATCTCTGAGCATTGATGGCAGCTGGGGAAGCAGTGTGAAACGGTTGCACACCAATGATATTATCCTTGGTGATGATCGTTGAAGGCAGCGGAATAATCTCTTCATACACATCCTCTTCTACCGCCAGGTTTAAATGCAAATTCTCCACATTGGGCAGAATATCCGATGAGCGTCCCGCAACCTGTACCCGCGCACCAAGACCGACACTCAGATCAGAACCATTGGTGATTTGTTCCAACAGTGCTTCATAACTGCCCTGAAGTGCCGTACCCATTCCATCTGTTTCATAACTGAGCATTTTTTCTTTTCCTAATCAACTGAGTAACTTCCACTACTTTTGAATAAATCGCTCTAAGCGCATTAAACCTTCTTCAACTCTTTCTGGACCAACCGCATAAGAGAAACGCACATGGACATTGGATCGATATTGACCAAAATCCAATCCCGGAGTGATTGCCACACCCACATCATTCAATATAACTGTACAGAGCTGTTGTGCGTCATCCAAACCGGTTTTTTTTAATACATGCGTTGCATCAGCATAAATGTAGAAAGCACCACGTGGCTCAACAGCAATGATAAAGCCCATATTTCTCAAGCGCGCTATCATAACTTGTCGATTTCGATCATAAGCCGCCACCTGATCCAATAGTTGATCCTGACACCCAAAGACTGACTGTGCAGCATGTTGAGAAATTGTCGGCGCAGATATGAATAGATTCTGTGCCAATGCTTCCACAGCTTTCACGGCTTCATCAGGAACAATCATCCAACCCAAGCGCCAACCTGTCATGGCAAAAAACTTTGAAAATCCATTGATTACGATCACATTATCGGAAAACGACAAAGCGGTCTGAGCCTGTTCACCATAGGTGATACCATGATAAATCTCGTCAGAGATCACCATACCTTTCGAGTGACCAACCAGCTCAATTACTTCTTTTAAAACTTTCGGCGCAATTAATGTTCCAGTTGGATTGGATGGACTGGTTATCAGAACACCCCGTATTCCCTTTTCAATCGCAGGTTTCAGAAGTTGAGCATCGAGTTGATATTCACTCTCTGGTCCCACCGGAATCAAGTACGGCTCACCACCAAGCATACGGATAATATTAGGATAGCAGGGATAACCCGGATCAGTAATGGCTACACTATCGCCCGGATTGAGCAGGATACCAAAGGCCAGGATAAAAGCACCAGACGTACCTGGCGTTACAATAATACGATGTATCGGTACAGAAACGCCGTATTGTCGATCATACCACTGTGCAATCTGCTTGCGCAGACTGGCCAAACCCCGCGCATCGGTATAGCGTGTCTGATCCTGCTCCAGAGCTTGAATACCAGCGTTGAGCACAGGCTGTGGCGTGGCAAATTCCGGCTCGCCTACCATGAAACGGACAATATCTCGCCCTTGGCCTTCCAATGCCTTCACTTGTGCCAACACTTCCATTACATAAAACGGCTGAATCATAGAGAGTTTATCAGCCCACTGCATGCCAAACTCCTGAAAATTATCAACACTTCAATATAAAAAAAAATCCCACCGAGTCAGACCCGGCAGGATTTTTTTATGCGATCCATCACTGAAAACAGTGCTTAGAACTCAACGCCTAGCTGAAGTGTTGAGGTTTGCATATCATCACCGGTTCCACCTTCAGCAACTTCGAAGTCCTCAGAGTGTGCGAACTCAAAAGCAAGGCTGGTGTTCTCAAAGATACCAACAGAGGCAGCAGCCAACCATTTTGTCTCAGGAATACCAAGCGCAGCAGCATCATCAGCGCCCTGATAGCCAACTGCCAAGACTGTTTCCATGCCGGACAGTTCCAGGCTATAAGCCAACTCAACATTCCAAGCTTCAGGCTTTGTACCAGCCAGATTGGTAACAGCGGCATCAAACTCTTCAGCAGCGGCAAGATATTCGCCCACCAACTGGAATTGACCAATGGTGGCGATACCGTAGACAGACCAGGCTCCAACCCGCTCATCCACAGCTACATCACCATGAGTATCAGCAACCAAATCGCCATCATCCAGACTGGAGATATAACTTACACCCGCTTCAAGACCAAAGCTGTCGGTCTCCATGCTGTAGCCAAGATTAGCACCAAACTGAGCGACAACATTATCATCGCCATTTTTGTCTACATCGCCATTAAAAACGTAAACCGAACCATTGATACCATTGGATTCAAAACCAACCTGCACAATGTCTTCAACCGTTTCACCCAATTCCAGGGTTACAGGATCGGAAACCAGATTGGTAGAAAAATTACCAAAAGGAACAGCGGTCTTACCAGCGGTTACAAACATGGGATTGCGCTCGGCATTACCGATGGTAATGGTAGCAGAGTCCAGATCCAATGTGGCACCATCTTCATAGAGCAGCACAACGTTTGCGTTGACCCAATCATTCACCTGAGCATCAATGGAAAGCTCCACCGTAGCAACAGCGATATCACTGGCAGTTGGTCCGCCGTAGCCATCATCACCATGGGAAGCTTCTACTTCCACCACACCACCGATGGAAACTTTGTCAGACCAGTTAGGACCAGCAACAGGTGCGGCCTCTTTCACAGCCTGCACTTCGGTCTGTGTTTCAGTGACTTGACCTTTCAGGCTTTCAATCTCTTGTTGCTGGCGCTGAATGATCTGCCACATCTCAGCCTGAGAGGGCATACCTGTTGCCAAAGCTTGTCCTGCAAATCCTGTGGCCAGGGTCAGAGCGGCAATGCTTACCAAATGTTTTGCTGATTTCTTCATTATTCTTATCCGTTTTTTAGTTTCATCACGCAGCACTGTGTAAACAGACTGTCGAGCGTAAAAGCGCTACTCATAATCTTCGGCAATAAGGATATAGCTTTCCTTTATTGCTGGCAATGTTTCATGATTTCAATGCGCTTTTCACCATGGAGACAGTAATAACTGATCCACGGTGAAGCGCATCTTCTCAGTAAAAGCCCTAGAAGCTTTCAAACTCATCATCCATACCCATGGAACCAGAGTGATCAGGCAACGCAGCCATAGTCTGTGTCGGAGCAGCAGCTGTTGCGGTTGCCTTTGCAGCCGGTCTTGATGCTGTGCGCTGGTTATCCATTTTGAAGAAGGCAACCGCTTCATTGAGTACACGTGCCTGACTGGAAAGCTCTTCAGCAGTAGCTGCCATCTCTTCGGACGCACCTGCATTTTGCTGAATGACTTGATCCAGGCTTTGCAGAGCGTTATTGATTTGCTCACCACCGGTATTCTGTTCCGATGTCGCAGCAGCGATTTCCTGAACCAACTCGGCGGTACGGCTGATATCTGGAACCAGCTTATCAAGCATGGCACCGGCCTTTTCTGACAATTCCATACTGGAGCTGGAGAGCGTACCGATCTCACCGGCTGCCGTCTGACTGCGTTCAGCCAACTTACGCACTTCAGCGGCCACAACCGCAAAGCCTTTACCATGCTCACCGGCACGCGCAGCCTCAATAGCCGCATTAAGCGCCAACAGATTGGTTTGACGAGCGATTTCTTCAATAATGGAGATACGTTCAGCAATCTCCTTCATGGCACCAACGGCTTCACCAACGGCTTTACCAGTCTCTTGAGCTGCATGAGCGGCTTGCTGAGAAGTTTTCTCTGTTTGGGCCGCATTGTCTGCATTGTTTTGGATATTGCCTGTCATCTGTTCCATGGAGGCGGAAGTCTCTTCAACAGAGGCAGCCTGCTCTGTCGCACCTTGAGAAAGCCCCTGAGAAGAGTTACTCAACTCTTCAGAGCCTGAAGAGACGAATTCTGAAGCCGATTTAACTGAACCAACAACCTGTTGGAGTCGATCCACCATATTTTGCATGGCTTGAAGCAACTGACCAACCTCATCCTTTCCTGTCACATCCACATGAACAGTCAGATCTCCAGCAGCCAAGCTGTTTGCAACACTCAGTGCCTGACCCAATCCGCTCACAAGCATCTTAGTCGCTACCAAGCCAAGAATAATCGCCAACAAGAATCCCAGCACGATACCAACAATGTTTTGGGTAGTAGCATCAGAGGCAGTTGCACGAGAAACCTCTCCGGCATCCGTCATAAGACCATTAGCCAAATGGACAATTTCTTCAAGCAGGGTCAATAACTCTTCACCAACCTCATCAGCTTGCTTATCTTGAACACCACGAGCCTCAACAGTATTGGCAAGTTCCGTATGTGCATCCATGAAACGTTTGACAGAACCTTGGAAGGTCTGATCATGGACACCATCAAGATCATCAAGCATTGCTGCCAAATCAGGCACATCGACCTTGGCAATCATACCTTCATCTGTCTGAGCACCGTTTTTCAATGCGTTAACCCAGACATCAAATTCATCCAAGGTAGCTTGGTAACGCTGTTTCGGCTCTGACGCTTCATCAGGCGTGGCAGCCTGAGCATACTCTTCAATAGCGATACGGCTCATGGAAATAGTGGTTTTGATCTCCATAGCCAGATCTGTCCAGGTAATTTCCTTGTTGAGGATTTCATCACCGGAAGCACCATCAGCCAACCGCGCATCAATACGATCCTTCACCTTGCCTTCGAATTTCTCGGCCAGTTCAATTACCTGATCAAAGGCTTGCTCCATGCCCACCATTGACTCTTCCAGGCTCTTTTCATATTTGAAAATTTTGCTGGACAATTCATAGATACCACGAATACCGGGTTGAAACTTATCGTCATGGAAGGATTGGGCTTGTTGGACGATACGCCGTAATTCTGCGTTATCTGTCGCATAAAACACTTCACCCGACACAGTACCACCCTGAAGAATGGCTTCGCCGTGGTCATCAAACATTTTAACAAGGTTTTCATGCTCTTGCCAAACATCCCTGAGTTCTCCGTCATCACCAGAGGCCAGAAGCTCCATGATCATCTGCATATCCCGAGCAACCGAAATACGCATGGACATGGCACCATCCACCAACGGTGCAGTCTGAAGAATGCGCTCTGTTGAAGCACTCATGCTGTTGGTATTGCGGTAGCCCAAGCCACCCACAACCAGCAGGATAAACGCGATAATCAAAAATGAGGCAATCAGTTTGGTACCAATTTTGAGGTCCTGGATACTCGGCATGAAACAACCCTCCCCCGGGCACTACCCATTGTGCGAATGATAAACGTTACTTATTACACATAAATAAATAAACAATGAACAAGATTCACACTTTATGCGTCAATGTTGACATTGGTCAAGAGTTTAGAATAAGTTATTAATTTTTTTTGTTCTTAATTATATTTTTTTATACATACGCTTGGATTTCCAACATATTGTTATTATTTTGAGTTATGTTAAATTTAGGAGTTACACAGTTGAATAAGTACAGTTAGCCGTCATTTCTTAAGTGTGCTCAGAATAGCAATGCGCGCTTTTCCAAATCAATAATTTTATCTCTATAAATCGCAGCCAATTCAAACTCCATCCGTTCAGCAGCCTGACGCATCTGTTTTTCCGTTTTTTTAATTTCCTTCTCAATTTCTTTGGCACTGAAGAGACTCGACTTGCCTGAAGTTGACACCCCCTTCTGCGTGCGTTTGTCACTCTGTGAAGCATCACTACCTTGAAATAGCGCTGTGAGTGTGTTGGACACCTCTTTTATTACTGATTTTGGTGTAATACCATGTTTTTTATTATAATTTTCTTGAATTACTCGGCGTCGTTTTGTCTCATCCAGCGCATGTTTCATGGAACGGGTGATCTTATCGGCATAGAGAATGACCCGACCATCAACATTGCGTGCAGCACGACCGATTGTCTGAATTAATGCCGTCTCTGAACGCAGAAATCCTTCCTTATCCGCATCCAAGATAGCGATCAACCCAACTTCAGGTATGTCCAAACCTTCTCTGAGCAGATTGATACCCACCAGAACATCGAATTCACCAAGTCGCAGATCCTGGATGATTTCCATTCTCTCCAACGTATCAATATCTGAATGGAGATAGCGCACGGCAATATTGAGATCTTTGAGATAATCAGTCAGATCCTCTGACATTTTCTTGGTCAGCGTTGTAACCAAAATCCGATAACCTTGTGCCTTGGTTTTACGAATCTCTTCCAGGAGATCATCCACCTGCGTCTCAACTGGCCGGACTTCGCACGGCGGATCAAGAAGTCCGGTTGGTCTGATCAACTGTTCAACGACCACACCATTGGTGCGATCCAGTTCAAAGTTACCCGGCGTTGCAGAAACAAAAACGGTTTGAGGGCGCATTTGATCCCACTCATCAAACATCAATGGCCGGTTATCCATGGCAGACGGCAGACGAAAGCCATGGTTGACCAATGTCTCTTTGCGTGATCGATCACCACGATACATACCGCGTATCTGCGGCACAGTGACATGGCTTTCATCAATAAAAACCAGCGCATCTTTGGGAAAATATTCAAACAGGGTTGGCGGCGGCTCACCAGGTGATCGACCGGATAGAAAGCGACTATAGTTCTCAATGCCAGTGCAGTAACCAAGCTCCTGCATCATTTCAAGATCATAGCGTGTGCGACTCTCCAACCGTTGAGCTTCCACCAGGAGATTATTTTTCTTCAACCACTCCAGCCGAGTGTGCAACTCGGCCTTGATCTCTTCCATGGCCCGAACAATGGTGGACCGTTTGGTTACATAGTGACTGGCGGGAAAAAAGGTGATGGAATCCCGATCATCATATTTTTCTCGGGTGAGTGGATCAACTTCAACAATTCTATCAATGATGTCACCAAACAACTCCAACCGAACCGCCCGACTCTCCTCGTGTGCTGGAAACACTTCGATGGTGTCACCTCGCACACGAAATCGACCGCGCTGAAAGTCAATATCATTTCGAGCGTACTGCATGGCCACTAACTTCTTCAGTAGATCACGCTGATCAATTTCATCACCTACATTTACCGTCACCCGCATTTCAAGATACTCTTCTGGCGAGCCAATACCATAGATACAGCTTACCGAAGAAACAATCACCACATCCCGACGAGAAAGAAGCTCTCGCGTTGCCGCGTGACGTAAACGATCGATTTGTTCATTGATTGACGAATCTTTTTCTATAAACGTATCCGTACGCGCCACATAGGCTTCTGGTTGATAATAGTCATAATAGGAAACAAAATAGGCTACCGCATTTTTTGGGAAAAAAGATTGCATCTCATTGAACAATTGACCAGCCAGCGTCTTATTATGAGCCAGAATCAGAGCCGGACGGTTGAGTTTCTTGATCACCTGCGCCATGGTAAAAGTCTTACCTGAACCGGTCACACCGAGCAGGACCTGATCCTTTTTTTTATCCTCAATACCTTTAAGTAGTGCTTCGATAGCCTGTGGTTGATCGCCAGAAGGCTTAAAATCAGCATGTAGATGAAACTGAGCGTCCATTCTCTATTCCCTTACGGCAAAGGCTGTTCTATGCTACGTGCGTTCATGGTCAAGGTGTTCATACTGTTTTACCTTGAATCAAACCATCAGGATAGGCTGATGGCACCCTTTTTCACCTAGGAGTATACAATGGCTCTGCTGTCCAAGCGCGTTCAATCGGTTAAACCGTCAGCCACTCTTGTGGTCGCGGCAAAAGCCAAGGAGTTGCGTGCCGCGGGTCGTGATGTCATCAGTCTGGCCGCTGGCGAACCGGATTTCGACACACCGGATCATATCAAAGAAGCTGCGATCCAAGCCATCAACGATGGCTTTACCAAATATACCGCTGTGCCGGGTATCGTGGAATTGCGTGAAGCAATTGCCCAAAAGTTCAAGACGGATAATGGTCTGACTTATGGTATTGATCAGATTTCTGTCAGCACCGGTGGCAAGCAAGCCCTCTATAATATTGCTCAGGCGACTTTGAACAAAGGCGATGAGGTTATCATTCCCGCACCGTATTGGGTCTCCTATCCTGATATGGTTCTGCTGGCTCAGGGTGTACCTGTCTGCGTGACCACCAAGGAAAAAGAGGGGTTTAAGCTCTCCGCTAAAACGCTGAAAAAGAACTTGACCAAAAAAACGCGCTGGGTCGTGATCAATTCACCGTCCAATCCGACTGGTGAAGCCTATACGCCTGAAGAGTATAAGGCGTTGGCTGAGGTGTTGAAAGCCTACCCAAACGTTGGTGTCATCTGTGATGATATCTATGAAAAACTGGTCTATGATGGTGTCGAAGCACCGACTTTTGCACAGATTGTTCCTGAAATGCAAGAGCGTTGTGTGATCGTCAATGGTGTGTCTAAAGCCTACTCCATGACCGGTTGGCGTATCGGTTATGCAGCTGGTCCCAAAGAGATTATCAAGGCGATGAACACCATTCAGTCTCAGTCCACCTCCGGTGCAACCTCTATTGCCCAAAAAGCGGCGCTGGCTGCGTTAACGGGTTCGCAAGAGTGTCTGAAACCGATGGTAGAGGCTTTCACCGAGCGGCGTAACTTCGTGGTAGACAGCCTGAATGCCATTGACGGCCTCTCCTGCCGCCGTCCACCGGGCGCGTTCTATATCTACGTCAATATCGGTCAACTGATTGGCAAAAAAACGCCTGCCGGTGATACCCTTGGCACCAGTATTGACTATTGCTCCTACCTGCTGGAAACCCAAGAGGTTGCAGCGGTTCCAGGTGTTGCGTTTGGTCTTGATCCCTACTTCCGCATCTCTTTTCCGACCTCTATGGAGAATCTGCAAAAAGCGGTTGATCGGATTCGTGCCAGCGTTGAAGCACTGAGCTAAACGCAATTTTCCCTGATTAAGGGTCGCGAAAAAAAATAAATTATTTTTTCCGCGCCCCTAAGTCAGTCAAAGTTCAAAAAAAGAGCCACATTCATACGAATGTGGCTCTTTTTGTTTTTCAATAGGTTACAAATATATTCTCAAAAAAAAATCGCTGTGCTGAATTTTTTTTGAACCATTTTCCGATTGAAACGCACTAACAGTAGCAAATGGCAATATTAGAAAATCATAATATTCTAATATCATGCACAGGATGTTTATAGCTCAACAAATTTCTGGAAATCGAACGCCAGTGAACCAACATTTTGGAGAACGACCATGACTATCAAAACAACCGCTACTGCTTTGTTGATGACCGCGTTTCTCGCTACTGCGCCTGCTCACAGCACCGAGAGCCAAACCAACTATCAAGACTCTGTCAATCAAATCGTTGTTCTGCATCTTGATGCATTGAAACAGCTAACCAAGCACACCAGCCCCTACTCTGATAATGTCGTTCGACACGCGATTGCTCTTGAGCAAACCGCTGGACTCTTGGATGATCAGGCGTTAGAAGGTACAGTACTCGGCAGCCGTAAACAGGTTAAAGATCTTCTCAAAGCAGCGCGTGACTGGATGAAACATGGCAATCGTGCCAAACTGATCACAACTTTGAATGCGTTGGATTTCAACAGCAATCAGTAACAGCACTCTATTTTGCATTAGGAGACTCAGTTATGAAACATGGTCTGAAAATTTTAGCGGCAGTGGGCATTCTTGCATTCAGCACCGTATCAGTAGCCCACTCTGAAACGAATGGCGAGCTTGATTATCTGCGCTCGGTTATGAACATTTTCCGTCTGCATATTCACGCCATTGAACAGACGATTGAACCCGGTTCGAGCTACTCTGACAACGTTGTTCGCCATGCTGCCGCCATTCGTCAGACATCTGGGCTTTTGGACCATGCCTACCCAGGCAAGGATTCAAAGGTCAATAGTAGAGGCCATGAATGGCCGTGGGAAGATGAAGAAGCCTTTCGGGAACGTGTTTCAGTGAGTCAAGATTCAGCTAAAGAGTTGGTTTCAGCGGCTAAAAAGTGGAATGCCAATCACGACACACCTAATTTGCTCGATGCCATTGAAGGTGTCAAACAAGGGTGCCGCAATTGTCATGGTGATCTTCGCAACTGGCCTTGATTATTTTGGGATAGAAATGACACGGGTGTAATTTTTCTCTAATGGTTCTCACAAACCCTCCGATAAGATAATTAACCCCGTTGTTACATTCTCCCCGAATGAACAGCACTCAAGGGCAGTAATTTGGGGGAGGCTTGCCTCCCCATTTTTTTTGGTAATTTTAAGATGATGCCCTTACGCACCATTGCCCTGTTAGGCCGAGAGCCTGGTTTTTTAGTTCTTAAGGATACCCTGATCGACAATCCCAATATTGATCTAAAAGGTGTCTTCTCTCACGCACGCCTGCCCAAATCTGAAGGCAATGGCCCCAGAGGCGATTTTTCCCAATTTCAAACACTCTGTGATAGTAAAGACATCCCACTGTTTCCGCTGGACTTTCCTGAAGCAAAAACGCTGGAAAACCATCTACCCAGGGCAGAATTTGATCTTCTAGTGGTGCTTTCCTGGCGTTTTCTGGTTTCCAACGAGGCATTAAATCGTTTTCGGCTCGGAGGTCTCAATCTACATCGTGGTGCCCTGCCCCAATACAAGGGTGCGGAACCTGTGAAACGCGCGTTGGAAAATGGAGATAAACAGGTTGCCATCACTGCTCACCGCATGACAGAAATTATCGACGATGGTTTACCGCTGGCCATGGTTTGGTTGGATGTTGCGCCAACACCAAACAACACCACAACGACACAATATGCCGAACGCATTAAAAAACAGCTCTATCCACTCTACGCACCATTGGCCAGAACAGCCATTGAGGCAATCAGCGCATGAGTTGCCAAAAAGGTCTTTTTCTGGACCTGGATGGCACACTGGCAGACAGCTTGGATGTGATGTATCGCGTCTATTGTGATGTATTGGATGAATATCAGTGTCAGGGCAGTGTAGAAGAGTTTGACATGCTGAACGGCCCACCGCTCTCTGTTGTGGCTCAACGTCTTATTGAAATTCATCACCTGACCATTTCAGAACAGGATCTACTGACACGCTATTGGCAATTGATTTTCCGCCAATATGAGCATGTTCAACCAAATCCGGGCGCTGTTACCTTGTTGAAGTCTGTTCACAAACAGGGCTATAAAATCGGCGTTGTTTCCTCTTCTTCGAAACACTTAATCCAATCCTGGCTTCACACCCATAACTTGCTCAACTGGATTGACTGCACGGTTGGTGGTGATAGTGTGTCACCTGGAAAACCCAATCCCGCCCCCTATCTCCATGCGTTGAAAATAACCGGTTGTGATGCTGTACTGAGTTGGGCTGTAGAAGATTCCCGTTCCGGTGCTCAATCGGCCCTATCTGCGGGACTACAAACAGCGATCTTAGCGGCTGATCCCGCTCAACTCTGGCCGGATGGTGTATGTTTTATCACTCAGTTGGATGATCTTCTGAAGGTGTTATCGTGAGCTTTCCACCTGATTTTTTCAGTCAAGAACCACTGATTTTATTTAATAAATTAACAATTGAACAGATTCCATTCCAATCAATCTTGCCACAAGAAGATATAGAGAAAGCCGATCAACTTTGGCAATCTGCTTTACAAACCAATCCTTCTTTGTTTGACGGTAAGCTACTCCACATCACGGATATCAAACGAACAAAACCGGATCAAATACACATTCAGACAATGCCGATTCCATATCGATATTTTTATGCAGATCGGCATGATAATGGACCAAACCTATCCATTTTCTCACTGGGTGTAACTGGCCTAACTCGTTTTCAGGATAAAATTCTGCTAGGCCAACGTTCGGGCCATGTCACCCAATATCCAGGCTATTGGGAATTGGCACCCAGCGGAACCATTGAGCCTTCGAAGAATGGTTCACCAGACCCTGTGAAGCAGTGTGTTAAGGAACTACAAGAGGAGTGCGGTTATTCATCAGCAACGGTTAACCATGTTGAACCGGTATGCTTATTCTGGGACAACGCCCAGTCTGGAACCGATATTGGCTGTTTACTCACCCTACGAAGCACAAAAACAGATGCCCCTTTCTCGGATGAGTATGGTTCATTTGTCTGGAAAACTGGCTCCGACATTTTAGCCCGCAAACATCCAAAAAAGGAAAAAATCATTCCCTCCAATCATCACTTCCTGAATCGCTTTTTATCCTTTATTTAAGCGTCTTTTTTTCGGAAAAAAATAACGCTCCAGCTTCGAAGAGTTATAGTATTCGTGACCCAAGCGATGAAAAAGTCAAACCAATCAACAAAGTCGGCCTATCAGCAGGTGATGTTCCAGCAAATATAGATAAAATCATATCAATAACAGCAAATGCATTCTTAACTATTGCGAGTCGAGTATTTAATAAAACACTCCCAAAAACAACCAAAGCATCAGTTTTTTTCAAATGCTGCGATTGATACGGCTATTCGTTCACCAGCAGAATATTACATCAAGAAAAGAATGTTTGAAATTGGCAGAAACAAGGGGTATCATAATTTAAATGATTCAGGGCACTAGTGTCCGGTTAATAATCGAATAAGTTCAACTGGTTATCTTGGTTGTCAGGTTGTTCAGGATGAAGGCCACTTCCAAGCAATTGATCAATCAATGATTTTTCAAAAACGGTGACGCTCAAAATCTGCAAAATTGTGTAGAGACTGGCGTCTATTTTGAGCTCTTTTTTGATGATGGCTACGAGCACATAAACTGAGATCGCTGTCCAAATCTGAGTTTTGACGGCGTTCTCTGATGTCCCATAAAATTTCTTGATTCTCAGGTGCTGCTTAATCCATTTGAAAAATAGCTCAACCTGCCATCTGGAACGATAAAGCGCTGCAATTGTCAGCGCAGATAGGGTGAAATCATTGGTGAGAAACACCAAGATATTCCCTTTTTCGACGTCATTGAATTTGACGCGACGCAAATGGGCTGGGTAAGCTTTTTGAGAGCGGTTTCCAGTCAGAACGATGGTTTGATCACACCGAAGTCCGCTATTCTTATCAATGGATCTGGAATAGAGTCTTCTGAAGCGGAGGTTTGATTTGGCCCGTATGACAAAGAAGGAATCACTTTCATTCAGTGTGAACAGACGGGCAAAATCCAGGTATCCGCGGTCCATGACATAGAAAGATCCGGGCTCTGGTATGAGTTGATCTAGAATGTTGACATCGTGAAGTTTCCCGTCACTGATGTGGATGAATGATGGAATATTTCCTCGTAAATCCAACAGAGTATGGAGCTTGATGGCAGACTTCGTTTTCCTGAATTTTGCCCATGGAAAAACTGAAAGGCACAGATCAATGGTGCTGGAGTCAAGCGCATACGCTGTCTGTTGGAGATTAACGCTAAATTCGTCGTCCTGGTATAGTCGCCGGGCTTTTTGAATCAAGGAGTGTGCAAAATCGGCATAAATTCTCCAATCTCGTTTCTCATTGGCATCAGCTAACGTGCTTTTCGATACCTTGCCACGAATGCCCATATGGTAGAGCTTGGACTGCTGTGAACGAAGGCAAACTTCAATATCTCTGAGACTCTCTCTGTAGGTGATTTGTGCAAAAGCCATGCAGAGGAATTGATCCAGACACGTGAACTGTTTAACGTGCCGATCACCATGATAGCGCTGGACACAACGCCGGAAAGTATGAGATGGCATGAACTCCATCACCTGAGAAAAAACGCTCTTTCCAGCGTACATAACGCGGCCTCCCATTCATCAAATTGAAGATGATGGGAGAGTGGCAGTGAGTTGAACTGGAGTTCAAGTCGCTTAAACGGCATGTTGCGTGGTTGTACAACTTATGTCCCGGACAGTAGTGGGCTAAATTAAATAATACGCATGAGTAAAAAAACAGCAAAAGTTGGAATTAACAATGGATATGACTCCTGAAGAGTGGTGGTTGAATTTTGGTTTGGGCATAGAGCTAGATTTATCTGGATCATTTATCTACAATGGAATAAAGCATCTTGACTCTCTTGATGGATTGAATAATCCGGCCGATATTTTTGAAATCTTGTACAACTTATCAGTTGGCTTAGAGCGTCTACTAAAAGTGGCAATAATTCTAAATGAGTATAACAGTTCAACAAATATAGTAGATCTTGAGGAAAGTCTTATTACTCATAATACCAGTGAGTTAGCTAATAGGATAAACACCAATAATGAATTAGATCTGTCAGTCCACCAAAAAGAATTTTTATCGTTGCTTTCTAAATTCTATAAGTCACAACGTTATGGACGATACTCTATAACCTCAATATATAATGTTAAAGCTGAGAAATACGCCTTTCTTCAATATATTGAAAAGCACCTAAAAGTAGGCATAACAAATGAGTTGGTTGGCGTTCAAAATACTGACCAAATAAAAAAATTTATAGGTAAGATTGTTGGTAAGATTTCAAGAAAATTATATTCAATAATTTATAATAAGGCGTCTAAGTTAAATATTTATACTTATGAGCTCAGAGGAGACTCTAAAGCAATAAAGGTATTTTTAGGTTTAAATAAGGATCGACTTGATTTTTTGGATGAAATGCAGATTAAGAGAGAACTTATTATGTTCTTAATTGATGAAAAATCAGGAGGTGCTCATTTTAATATGATGAAGTCATTTGGTGCTCTCGATTTGGATCCAGCACGACTACCAGCTTATATCAAGGCTCTACTCAATGATATTCATCTGCCTGATGTAGAAGAAGAGGTGGAAGTGTTGTATGAAGAACTCAGCAATATCCAAGAACGATTTCAAAAGTTGAATCTTATAGATTGTGAATATCTTGGACTTGAAGAAGATTTCTAAATAATTAACGACTTTATATTCGCTAATTGAAAAAGCGTTACTTTCCCCCCTCCCCCCACTACGATTTGACAAAGAGGAAGTTTCCAATAGAATCAGATTAACCAAAACGAGGTACAAAAGTATCCTTATGTACCTCGTTTATATCACAAATCTTAGACCTGACCATTTCACCAAATAACCAAACGACGCTGTAAGCTCTACAACATCGTTTGATAGCCTTACTTAGCCTTCTTCACTCCATCTATCTCAAATCCGATAGTGGGTAGGACTCACCCCCACATTCCATTTCAGCACTATCAAGCAGGGATTTCCCTGAATACGTGCAACTCGTATCAACCCCATTACCCGAGAAATCCTCTAGTTCCACACCACTCCAGTTGCTAATCCGTTTGTCACCGATTTTGAGATGTTCCCAACCATTTTCACCCCAACCAAACTGATGGATAACCTGTTTGGTAGAATAGGGATATGGAACATAAGGCCCATCTTCTGCTTCTTGGTAGGACATGATGTTATTGAAAAGAATATTCCGTTGCCCTGTTGGGGAAGCCCATGTAGCCTTCTGACTTGTACTCCAGTAGTAAGGATACCATCTATCTGTCTCGCTTTCAGAGCAATTAGGTTCACAATTGCGATGCTCAAAAGGTATTGCAATATCATTATTCTCTATAATATTAAATCTTTCTAATCCACCGTGGTTATTAAAATCATTATTTAAGTTGTTGTGACATATTAAATTTCTAGATGAAGAATATTGAAGGGTTAAATGCCTTAGATCATAAATCTCGTTATGGCAAACTTCGCTATTCCAAACCTTGGATAGCCTAAAGTACCCCATTCCCCCAAGTCCTTTATTCCAGGATCCAATCATTTGATTATTATTAATTACAAGATTAGAAGCCACTTCAGTTACTAAAGGATGTCCACCTATCATAGATGTTGAAACGTGGCGGATTTCAGGATTAACAGCATACTTAAAAAGAAAGCCGTGTATCGCCTTTGTGACATCAAGATTTGTATAATTATTTTTAGCTTGTTCTTCAGTGTATGGTGTTCCGTCCTCTGATAGAGGGGATGTTTGATAAAGGTGAAAGTTTTCAAATCTCACCCCATCTACAGCATCTAAAGGAACAATCTTACCTACCTGAGCTGATTTAGAACCACTATTAATAGCATAGCGTGAACCATCACTAGTTTGACTTACTAACAAATCAAACTCTAAAGGCTGGTCAATTCGAATAGTTCTATTTGTTTCATTGATTTCGGTTATTAGATAAATTTTTTGTCTTAATTGTGGTGAATCAACCCGTATTTCATCACCATATTCATCGTAATAATCCATACCCAACGAATCGTAAAGGTTATTAGTATTCGGGGAAAGTACCCACACGGATTGACCGACTTTTAAACCATACACACTGGTTAATTTAATAATCGATTCTCCTTTATAGGAGTTTTCAGTTATAGGCACACCTGCCTTCCAGTGAAAATTTATAGATCCTTCAAGAATTTCTTTTTTATTTTCAGGTAAACTATTATATACACTTAAATACGAAGAATGTACATTACGAGATTGAATTTTAAATATTGCCCTTCCAGGCCATAACCATGACCCATTAATCTTTTTACCTGAACTATAATAATAATTTAGTAATGTTAAATCTAGTTTAGAATTTCGGCTTGAATGTGCTGGGTATTGCGTTTCATCATCAGGAGTAAATTCAAACATAGTTGGAGTTGCTGAATTTTGAACCCCTCCCTGCCCTTTAATTGTTAAATGGTTTTGATCAACGAATATGCCTTTACTGATGTTAAGTAACCCACTTGGCAATTCAATTAATGCACGGTTATTATTATTTCTATTTAAACACCTTAAATTAAAGCTATTAATTGCCATTTGGAAACCATCCGTATCATCTAAGCCGTCATTAGGTTTAACATTATAACCACTTTCTAATTCTTCTTTTGTTATAATGCATTCAGGACTATTAGGTTGAACAGTTAGTTTAACCATTCGTCCTGTGCTACCTAAATAATCTATTCCATCAAGTCCACCATTTATCAATAATGATACACTTCTTTTATTATCTTTTTCATCTGTATCACTGAGCACATAAAATCTAACAGCCAAATCCTTCTGTTCAACCACTGGGGGTAGTTTGATTCTAGCTTTATAGCTAAATATACTCGTTTGAGTACCCTCAAAACCCCAATCACCCCGTTGTTCCTCAATAGGTAAAAGTAAATCCCTCGGGATATCGTAGGCGTCAGATACGGTTGCACCGCAATTTTCATCAATTTGATTAGCACACTCAAAGACTGCCACAGCAGATCTGTAGCTGTCATGATAGCCTTCAATCGCCCAGTTTACATCAATATAGGTGTCGCCCTTTGGAGTCTCAGGAAGTGTTAGTGAGGTCATTATGGGGGGAAGTCTACGGGAAACTTGATCAATGACTAGCTCCCTTGGTTCTCCTAGATGTTCAGTGGCAAGCCCGGTTGAGGCTACTAACCCTATAGATAAACTAGTACATATAGATAGCAAATTCTTTCCTGTTTTCATTTATCATCTCCTAGATTTTTTGAAGTAACTATTTACTCGATGTTCAAGTTTTTCGATCTTGACAGGTTAGCTCAAACATTCCATAGCACGATATTTCAGAGCAGGAGTCGGCTCCAGACGCCCCAGATCACGCCCCACCATATGTTTATCTGACGGGTTGAGTTGAAACAGTTCCTGAAACGCGACCGTAATCTGTTCAAGCTGCTGTTTGGGGTCCTGTGATGTGGCCAAGTCCTGGCAAACGGTCAATATACCTTCGAGTCTGACACGATTGATCACACTTCCCACGGTATACGCGGGTTGCTTATGTTTCAGGTTGGCCAGTTGGTCTGGTTGAGTTAGGAGACAATGATCGACCAGCAGACTCAAGATCAGACCGTGTTCTGATCCCTCATTGCCTGGCTGTTTGGTCAAAGCATCCCACCCTTCATAGCCCTTCCAGTTCTCAAAAAACACCTCAATCAACCATCTCAGTGAGTAGGCTCGAATGATATCCTCAGTTCTCCAGCTCAAGTCAGATGCCATTAATCGCCTGCTTTACCGGTTAACTCCAGATACAGAACCCCTTTGGCAGGAGGCCGCACCTCATATTCA
>JADFWU010000050.1 GCA_015234045.1 Magnetococcales bacterium
TTTGCCCGCTCACTTTGGGCAATCTGTATGACTAAGAGGACAAGATCATGACCGTAGCACTGGCGTTCACTGGCATTGTACTGATTTGGGGATCTACTCCATTGGCGGTACAGTGGAGTATGGACAATGTTGGTTTTCCATTTGCAGTGATGGCGCGTATGGTGCTGGGTCTTGTGGTCTGTCTGGTGGTGTTAGGCGTAGCAAAAACCCCGATGCCCTTTCATCGTACTGCACTCATGACCTATCTGTCCGGTGGCTTGGGCATTTTAGGTGCCATGACGACCACCTATTGGGCTGCACAGCACATTCCCTCTGGCTGGGTTTCGGTTCTGTTTGGGCTCACACCCATGGTTACAGGTCTGTTGGCGTGGTTGTGGCTCAGTGAAAAATTCGGCTGGGAACGGTGGTTAGGTACGCTGTTAGGCGTTGGCGGCCTGATGATTATTTTCATCCAAGGTTCAGCCAGCGGTTCAACACAAGCAGCGTATGGAATCGGTGCTATGGTACTGTCCGTCTTCATCTATGCAATCAGTACGGTGAATGTCAAACGCATTGGAGGAAACGTTTCCGCCCTAGCCACAACAGTTGGATCCTTAACTGTCGCAACACCGGGCTTTATTCTGATATGGCTGTTGGATGGCGGACAGTTTCCCGTCACCCTGTCGCTTAAAGCAGCAGGCTCAATCGTATATTTGGCCGTAATGGCAAGCGCCGTAGGCTTTATGCTGTTCTATTTCCTACTGAGTCAACTCCAAACCGGCCAAACCATGTTGATTACCCTGATGGCACCTTTGGTGGCTGTAGCGTTGGGACGTTTTCTGAACAGCGAATATCTCGACAACCGCTTTTTGCTGGGCGTTGGTATGATTCTATTGGGGCTGGTGAGCTATCAGTGGGGAACCCGTACTTTGCAACGCATTAAGCTGGCTGTCAGTAGGTGATGGAATCGGCGCTTGTCTTTTATAGTTATTTCGATCCAAAATTTGACAATAAATCACAACCTGAGTGGAAGCCCTGGTGATATTTTTGCACCGCTTTTGATATGCAAATCAGATCATCAGAGCAAAAATATCACCAGGGCTGGAACGGCTGACTGTTCAAATTTTAGACGAAACACCTATGTAAAGGACAAGCGCCGAATTTGAACCTTGCGCATGGATAATCAATCTAATCGATATCACATCAACCAAACACCACCCATTAAAAATGGTTGGCATCCTGCCCAAACACCTCTTCAAAGGTATTGTGCTCTTTCAGTACGTCAAAACACGCTTCCACGGCCTCAGGGCAAAAGTGTGTGCCTTTTCCCTCGGTGAGAATGGACAGCGCCTTGTCCAATCCCATGGATGCGCGGTATGGACGGTGTGAAGCCAGAGCCTCTATGACATCGGCAACGGCCAGGATTTTTGCTTCTGGTAAAATCTCTTTATCTGTCAATCCTAAAGGATAGCCGGAGCCGTCTATTTTTTCATGATGTTGATGCACGATCTGAGCGATTGGGGTTCCAAATTTGATTGATCTTAGGATTTCGTAGCCGACTTGGCTGTGGGTTTTTATGATCTCAAACTCTGCATTGGAGAGTTTTCCAGGTTTAGAAAGGATTTCAGCGGGCACCGTTATCTTGCCTATGTCATGAAGAATTCCGGCTATTTTGATGGAATCAATCTGCGCTTCGGTATAGTTGAGCTTACGGGCAATTTTTTCGGCGAATGTTGAAACACGGCGTTGATGTCCCGCTGTATAGGGATCACGTGTCTCTGCCGTGTGGGAGAATGCGTGGACCGTGGAGTGAACAATCTCTTCCAACTGCTGATTAAACGCTTCGAGTTGCTCTTCTGCTCGATGCCGACGAATAGCCGAAGCGATAAGATGGGAAATGCTGATGAAAAACTCGCGCTCCTGTGATGTAGATACATGACCAGAGGGTACATACAGGTTGATAACACCAAGCACTTCATTGTTGGAAATCAAAGGCGAACAGTAGTGTCCATGGGGATCCATATTACCCAGAACCATATGATGATCTTCATCAATATCCGCTTTAAATACGAGCTCCCTGGTTTCAGCAGCAATTCCACAAATACAGGTGCCAAACGGCACTTCCTTACATTTTTCTATCTCATCATCCAACCCATAATGGGCTTCCATTTTTAATATCTTTGTATTAGGATCAGTAGTAAAAATACACCCTTTCGAATCCAGAGATAACCATGGAATACCAATAATCTGACTCATGATGCGATCCAATTTATCAGATAGAGGTACATTTTCATTGGCAATGGTCAAGATATCATTGGTTGCTGACTGAATCTCATAGTTTCTTCTGATCTCTTTGGCCCGTTTTTCGACCTTTTCTTCCAGCTTTCGATTGTATTCCTGCAATTTCAAAGAAGCCTGATGACGCTCAATCAATCCTGCAATAACCTGACATATGGATTTGAAAAATGTGATCTCAGTTTCATTTGATTTATGGCCATGGCGCACATAAAGGTTAAGCACACCAAGCACTTCCCTATTTCCTGAGGTTATGGGAAAGCAGTAGTGTCCATGTGGCTGCATACCTTCAAAACCAATCGTATGTCGATGATCAACACAGTTGGAGAACTGCATTTTGGCTTCACTGGCTGCCATTCCGCACAAGCAGTGTCCATAATCCACCTTTTTACACTCAGACAAAAGATGCGGATGCAATCCTGACTCAACAATCATGTCCAGAGCATCTTCACCTGGCGTTTTGAGAAAAATAGAACCTTTTGATTCAATGGAAAGAAACGGAAGGGAAAGCAGCTTATCCAAGATAGATTGCAACTGACTATCAAGATCGGCATTGCTTGCTGATATGGCGATAATATCAGTCGTTTGAGAAAAAATACTTTCTATATATTCATGCGCTTTTCTCAGGCTGGCGTTTTTATATTTCTGTGGACGATAGACAAGCCAATAGATGACCGGGACCAAACCCATTGCCAACAAGGTGGCATCAATGAAAGCATCCCGAAATGTATTTTCAAGTCCACGCCACTCTTCCAGAATTAGCATGATGCTAAATTCAAAAATAAAAATGACAATACCCAGAATGATAGAGATATTTATAGCTTTCAATGTATCACCTGGATTTATTAGTTGTTACAACATATAACAAAAGGGCGGGAACCCGTATGTCGCATATTGGAGAATGGATTAGGAAGTCTCTGGCCAGTGATGGTAATTCGATCACTGGCCTCAGTTGGGTCACGGAGTGCACCTCTTCTTCCAACTTGACAGAGTCAGACGACTAACCCCCATTAGCCTGTGTCTGTCCAACCGGTAACGGTCAGATTCCTGTTCAGATGGTTTCAGAAATGGTGAATATTATCCCCAAATTCCGTGACAACCGTGAGACTCGGGCAAATCCTACTTTATTCCGAATACCGCTGTATGTCCGGTAAACACCCCACATAGTGTATTTTTTATCAAATCATTTTGATCTTACACATCAATACAATAGATTAAATTTAATAATTTCAATGAGTTAATCTCAAGATATTTTTCTATTGCATGGATAATCTGTCGTTCCAGTCGCGCAGGATTTTAATTTTTCAGCAAAGCACAGAAAGGGACGCGCTCTTATTGACATGATGTCCATAGGATACCTGACAGACATCCTATTGAGGCATTGCCATAATAGCCATTCAGTGCACAATTAGCCTCACGTTAGGGCCACGGAAAAAATTAATTTACAATGGCGCTCTAAAGCACCATTAATCTGAATTTTATAGTGATTTCGATCCGAAATTAGACAATAAACCACAACCTGGGCTGGAACGGCTGACTGTTCAAATTTTAGACGAAACCACAATGGTAGGATGGATTGGATGTTAGGCATTGGTTAAACCAACACAAAAGATGAGGGTACAGGAGGTTTGGCGCATCTTCATAGCCATTGTACTATGTTGGTCGCTCTTTGCTGTCTCATCGCCAATCCAGGCTTGGCAGGCATCCCGACTGCAAGCTGGCGTTGATCTATTTCCAAGTTTTCTGGCCGCAGACACCAAAATCCATGACAAAATAGACGCTGATGGCATGCTTTCCCTGGTAGTGCTTCATCGAGGGGCATCCACTCAGGCACAGGATATCGCCCATCAACTGGAAAAAGTGGGCACGATCCGCAATATCCCTATTCGGGTATTCATAACCGACGATCCAAACCTGTCAGAATATAAACAAAAACCGCCTGCTGGTGTTTTCCTATCAGAAAAGCGCCTTAATGATCTTGATACCATTATTGCCTGGGGCAAACGATCCCATCGCACCGTTTTTTCACCATTTGAAGGAGATGTTGAGAGTGGATTGTTTTGCGGCCTGTCGGTACGTGAAAAAGTGTTACCTCTGGTAAACCAACATGCACTAGATACTTGGGGTATTGTTCTAAAACGCTTTTTTCTGCGGATCACCCGCCGATATGCTCATGAATAAGATTCTGAACGCGATCCCATTATGGCGCTCACGCCCGACTTTTCTGTTTCTCATTTTAATGGTGGGCATCCTTGGTGTGGTAATGATCTATTGGTTTGAAGAGCTGGAACCACGATTGATCGATGAATCCGAATCCCATGCACAAGCGCTTACTACAGTAATGGCTGACAGATTGTCTTCGCTTATAACCACGTCCAATGACGGACACGATATGAGTAAATCCATCCAACATGTAATCAATCACACCCTACTATTAACGGATTCCAATACAAAGAAGCCATTTATCATCCGCATGGATATTGAATGGGATACCGCTGTTGTTGATCTGCCCAAAGAACAACAATTCATGACGCTTGGACCTGATTGCCCACCCTGTTTTAAAACCGATGCACCGTTGCTTCATCCCAAAACACGGGAGCTGATGGGAATCGCGCATTTCCATGTTAGCAATGCCTTTCATGCTCAATTGCGTGACCAACTTCAAAGCCGGATCATCTGGCTGGCCTTGTTCCAACTGGTACTGATTTTATTGGTCTGGCGAGCGGTTTCGGTCATGGCGGGTCGATTAAAAATCTATGCGGCCCAACTCTCTGAAACCAATGAAATATTAGAATATAAAGTGCTTGATCGCACCTATGCACTGACCCAGACCAATGAACAACTCCGTGACGAAACCCAAAAACGCATTGAACTCGAAAAAACAGCCCATCAACTCAGTATTGAACTCGAAGGAGAAGAGCGCAGTCGGCTTGCAACTCTGCTCCATGACGGTCCAGGTCAAACGATCCAAACCATTCTGCTGGGCTTGAAAATGTTCAACCGCCAATTGGAAACCAGAGGTAATACAGACCCACTTGCCATGGATACATTGATTCGAGATACCGGCCACGCCATCAAAGAGATCCGCAGTGTAACACGTGATTTAAACCCTCTCTCCTTGGAGGGATTGACCTTGGTAAACGCCATTCGTCAACACTGTGATCGTATGCGTCGATTGACCGGTCTAACACTTGATTTGGATATACAAGATGATCCTGATCCATTGAATCAGGTGGATTTGGAAAATCTTTTTCTGATGTTCCAGGAAATACTGAACAATAGTGTCAAACATGCCCGCGCCCAGCACATTACCATTACTTTACAACGCTTTACTAAACATCGCCTGAGACTGACCGTTCAAGATGATGGACGCGGTTTCGAACCGGAACAGATTAAAGCAGGCCACGGCGCGGGTTATGGCCTCTCCATTCTAAAAAAACGCGCCCAAATGTTGGGTGGCACGCTCAAGATAAAAAGCGCACCCGGCAAAGGTGCTATTGTTGACCTGGAGGTTCTGATTGATGATTAATATCGTTCTTGCTGATGACCATGCCATTTTTCTACAAGGTTTATCTCAACTTATTCAATCAGAAGCAGATATTGAGATCGTAGGCCAAGCAGGAGATGGACAGTCCGCCTGGGATCTGATTCAGGAAAAACACCCTGATGTGGCTGTTCTGGATATTACCATGGCAGGACTCAATGGCATTGAAATATCACGTCGTGTAGAACAGTCAAAAGATGTCCAAAGCAACATTCTTTTACTGACCATGCATGAAGATCCACTGCTTGCCCTGGAAGCCAGACATGCCGGTGCCAAAGGATATGTGCTTAAGGAAAACACCTTCGAAGATCTGGTCAACGCCATCCGACTTGTCAATACTGGTGAAACCTTTGTTACCAAAATCATTGCTGATAAAATTACCCAACTGGAAAAATTTGGTGGTACTTTGATTCTTTCCGGACAAGAACGGGAAGTATTAAGAGGCATCGCCAAGGGCATGACCAATAAGGAAATAGCCCGACAAATGTCCATTAGCCCAAAAACCGTGGAAACCTATCGCAACCGGATTATGGACAAACTCAATTTACGCTCCATTGCCGAACTCTCCCGATTTGCGGTCAAATTGGGGCTGGTTGAATAGGCTGATAAAGAAACTGGAAAATAATTGCTCAGTTTGATAAATTTATTTTTAAGGTCAATCAGATTTTTTCATGGAACAGGCATATTTTCTTACACACCGTCTATGTGTCTGCGTTATTTTCAGATTAAATTCAATGATTTGAGAGTTATTATGTCTTTGCTTTTTCCATAGAACAATAGGAGTTACACCATTGCCAGTTGAAACAGACATAAAAGCGTGTACCGTCATTTCCGTGGAATCGGCAATCCAGTGGGTAGAGAACCAAGCTGGATTCCCGATTCCACGGAAATGACAGCTACAAAATTCATTCAATTACGTAACCCCTAAAACGATTTTACCTTCAGATGTTTTTCAGTAGAAATAACTATAAATTCTGCTGACAAATCATGGCGACAGAAACAATGATAAATCGAACACAACAAACAAAAAATCGTCTAGAAATAAATATAAATTTTACACATATACTTATAGGGCTGGTTACAGCCTTGATCATTCTCAATCCCATACCACTCTTAAGTGCCGAAAATCCCGACTCCACGATCAATATCGACAATCAATCAAAAAACACACACTCCAGTCACCAACCAAATGATGATTCAATGCTCAGCGAGTCAGAAGAGGATGAAAAGGAGCTCAAACAACTGCTGGGAATAATCAATAAACATACTAAAATTGCTACAAATAACCGTATGAACGCGGATTATGTACCAGGCATGGTAACGGTTTATCTGGCTGAAGAGTTATTAGCGCGTGGTGCCTATGACGTTGGTGATGTACTGGATTTGGTCAATGGTCATCATGCGCGCCTGGTTTTTCCAGAATCCGGTCCCGGTAGCGCACCCTCTCAGGGTTTGTATTTCAAATGGATGATTAACGATACACCGATTGACACCCTCACCAAGGGTATGGTGATGTCACTCACTCAGATACTCATTTCTCAAATTGAACGCATTGAGTTTATTCAAGGCCCTGGCTCTCAGGCTCATGGCAATTTTGCCTACGCCGGTCTGATCCATATTATTACCCGACAATCTGGCCATCATCTTATTGGTAGCATTGGTACTGCTGAACATTCTGAAGGTTCAGCACTGATATCCGGCAGTAATGACTCCGGCACATTACATATGAGCTTGGGGCTTGCTGGCTGGCGCAGTGGTGGGCCTGACCGGGAATCAAATATCTTCCGGATCAGACAAAACATGGCAAAATCGGCCAACCTAACCCACGTGGACTCTGATCCCAGCTATTACAAAAGCGCATTATTCAGCCTGAAAATCGCCCAAAATACGAAGATTACCGCCAATGCATTTTCATTAAAAGATTTCGTGCGCGGTAAAGTACCCAGTGCTGCGGGAAATACGGTGATTGAACCAGGTGCCCAACAGCTTAGAACAAACATCGCATTGCATCATTCATATGGTATTGAGCCAGATATGGCACTGGATTTCCACATTGGTTATCAACGCCTCCAAGCCAATTTCACAGTCATCAACCCTGCTTTTCTACAAGGAAATACCACTCTTCCAGCCAGTAAGCTGCTACTCTCTAACAGTCAAAAAGAGAGTGATCTGACCAGTGGTATAGACCTGACAATTGACCGCTGGACCAACCATTCTGTTTTTTTTGGCCTTCAAATGGCTAAATCTTGGATCACATGGGATACGTTCAATCCACTTATTACCACCCCATTATCCCAAAATCGAATCCACTGGAGTCTGGCCGCACAGGATGCTTTCAAACTCAATAAGGATACCACCCTGACCACCGGCATTCGGTATGATCGCTATGATCAAGGCGGCAGCAATCACCTCTCACCTCGATTAGCTTTGGTTCATCAACTCAATGCCAACCATCTTATCAAAGCGCAATACGCCTTTAGCGCAAGACCGATATCCAGAGATGAAGCCTATCTCGACATTGTAAAGCCCCAAACAGCTGACACATTGGAATTAGGCTATATTTACCGAAGCCCTCGTCTGTTGGGACGTGTTACCGCTTTTCATGCTTGGCACCATACAATCAGTGGTGTGGCAGCAGGTGTGGATGATGACGCACGCTTGGTTGGCATGGAAGCTGATCTGCAATATTCACCATCCAATTGGTATAAATTGCTCAGCACGTTGGCATGGTCTGTTCCTGAAGGTGATGGCGTATTGGATTCTGGAAAAGCATCCTGGTTTATGGATAGCGGTCTCGATGTTCTGTTAAAAGATGATCTACGGGTTAATTTCCGCCTGGACCATTATCAGAAACCTTCATTTCAAACGTCTTCAACACACTTCACTGGCACTTGGAACAAATTTCTCCATCCTGAGTTTCGGCTCCAATTCCACGTTCGTAATTTACTACTCCTTCAGAATACGGGCGGCCCCAGTCTGCTGAAAAATGTGACTGACCGTCAGTGGCGTTTGGATTTAACCTATCGTTTCTGATTTTTCCGTGACCCTTGTTCCCGAAAAAACACAATCCATGATCATCGGCCATACCGAATCCGATGTCCGGAATCATGCTAGGATTGTCCCAGAATGACCGTGCCTTTACGCTAGAGACAGAGTGGATAACGGACCTAAAAACGGCTGATACTTTTTCCAACGCTCAACAGACCGACTATGTATCTTTTGCCGAACCTGCCAATTGCTGGCAGTTGCAATGGAGCGTTTGGTTTCAAAAAAATTAAGACAAACAGGATCCCAATCCAGATCCGCATGTTGAATGATTTGTCGGATCACAACCTCTGGTTTTTTGGTGAGCGCCTCATAACGGACGGTCAACAGGTTTGGAATCACGCTCTGCCAATGATCCATTACACGTTGGTACTGTTGATAGTATTCAACAATCTGTGATCGACTGGCCGCATAGTTCTGTCCTGCTGAAAAATTCTGAAAATAGATGGACAGCGCTGTGTCCCGTGGATTTCTGGCACAATGAATGAGCGTAGCCTTTGGGAAAAGAGTGTAGATTAATCCCAGATGTAGAAAATCGGTGGGCATTTTATTGACCACACGATTTGCGTTGGGAAAAAGCCCATCCAATACCTGTAAATAGTCCCGTGCCAAACGGTTGATCACGCCTTGATTCAGCCTCGCCAAACAGTCTGGATAGGGATTGTGACTACCGCCCATAAGAATCGGCAACATCTTTACCGTCCGATGGAAATGATCCAACTCTCCAGCGCCCTCTGCCTCGGGATGGCTGGCTATAATCTGCTCCACCAAAGAGGTGCCTGAACGAGGCATCCCCACCACAAAAACCGGTGTAGAATCATCGGAGCCGACAGTGAACGCGGTTTTAAAATAATCTGACGAAAAATGGGCAATCAAACCATCCACAAGCCTGCCATGTGCTTCAGGATCAAATGTTAACTGTGTTTTTTTGACCCGATTGGCGGCTTGGAAATGTCCAAAAGCGGTCTCATAATCGCCGACATCATCAAATGCTTTGCCCAAAGCATAGTTGAGATTCATAGCGCTTTCAGAATTCTCTGGTAGCTGCTGCAACTGATTTTGCAACCCGACCAATTCCGCCCGATCCGACTTGGTATAGCGCTTTAATTTCACACGATGTTGATGGACTTCAATCAAGGCTGGATTGATTTTCAACGCCTGATCAAAGGCCCGACCAGCCTGCTCTTTTTCACCCTGATTGAGCAGAACAACACCCAACCCGTAATAGGCTTTAGCGGAACGATCATCCATACTGATCGCTTTACGATAGTAGTGAATGGCTTGTTGTTCGTTGCCGGAATCCTGATAACAGTTGGCCAAATTGCACACAATATCAGAGCTGTCTGGAATTATTTTTCGTGCATTTTGAAACTGTTCAATAGCACGGTCATAGCGCATCAATTGGTAAAACACCACACCCAACGCATTGAACAGCGTTGCATCATCACCAACGATACCCAGGAGCGATTCCAGCTTCTGTTGCGCCTCTCGGAATCGACCGTTATTCAGACGATCAAGCGCCTGCTCAAACAGCGCACGACTATCTGTTGACCATGGATTTTTTGAAACGTGCATAGACATAAAACTCCATGTGCATTATCGTCATTGCGATCCAAAACTTGACAATAAATCACAACCTGAGTGGAAGCCCTGGTGATGTTTTTGCGCCGCTTTTGATATGCGAAGCAGATCATCAGAGCAAAAGTATAGTCATTTCGATCCAAAATTTGACGATGAATCACTACCTGAGTGGAAGCCCTGGTGATGTTTTTGCGCCGCTTTTGATATGCGAAGCAGATCATCAGAGCAAAAATATCACCAGGGCTGGAACGGTTGACTGTTCAAATTTTAGGCGAAAGCACTATATCACCAGGGCTGGAACGACTGACAGTTCATTTTTTAGACGAAACACCTATACAATCCTGAATTGGAATGGCTCTTATGATTGAAAAAATTGGCGAAAACCGAGTTGCTCTCTTTTCAGACTGTCTGCGTTATCGGTATACATTAAAGATAAGCTGGGATAACCAAAAGCCCCTATGCAACTTTCTAATGCTCAACCCTTCCACCGCAGATGAAATCAAAAATGATCCTACGGTAGAGCGAGCAGAACGTTATGCACGTCATTGGGAATATGGTGCTTTGATGGTGACCAATATCTTTGCCTTTCGGGCGACAGACCCAAAAGAGATGAAATCGGTCTCTGATCCGGTGGGTGTGTTCAATGATCAAGCGATTGTAGAATCCGCTCAGAATGCGCGTCTAACGGTGTGTGCCTGGGGCAATCATGGCAGTCATATCAATCGTTCAAAAGCAGTGGTAAATCTACTCAAGACGGCGGGAATCGATATGCGCTGCCTCACGCTGACCAAAGCAGGCGAACCAGGTCACCCGCTCTATCTACGCAAGAATCTAAAGCCAATTATTTTTGAACTGTGAACAAACAACTGGAATAACCACCTGGTCAGAAATTCCGAATGGCTTTATACCGCTGTAAATTCGATGGTCTTGTTACGATACATACTCTTCATGCGAATCCTGGCCGGCGCTCCTGGCAGTACACGAACCAGTGCAACAGGCGGCGGTGAACTGAAGCGATAGCCCGTCTCCCACTCCATGGATTGCAGAATCAGTTTATTATCTCTTTTGCGTAGCTGGTATATACCCCGTTCGATAGGCACATTGGAGTCATCTACAGTGACTTTGCTGCACTCATCCAAATCACAATAGACACACCGCGCCTCACCTTCCGGAAACTCTTCGACTTTCAGTGTCATGGCATGGCCATCCACTGTAAAGCGTGTGGTGGTTTCCAGATTCATCTCAACATTTTCACCACCTTCAATAACACCAGAAGGTTGATCAATTCTCTTTCTACTGCGAATCTTGGTTTTCAAGGAGGATAAAGGCTTGTTTCGTTCCACCTGAATATCAATAAAATCCTCTATGACAAAACCATCCCTGGTGATGAAGTTCAGAATTCTATCAAGAAAACCATCATATCTTTTCAGCCCGACCAACCGTTTATTGATCGCAGCGATTTTCTTATCAACCTCTGCCATTTTCTTCTTGGCTTTTTCAATATCCGCCAGCCGGCCTGCCTGAATAGTTTCAATGGACTTAACGCCTTCTTCAGTACTTTCAGGAAGCGTACCCGACGAGACAACACCTTCCAACCCCTTGATCGCCCCCGCTCTTTCCCTGCGGACTGTATCAATGGTGTGTTTTTCCTTTTGCAACGTCTTGATGGTCATTTCCAGCTTTTCAGCTGTGGTGACAGTACCGCCTGTCGTTGGGAAGGGTAGCGCGGCTGGCTTGCCTTTACCTTTTCCATCCTCTGGCTCAAAACGTTCTTTGACACCCAAAGCCATTTCCAAAACTTCCCGCTCCATACTGCGTAGAGCGGTATCTGGTGCAAACCCTCTAAAATCGTCAGTATTGGGATCAGAAGCATAGGAGAAAAAGGAGTGCAGCTTTTGATAAAGCTCTCTGTCTGAATAGACGGTACCCTTCAGAAACAGTTCAAGTGCTCTGCCAAGATCAACAAACTCATTAATGCTATTGGCGATTGGTGATCTTGCTTTACGCTGGAGAGGATCTCTCTTAACAACAGCCTGCAACCGATTAGAGATACTACTCAGTTGATTAATACGCAGAACTTGATATTTTTTCTCTTCAATATGATAAATAAGCACGCAGGGATTTTGTGTGCCATCACGGCCACGTTCAACAATTTTGAACCGTTTACCCGGCTTGCCCAGGTTATTCAATAAAGTGTAGATTGTACTAATTTTCAGCCGTTCAAGCTTCTTTTGGCCGATTCTTATCTCATTAAAAGCACCTTCTACCACAGGATCTTTCTCAAACAACGAGTGGAATCCTAAACGCCGTTTTGATGCAATATAGGCATTAATCTCTTTTTGATCAATTTCACCAATTTCAGGAAATGACGATTGCGGCGACACTCTCGCGGCAGCTTGCTTAACCATATCGTTAACTCCCCAGCTCGTTACCTATTCTTGAGCAGTGGCTATACTATTATACTAGCACGCACTCGGTGCCTCAGCTCAGCTTGAGGTGAATCTTTGCCGATGATAAAAACAGTGTCCTTGGGATGATCTGAAATTTCATCAATGGTTGAACGGGTCTCATACTGTCCTCAGCTGGTCATGAAGAAATTATGAGTGTACAGTAATACCCCTATTTGTAGACCAACCGCTAGTCATTTTGTTCCTGTAGTCCACCTGTCAATTGAAAAAAATCTATCAATCCATCATCTACTCTATATCTAGCTATTTGAAATATACCAGATTTTCATTTTTATGACGTTTCATGCAAAATAATGTCTGGTTTCTGAAATAATTAATTTTCAGAATCTAAATTGAGATTATTGGAGATTTTCCATTGAATAACAAACAACTCATCAAAGAACGTATTCTGAATTGGCTCTCTGAGCCGAGACAACTCGGCATGAAGCAGATTGGTCAGTTGGCCATGCACTTTGACTGTGAAGACCCGTTGGCGGTGTTTTCCTCACTGCCATTAGAACAGGAAATGGAGCCGTTTGAGTTGGAACAGTTCCTCTCCTCACTGTTCACTCCTGATCTCAATGCGCGTATACAGTGTCAGCCCTATTTATCCGATGACGGCCTCACCACATCCGAACGCCAGGATCTGATTGAGCAAATCTATGCTCAACACCCATCCTGCCCCATTGTCGGCGTTGATGAAGGCAACGCACTGACAATTCCTGAAATTATCATAGAACGCTTTGTACGACTGCTACGACTGGATCAAACGGCTCAATCTGCCGCTCAACTGCGACGACTAACCAACGACAACACAGAAACATGCAACCATGCCTTGGCACTTTCACGAGACAAAGCCTGGTCATCCCCCACATCGGCAACACTGCTGGAAAGTTGGCTTCACCAGCTCAGTTCATCTAACCAGACAAAACGATTTTCTGTGGATAAATTCGCTTTTCTCACTGAATTTGTCAGTACTAATCGGCCAGGCAATATTATCCAACTCAAAGAGATGATACGCCATTACCACGAAGCCTGCAAAACCGAAACGCATGTCTATCATGATGAAGCCCATGAGTGCAGTGATGTGCGCGCAAAACATCTGACCGAGGAACATAAAGCCTTTAGACTGACCATTTCCGGCGAAATCGTGCAGGATCTTCTGGCTTGTGGATAGTTGATTTCTTACGTGCCCCTTATCCGTGATCCTTATTTTCAGCCCACTCTGTTGAGCATACTATCAATTACCTTGATCAACTTTTTCTTGGTAATCGGCTTACTGAGAAACTCATCACACCCCGCATCACGCGCCCGCTGTGCATCCTCTGCCATTGCGTGGGCGGTTAAGGCAGCTACAGGCGTTCTTGGTAAATTGTTTTTCTGTTCATACTCCCGCAGTTTTCGCGTTGCGGTATAACCATCCATGCGCGGCATTTGGATATCCATCAGCACCAGATCAAAACGCTTGCTCGTCAGTTGATCCAACGCTTCCTGACCATCCCAGGCAACGGTAATTGTATGCGGCGTGCTTTTCAGAAACACCTCAACCAGCAAGATATTATCTTCGGTATCATCCACCAATAGAATGGATGCACGCTCTGTTCCTTTTGGCCTGACTTGATCTTCGGAATGATACCGTAGGAAGGGTTCTCTTTTCGTCTGTTCCGAAGGTGGGTATGGGATAATCACATGGAATAGACTACCTTTGCCAATCTGACTGGTAACACCAATCTCTCCACCCATCAGATCAACAAGTTTTTTACAAATTGCCAAGCCCAATCCAGTACCACCATGACTGCGCGTAATACTCGCATCTACTTGAGCGAAATCCTGAAAAATATTCTCCATCTTCTCTTCAGGAATGCCAATACCGGTATCTTCGATCTCAACACGCAAGCTCTCTGCATGGTTGTGGCAAGCGCGCGCACGCAAAATGACACTGCCTCGTTGAGTAAATTTAATCGCATTGAATAGAAGATTAACCACAATCTGTTGAATTCTATGCGGATCGCCAACCCCTTTTTTTGGCAGTGTCTCATCCACAACCATACTGAGTTTCAACCCCTTCTCAGCGGCTCGGACTTCCATCATATCCAAAGTGGACTGAAGCAACTTAGAGAGCCGGAAGGGTCGCTGTTCCAATTCAAGCTTGCCAGATTCCACTTTACTCAGATCCAGAATGCCATCAATCAATCCAAGCAGACCCTGCCCAGAGCGTTTGAACACCGTAACAAACTGGCGTTGTTCCTCATTGAGACTGGTTTCACCGAGCGCATCTGCCATGCCGAGAATGGCGTTCATCGGCGTGCGAATCTCATGACTCATGGTGGCCAAAAATCGGCTTTTGGCCAAATTACCAGCCTCAGCTGCTTCACGCCCCTGCTCTGCCTCTTTTCTGGCCTGTACAAGCTGCTCAGTACGGCGAGCAACCAGACTCTCCAAATGATCGCGGTGTTTTTTCAATTCCAATTGGTTTTTGATGCGTTGCCGGACGATCTCCGAATTAAACGGCTTGGTAATATAATCCGTACCACCAAGATGGAATCCCCGCGCCTCATCCCCTACCTCTTTCTTGGCGGTAACAAAAATCACTGGAATACCTGCTGTTGCCGGATCATCCTTGAGCTGTTTGCACACCTCATAGCCATCAATAACCGGCATCATGATATCTAATAAAATGATATCCGGTTGAGGCTCTGTACGCGCCAACTCCAAGGCCCGAACACCACCCAAAGCAATGATGCGGTCATAATCGGTCAGGATCTCACGCAACACATCCACATTACTGCGCTGATCATCCACGATGAGAACCCGAGAACGACCTGTTGGCCTTTCTTCCTTGTCACTATTAGCCAACGCTGCAATGCCAAGATTGCGTTGCAATACTTGTAGTGCAACCAATGCCTCTTCAAAATTATAGAGTTGAACCTGTTGTTTAATCTCTTCCAAAATCGGCCGGCAGCCTTCCAATTCAACCTGTTCAAGCAACTCAGCCAACAGTGCTGAAGACTCAAAATCATTGGCCTTAATATGGTCAATCACCGACTCAAAAAGCGTTGAGAACTGTTCTGGATTGTTTAGTGTTTCCGGTTTAGCACTGGAATCAATTGGGCTTCCAATATTTTCTTTTTTACTGTCACCCATAACTGCGATGAGAAATTGTTCCAACTTATGTTTCAAAGCGTTAACCAACGCCTGCTGTTGATTTTTCCGATTTTCATCACGTTGTGCATTACCAATCAAAGCCTGTTCCAGATCCCTTGCCGTCTGAAACAGCATACTGATACCCAATGCATCAGAACCTGTCTGAATGACATGGACCAAACGCGACAACTCCTCTCGCCCATCCAAACGCCAAAACTCACTGAGCTCTTTAATGGAATTCGTGTGTTCTCGAGCAAAGCGCAGCAGAAGTTTTTGGTACAGAAGTGTATTATCAGCAAACCGCTTCAAACGTGATTCAAGCTTGAGCTCCAACGTTTCATCAAACAAATCCAACACGATGCCTGGCTGATCAAAAGCCATCAGGCGGCGCTCTGCTGGAATTACTTTATCCAGCGAACCATAGAGCCGCTCTGTACGAATCGGCTTATCCAGAAAATAACTGACCCCCAAATCGGCAAAGCGTTTTTTCTCCTCCGGTAAGGAGTGTGCAGTCATGGCAATAATCGGAAGATTCTTAGCACTCGGATCTTGCCGAATTTTTTCCGTGGTCTGGAAGCCATCCCACTCTGGCATCTGGATATCCATCAACACAGCATCAAAGGGCAGATATTTGATCAGAGCAAGCGCTTCTTTACCACTGGAGGCAGTCTCAACAACCAACCCGATCCGTTCCAACAATTCACGCGCAACTTGTTGATTGACAATATTATCATCTACCAATAAAATTCGGCATCCACCGATCCTAAGCCCGGTTTCACTCTCCTGTCCCAAAACTTTCTTCAGGCGCCGATCTGTTCCAGACCCCTTTGCATGTCCATCACCAGACAACGTTCGAATCAATCTATGCATGGTGATGGGTTTATCAATTATTCCATCAATCCCTATCACTTCAGCTTCAGCACGCGCATCATCAATGCCGAAATCAATCATTAAAAATGTTGCAGGCGGTTGCACCGTTGGTGAATGCGCCGCAAGTGCAGCCTGCATTTCAATGATCGAAGAAACCCCCGACATGCCCGCCATATCCCAGTCGATGAGCGCCAATACAAAGGGCTGTTTTTCTACAACGGCCTGAACTGTTTCCATGACAACGTCAGCACCGGAATTGACCGTGGTTGTTGACATACCTGCGGCTGTCAATATGGCTGACAAATGGTGGCACGAGTCCAGGTTATCATCAGCGATAAGAATGCGTTGACCACTCAAATCCGATGTTAATTCAGGATGCAGCCGACTGTTTAATCCATAATGCTCAACTATGATATTAAAGAAAAATTCACTGCCTTCACCCGGCGCACTCTCCGCCCAGATCCGACCATCCATCATATTGACCAATTTGCTGCATATGGATAGACCCAACCCGGTTCCACCATATTTTCTGGTAGTAGAACCATCCGCCTGAACAAAAGGATCAAACAGCCGATCCAACGCCTCAGGTTCCACACCGATACCCGTGTCACGTACTGAAAAGTCCAGATTGATCTTCTTGTTATTCTGCTGTTTTGGGCGCACCGTGACGACAATAGAACCGGTTTTGGTGAATTTAACCGCATTGCGAATCAAATTGATGAGAATCTGCTCAATCCGCATCACATCGCCAAACAGCACATCATCATAGTTCACTGGATCTATCCGCAATACCAGATCAATGCGCTTATCTGATACCTGTCTACTGAACAGATCCGCCATCCGGTTCAGTAATTGGCCAAGATCAAACTTGACTGGATCAAGCTCCATCCGACCTACTTCCATTTTGGAAAAGTCCAACAAATCATTGATAATACCCATCAATGATCGTGAAGCATTCTCTATCTTCTCCAGATAGTCCTGAATCTGAACCGGTGCATCCCGTTTCAACGCCAGGTCGGTAAAACCAAGCACCGCATTCATGGGCGTACGAATCTCATGACTCACATTGGCAATGAAATCGCTCTTGGCCCGGTTCGCTGACTCCGCTGCCGTCAATGTCTCTTCCAAGGACTTCATCAACTGTTTTCTAGCAGTAATATCTTGAATAAAAGCAATAAAATTAATACCCTCATCCTGAGCAACCACGGTCAGTGAGATTTGTAGATCAACTATTTTTCCATCAGCACGAAGCCCAGGAAGTTCCAACCGGCGCTGAAGTGTGACAGGTTCTTTCCACTGTTTTTGAAAGCGTTCCATCGCCGCCTGATGCTGTTCCCGATAGCACTCTGGCACAATGAAATCAGCAATATTCTGTCCAAGGATATCCGCTTTTTTATAGCCAAACAGCTCTTCTGCTGCTGGATTATAATTCAGAACTTTACCTTGCTGATCAATTGTAATGATGGCATCCAGCGCATGACTGAGAATGGATTGATGATGAGAGAGCAGTTTGGCCGTCTCCCTATGCCGCTCAATGATCTCAATATTTTGATAAACACGGCACAACAGCTCTTCAGGCTGATAGGGTTTAACGAGAAAATCGTTGGCACCAGCCTTGATAAATTGAACAGCTATTTCTTGATTATCATTGGAAGAGAAGCCAATCAAAGCCACTTCGTTACGCGAGTACTGTGCCCGCATTTTTTTCGTCATGGCAATACCATTGACTTCTGGCATCTCATAGTCGGAAATGATCAAATGTATGTTCTGCTCATCCAGAATCTGCAAAGCCTGCGCACCATCAGCCGCTTCGTGAACCTGAAAGCCATAGCGCATCAGAAATCCCTGCAACGCCACACGCACACTGCGTGAATCATCCACCACCAATATATCAATTTTCTTATTTCTACGAATGCGTTCAATGGAATGAATGACCGAATCAATCACTCCAATATTGTCCTTGATAAAGTAATCAAGCACGCCCCAACGCTGAATTTTCTCTTGAAGGTTTTTATTAAACAAACCGGTTAGAACAATAACGGGAACATGGTTGGAAATGACCAAATCAACAATTTGACCGTCAGGTGCATCAGGTAGGTTCAGATCCAAAATTGCTAGAAAAAAATGCTCATGCTGATCAACAATCCGCTCACTGGCTTCAGCCATGGTCTTTGCGACCACAACCTGGATCTCCAAAGCACTCTGAATACGGCTTTGCAACAGCTGTGCAAAACTCCAAGAGTCCTCTACCAGAAGAATGGTATCCATCAGGTATTTACCTGCTTTCTAAGCAATTAATAAAACTGAGAGCCACAGAAAAAACCATAGGAGAATTAACGCCTCTTATAGCCTTCTGACACTAAGAAAGTCTACCAGTTCCACTCCCCTCATGATAGCGTTTCGAAATAGCTTTGCTGGAACATGCTTACCGAGTCTGACCATTCAGTTGTTTTTGTCAATTTTTCACATACATAAATATAAATTTTTATCATTGCAATAACCAAGATTAAGATTACATGATTTGGAAAATTGTTTACACAGATGGAAGATAAACCACATAATGCGACTCTCAAGTGCTTTTCAAGTCATCGAAAAGAGCAACTCAAAGCCTTCACGGCTATTCACCGTGATGGTCTTTCAAAAGTGTCTGAAGCATTCGCCCATACAGTTAGTGGGCTATGGAGATTTCTCATGAGTGAAGCCATTGTCATCCCAGGGAAAAAAGAGTGGACTCCTGAAGCCATCATGGAAATGGGCAAGCAGTGGATTGATCCTTTGATACTCGAAAAAACCCACCAGGAAGGTATACAGGTTGGTGAAAAACGCGGTGAAAGGCGTGGAGAGAAACGCGGTGAAAGGCGTGGAGAGAAACGTGGTGAAAAACGTGGTGAAAAACGTGGAGTAAAAAAGGGTGAAGCCATGTTGCTTCTCCGTTTGCTTACGCACCGTTTTGGACCATTACCAGGCTGGACAACCGACAAAATTGATTCTGCCAACCGCGTTACAATTGAACGATGGGCCGAGCGGGTTTTAGATGCAAAATCACTTGAACGCGTGTTTGCGGATTAATCGAAATAGGCCCCTTTTGTTCTGGTTCCGCCTTGTTCTTCAACAATACCGAGACGCTCCATTACAAGACTGGCGATAACATCTGGTTGAAATTTTGGCACAAATCCATCGGCACCAACCGATTTAGCTTTACTGCTGTTCGCCTTGTTACTCATGGAACTATGTAGCAATAGCGGAATATCTTTCAAATCTGGGTTGGCTTTCACTTTTCTCGAGAAGGTGAACCCATCCATTCCCGGCATTTCAATATCGGAGATGATCAATACGATGGGTATTTCATCTTTTTGCAACGATTTAACAAGCGCTTGGTAAGCATGATCTCCTTCCTCAAACATAAGATGGGACACGCCGAGCTGATCCAAAGCATGTTTCATCATGCCTCTTGCAGCCTTTGAATCATCCAGCACCAGCACCCGCATTTCATCAAAATCTGAACCACGTGTTTTATCAATCAGATCCTGACTAATTTCTTCATCTAATCCAATCACTTCGGAGAGGATTTTTTCAATATCCAGAATCTGAATTGCTTCATCATTTTTGTCGTAAGCCAGCGCTGTTAGATAGCCCGTATCCTGGATAATACCACCCAATTTTTTCACGTGATCCCAACCAATACTCAACAGCACATTGGGCTGAGAGACCAGAAAACCTTGAGTTGTATTACTGTACTCGCATATTATTATATAACTTATAGTATTTTCTCGATCAACCGGAGTCAAACCCATGCTGAGGGACAGGTCAATGACGGTGACCATTTGGCCACGAAAGTCAAAGCCACCAAGAATCGCATGATGCGATTCTGGAATTTTGGTTATTTTCTCTGGTGCTTCTACGACTTCAATGATTTTAAATACATTAATGCCATATTGCTGGGAATCAGTCAGAAAGAAGGTAAGCATCTCCATCTGGTTGGAAAAAGCCAGATTGGCACGCCTATCAATCTCCTCCATAAAGGTATCCATACGCTCTCAGCTCTCCCCAATTTTCTACGTGGTTCTTTCAGATTGTCTGCCACATATATCATTATGGTAATCACTTTGCCTGGGCACCATAAGATAGTGTGAAATCAATAGAGTATAGCACCAAAAAAAAGATAGATATAGAATGAAACACGATTGACTCACCATCGCCTTCATCCCACAATCCATAGAGTTGATGCAGGTCTTGCCAATTACCAAGACCTGCATTTATTGATGTCGTTGAATACTCTATTTACAGTCCGGCAAAAGGGTCATCCTGACTGGCTTTTTTAGCGTCACCACCGAGGATATCATCCAGCAAATCTTCATCGCCAGTGGCACCACGAGAAACGATTTCATCAGCGGAAAGGCTGGCAACCTGTGCGTTATGATCAGCACCATCGGCGGCGCGATTCATGGCATCCAAAGCGATTCCAATATTATCGAACCCACCTTCCATATTCGCTAACTCTTTGGCCTCTTGCTCACGCATTTTGGCCTGTTCTTCACGTAATGAAGCCTGTTCCATGCGATTTTTTGCATTTGCCAATTTAGATTCAATCTCGTTGCGACGCTGTTTCACGGTGTCATATAGCGCTTGAACCTGATCCAGAATTGCTTTGGCCTGAGCGTCTTCATTCAGTTCTCGTTCAATGTTAGTGCGGATGTTATCCAGCGAACCACGAAGACGGCGTGCTTTTTCCATTGTTGAGGTATCTTCGGGATTGGCCTCAAAGCGAGATTTTAAAATCTGCATGGCTTGCAGGGTTTTTTGCTCTTTATCCTGCCAATCTTTGGTTTCCTGAAGATCCTTGTCAAACGCTTTTTGAGCTTTGACCAAGCGGCTACGTAGATCTGAAAGCTTGTTATCCATCATGGAGATTTGAGCCTGTGTAGCGGCTTCAGGATCCATTTTTGCCAAAGCGGCTGCACTGGCTTTTAATCCTTCTTCGATTTTTGCCTTACCAAAACTGCCAAAAAAGTCCAACAAACCCATGAGTTTTACTCCTGAAAAAAACGTCCAAAGATTTTGAGAATCCCAGTTTAATACTTTCGACAGACAGCTTTACGACCCGGAACCGGAATGCCGCCTTCAAT
>JADFWU010000051.1 GCA_015234045.1 Magnetococcales bacterium
CTATCAAAGTTGAGACCGTGCCCATTGGGCACGGTTTTTTTATATCAAAAAGAAAGTTGTATAGAGAACATAGTGAGCTTTGCGGTTATCATGGAGCGAAAAAATATATTTTAGGGCTGTGGAAAACCATGAACCAAGTATCGAGAATCCTCATTGTTGACGACAGTGCAGCAGTCCGAACGTTTCTAGTCGAACTGCTGACACCGCTTGGCTGTGAGATTTTGACCGCTGAAGATGGACAACAAGGGCTGAATGCTGCCCAGAAAGAGAAATTGGATCTGGTTCTTACTGGTTTTGATATGCCAGAAATCAACGGTGCTCAGCTGTGTCGTGCTCTGAAGAGTGACGCAGAAACCCGGCGATTACCAGTGATCATTGTCAGCGCTTTTGAGAAAGAGAGTGAGGTTGATCAGAGTCTGGAGGCCGGTGCCGCAGCTTATGTGGCAAAAAAAGATGTACGTAAAGTTCTTGTCCCAACGATTCGTAAGATTCTCACAAAGGCAGAGTTTCATCGTGAACGGCTGATTTTGGTGGTTGATGATTCTCTCTCTGTGCGGCGTTTGGTCCAAGGAGCCCTTGAGCGGGTCGGTTTTCAGGTGATGACTGCCAACAATGGTGAAGAGGGTGTTGAACAACTCAAAAAGAAAAAGCCGGATCTGATCCTCAGTGATATCGACATGCCGCAGATGAACGGCTTTCAGTTTTGTGCGGCTGTGCATGATAATATTGAGTGGGAGTTGATTCCCTATATCGTGATGAGTTCGCATGGTGAACGCTCTGCCATTCAACGCATGATGCAGCTTGGTGCAACCACCTATATCGTTAAGCCATTTAATTTAGACCAGTTGGTTCTATTGGTTGAGAAGCTGCTGTCTGATCAGTTTTTGATGATGCTCAAGGAGAAGGAGCGCCTCGAAAACGAACAAAAACTGCTCATGGGCAGCATTGGTTCTCTGGTTACCGCTTTGGAAGCGCGTGATGCCTATACCCGAGGCCATTCAGACCGCGTAGCGGAGATGGTGACCGCCATGGGACGGCTGGCGGGTTTCAGCGCTTTGGATCTGGACGTACTGTTCCTGGCTGGACGGCTACATGATATTGGCAAGATCGGTATTCGTGATGCGGTATTGCTCAAGCCGGGCAAGCTTTCGGATGAAGAGTTTGCTCAGATCAAACAACATCCGTACATGGGTGGTATTATTCTGAAATCCATTCCCCGTTTGAGCAAAATTGTTGACGTGGTGCTGTCACATCATGAACGCTTGGATGGTAAGGGGTATCCCAATGGTTTAAAGGGGGATGAAATTCCGCTCTGGGCCAGAATGACCGCAGTTACCGATACTTTTGATGCTTTGACCAGTGATCGTCCCTACAGAAAGGGCATGGAGCTGGATCGGGCACTATCCATCATCACAGAGGTGCGCGGTACGCAGCTTTGTCCTGATTCGGTGGATCTTTTCTTCAAATGGTTGGATACCAATCCAACTCTCCCAAAATAAAGACTGGATTTGTCACGCAGGATATCGGTTTCTCATAGGATTTCCACTCAGGTTGTGATTCATTGTCAAATTTTGGATCGAAATATCTATATCAAAATATCCTAATGCGGCAGAACAATAGGTGGTGATCGTTGCAAATCGATCTGTACGGAAACATTAAACGCCGATGAGAGCAGATCCTCTGTCAACACCTGTTCAATACTGCCCAATGCGACAATCTTACCTGCTTTCATAAGGCAAATCCGATCACAGTATCGGGCGGCCAAGCTTAGATCATGTATGGCCACCATCACAGCATGTCCTTGTTGTGCATAGCGTTTCAGAATGCCCATTACAGCCAGTTGATAATGGATATCCAAGCTGGCAATGGGTTCATCAGCCAGAAGTATTTGTGGTTTACCTGCCAAAACACGTGCCAGCCACACACGGGCACGCTCTCCGCCGGATAGCGTATCAATTTTACGATCAGAAAGATCCTGTGTACCGGTCAAGTGCATGGCTTGAGAGATGATCTCCCTGTCTTCATCATTCCAAGGAATGCGTCCAAGGGCCACCACATCGGAGACTGAAAGAGACCAAACAGTGGATGCTTCCTGGGGCAGTAGTCCGATTGTCTGGGCGCGTTGGTTGGTGGAGAGATGATCAAAGGGATGATCATTGATAAGGAGTTGACCGGTAAACGGCTCTAAACCGCTGAGAACATGCAGCAGAGTGGATTTTCCAGCACCGTTTGGTCCGATAATACCGATGATTTCGGTTTTGTTGAGTTCGAACGAAGCTGCCTGAAGACGTGTATCCACGCTGAGTGATTGTGCGGTGATCAGAGCCATCTTTTACGCTCCTTCCACAGCAGCCAGACAAACAGCGGTGCGCCCAACAGTGAGGTAAGCACACCCAGTTTTAATTCACGTCCAGGCGGTAACAGGCGGATGCAGATATCCGCAACACAGACCAGAATTGAACCGGCCAATGCGGAAGGAAACAGCAGTCTATCCGGTCGATGACCTACCAAAGGGCGCATGATATGCGGCACCAATAAGCCGACAAAACCGATATTGCCTGCAACAGAGACCGATGATCCCACCAAAATAGCCGCACCGAGAACGGTTAACCGGCTTCCGCGTGAGACCGATAATCCGAGGCTTTCAGCTACTTTATCGCCCAGGCTGAGACCGGCGAGCAGTTGACGTTGTTGCCAGATTAACAGCGTGCCGACAATCAGAGAGGGGATCAATATGTAAAGGCTGTCCAATCCGCGATTGGAGACCGAGCCAAGCAACCAGAACACCAACTCCTGCATGGCGTAGGGATTGGGTGCAAAGTTCAGAACCACAGCCAGGATAGCACCAGAGATGGTCGAAATAGCCAAACCAGCCATGATAACCAGCGCTGGACGGCCAGAACCAGCCAACCCAAGCATGAGAAGCAGAGCGATGATTGCACCCAACAGGCCAGCGACCGCTGTAGCCAAACTGCCCAGAGAAGCAAACAGGCTAAAGTAGAAAACAGTCGCAGCACCAAGTGCCGCGCCTTGGCTGGCACCAACCAGGCTGGGTTCTGCCAAAGGATTACGCAACAATCCTTGCAGGGCGGCACCACTCAGGCCCAGTGCCGCGCCAACGGCTATGGCCAGCAAGGTACGCGGCAGGCGGATCTCTCCGATAATCAACGCTGGACGGCTCGAAACGTTCTGGAGCCAGTCAATCAAACCATCCAGCACCGATACCGGGATCACACCATAGCTCAAAGAGAGCCAGGTTACGGCAAGCAGAAGGAGGCAGAGCGCAGGTATTAACGTTCTATTCATTGTAGCGTTTCAAATGGGCTGTTAGTTGTTCTATCAACGCCCAACTCCAAGGTCCAGGACATTGCCACCGCCAGTAGTCCGTAGTCAGCCAGTGTTGAGGTGGAATCGCTTTTATAAGGGCTGGATGTTCAGCAAATTGATTGGCCAAGGCTGCGGAGTGCGGTGCAATCCATAACAGCGCATCGGGCGGATCATTGATTACTGACTCCAGATCAAGCGGGATATAGCCGTCATCTCTCAGATAGTTTTGCCAGCCGCTTTGTTGAATAATGCCATCTTCAAAGGTGTTGCGCCCGGTTCCGATGCCATTGGCACCGAGCAGAAGCAAAGTGGCCTGTTTGCCTGTCGGTTTTTCTGTCTGCCTGGTAGCACGTTCAGGCAGAGCAGAGAGGGATTCAGGATGGCCAATATGATTCATAAACTGTTGTTTATAATTATATATATCTGAAATACTCTTGGGCAGGGACAGCACTTTTACCGTGAGTCCAAGTTCTTGAAGTCGTTTGCGTAGCAGCAGTGCATTGTATTCACCAGCCAACACCAGGGCAGGATTAAGCGTTATAATCTGCTCCAGTGTGCCATTATGGGTTGTCCATTTAGGATCTACCCAATCTACGGGATAGTGATGAATCAATTCAGAGAGCGCCCGAATCTGGTTGGGCTGGGCGTATTTGATCAACATCCAGTCCGTACAGAGATCAAGTGAGACAATCCCGGAAGGCGTAGCATGTGCAGAAGTGCCACCAATGCTTACCAATGGAAACAGTATCACTATAAATAAGAGCTGTGTGACGCGATACCATTTCATGGTTTAAATCTGCAATATTATTTGAGTATGATCAATAGGTTAGAGTGAACAGGATGATACACTATTGCCGATGATTCATCAAGCGGATGGCATTTTTTTATAGCAGAACAAAAAAAACGGTTAAGAAATTCGCATCACTTTCCGAAAAGCTATCACAGGTGGTGATGATCCAAATATTGGACAGGATCAGACAGCCTGAAAGCAGCACCAAGTGGCACCAAAGAGTAGCACAGAAAAAAATATCGGATTCTTAAAAAAAACGATCAAGTTTAACCAAGGGATTCCGATAAGATACACAAGGCAAACGAAGCTGGATTACAGAATGATTACAAAGGAAAAAAAAGTGATCAAGTAATCTGGTAGAACGCCGATAAGAGTATAAAACCTGGTAAGAAAAACCAGGAATAGAAAGCGAACGGAGTTTCGACTTTCTCAGCAAAACGGGTTAGGGTTGGCCCGTATAAACGAACAACTCACCTCCAGCCAGGGACGGGTCATTGCAAGATTCAAATGAATTTTGCGGCAGGAGGTTACCCCGATGTTGCTTTATATTAATAATGGTTCATCCTCCTCTACTCAGCAGCGCGAGAAAAAGCGCACTGAACAAGAGGCTCCTGAGAAGCGGGGCATGAAATTCCTCTTCTCCGGTGTGGGAATTAGCAACGATGCTGATGATGTAGCAGGGCTTGTGATTCCCAACCCTTTTATCGCCTTTGCAAGGGATCTGGATCAACTGATTTTTGAAGCCAACGATGGTATCTCCATGCTGGACGCGTCTCAGGAACGTTCTGAGATTGATGCTGGAGGTCTACCGGAAATGGCGGATAAATCGAATGTGGAAGCCTCTGCTTCTGCTGATTCGGAGACTGAGCAGGAAAACGTAACGCAAAAGCAGACCTCATCCTCCTCAAGCTGGAAAGCATCGTCCATGCGTGGTCGATCACAGCGCTACAACGCCTCTACACCGGTTCGCCGGGCACGGATGCGGCGGATGCGCGGTAGTGATCCTGCCCATAGCAAAGCGATGCCTTCGATGGGCAGTCGCCGGGCTTCACGTCCTGCGTCATCCTCACCGAAGCGTAAGCCAGCACGCAGCACGTCACCGAGACATTGTGGGTGGCGGCGCGGATCCGGGCATAGCTAACGTTATGAGATCACGCTAAAACGGGCACTGTATTCTCTCTTTTAGAATCGACCTCGATTCAACCGGATGCACGATACTGTGCAGGCCATACAGGAGAGCTTTGTCTTGATATCTCTGGAAGGATAACTCCTTTCTTATAAGAAGATAGCAGGTGAATAAAATGGAGGAGGAGATGAAATCTTATGAATCCAAGGGTTAGGGTTGGCCCTTTAAAATGATCAACCCACCTCCAACCAGGGACGGAAGACGAAGACGGACCAAGGAGTAGTTGTCGGGAGGTAGGTGGTATGCCGTTTTATATCGGGAAGAATCTTCTTCCGCTCATGGCATATCGTCGGATGATGCGATCACACGATGAGGATGACAGTACCTTAAGTCGATTAAGCACACCACTTCAGGTCATAGATGACCAGGATATGGGGCTTGTCAGAGGGAACTGGGTGATTTCTCAAGCACGATCGTTGAACCAAGTGATAGAAGTGAGCGGAGGGGCGATTCCATTGGATCGGGTAGCACAACTGGCCTCAGATGAGACGGCACAGGCGCTCTACTCGGTTTTGGGAAGCCAGACTGGCTACCAGTTTCACCATTAGTGAGGGTATTGCTTTTTACTATTATCAACCAGTGAATCACTGGATAAACACCTTAAGGCTCAAGGAATGGAATTTCCCAAAGTCAACTAGGTAATCGAAGTACAAGGGCCGGGTCAGCCCTTTAAAATGAATGGCCCACCTCCAGCCATGGAAGGACGGCACGTGACATCAATGGGTGATGTTGCACTGGGAGGTATAACAATGCTTGGTATTACAACTAACGTTGCGTCATTGAACGCGCAGCGAAATTTACTTAAAACAACAAATAACCTTAACCGAACGTTTACCCGGTTATCCTCCGGACTGAGGATTAACGGCGCCAAGGACGACGCGGCCGGGCTATCGATCTCCACACGAATGACCGCCCAAATTCGGGCCTTGAATCAATCCGTACGCAATGCCAACGATGGTGTTTCGATGGTTCAAGTAGCGGAAGGGGCGCTGGACGAGACAACAAGTGCGCTTCAGCGAATCAGAGAACTCTCGGTACAGGCGGCCAATGACACATTGGTCAGCAGTGATCGAGGCGATATCTGGGATGAGATTGTTGTACTGATGTCAGAGATCAATCGGATCTCAGACGATACGGAGTTCAACGGTCAAAACCTTCTCGGTGAGAGTGGAGGAACCTTTGCAGCAAAGTTTCATGTAGGGAATGAAGCAAACCAGACCATTGATATTGCAGTAAACAATGCCGGAATATCGGCAGTTGGTTTGGGAGATATGACCTACACAGCTGAGTCAGTGGCAACCGAGTTAACAGGAACAGAGGCGCAATCACTGGCCGAAAATCTGATCAGCTCAATTGATACTGCTCTGGATAGTGTATCAGATATTCGATCCAACCTCGGTGCGGTTCAAAACCGCCTGGAGTCAATCATTGCCAATCTGGACAATCGCAGTGAGAGCACTTCAGCAGCCCGGTCACGGATTATGGATGCTGATATCGCAGCAGAGACAGCGACACTGACTAAGAACTCAATACTCCAGCAGGCGGGAACGGCAATATTGTCACAAGCCAATGCCCAACCGCAGTTAGCACTTCAACTGCTCGGATAGAAGGTTCTAAAAGGTTAACGAACATAAGGAATGTTAACGGTTAAGGACAATGGGTATTTTTATAAATACAAATCTCTCTTCCATGCATGCACAGCATGAGTTAGGCCAGGTCAGCCGGGATCTGGGACAGAGTTTTGAACGTCTCTCTTCCGGTCATCGGGTAAACAGTGCAGCGGATGATGCTTCGGGACTTTCCATCGGTACTCGGATGAGTTCCCAGGTTCGCGGTTTTAATCAGGCGATTCGCAACGCCAACGATGGTGTCAGCTTGATGCAGACAGTCGATGGTGCGTTGGCAGGAACAGCCGCAGCGTTACAACGGATTCGTGATATCGCTGTTCAGTCAGCCAATGACACAGTCAATACCGAAGACCGCGAAACAATGTGGTTGGAAGTGGAAGAATTGGTCGAAGAAATCGACCGTATCGCCAGCGACAGTTACAACGGACAGTCTCTGTTAAGCGGCGGAACGGATATGACTTTCCACATTGGGGCCAACAAGGATCAAACCCTGACTCTGACCATGGATGAGATGACCGCCAACGCTTTGGGCGTAGACACCACAACGGTGTTAACCACCACGGATTTGGCCAATATGACTCAAGCCAGTGGTCAGGAACATTCGGAAACATTGATCAGCTTGGCGGATTCAGCACTGAATGCAGTGAGTGACCTGAGAGGAAAACTCGGTGCAGCGGACAATCGCTTTCAACATGCCATCGGTAACATGGAAGCGGCGAAACGCGAAACCAGCGGCTCTCGTGCTCAGATCATGGATACGGATTTTGCCAATGAAACCGGCATAATGACACGAAAATCGATTTTACAACAGGCAACCACAGCCATGTTGGCTCAGGCCAACGCCCAACCCCAGTTAGCAATGCAATTGCTGGGTTAGGATCCGCCCAAGGATGGGCAGGAGAGTGGCTTGGAAAGCCTTTGAGATACAAATGAACTACGTTCAGAGAATAGTTTTTCCTGAACGGACGGAAAATCAAAGAATTGCCGTCGTCGGTAGCTGGATGCCCTAAGAGCGTCGCGCCGACCAGGTCGAAGCGCCTGAGCAGAAGAACGCTTCAGAGGGCCAAGGAAGGCCCGCCGAGACCAAATAAGAACTCGATATAACCGTAAGGAATAAAATCATGAGCTTGACCGTAAATACTAATATTGCTTCCCTCAACGCCCAACGGAATCTTTCCAAATCCACATCGGCTCTGGGAAAAACATTTGAACGTCTCTCTTCCGGTATGCGTATCAACCGGGCTGCCGATGATGCCGCTGGACTGAATATCAGCACCCGTATGAGTTCACAGATTCGTGGTTTTAATCAAGCCATGCGTAACACCAATGACGCTATCTCCCTTATTCAGGTGACTGAAGGCGCGTTGAACGAAACTGAAAGTGCTCTGCAACGTATCCGTGAACTATCGGTCCAGGCCGCCAACGATACCCTGATCACCAGCGACCGTGAAGACATCTGGAAAGAGGTTGTTCAGCTGATCAGTGAAATTGATCGTATTTCCGATGATACCGAATTCAATGGCCAACAGTTGGTTGGTGACTCCACAGCACTGGATCTCAAATTCCATGTGGGCGCTGAAGCGGACAAAACAATTGATATGACACTGAATGCTGCGGGTGCTTCCGCCATTGGTGTCGGTTCCACCATCGTTGGGTCAGCGGATTATGTTGTGGCCATGACCGGTGCCAGTGCTCAAGAGCATGCTGAAGCGGTGATCGGTTATGTAGATACTGCTATCGGCAGCGTTGCTGACATGCGCTCTTACCTCGGTTCCATGCAGAACCGGATGGAATCCATTGTCGCAAATATCGACCATGCCATTGAGCGCACCAGTGCAGCCCGTTCACGGATCATGGATGCGGATATCGCTTCTGAAACCGCCAATCTGACCAAGATGTCCATTCTCCAGCAGGCTGGTACAGCAATCTTGTCACAGGCCAATGCACAACCACAGCTGGCACTTCAGCTTCTTGGATAGGTGACGTGATAACCAGACACGCAGGACGCATGACTGGAAATGAGTAGTAGAACCGGGAGAACAGGATGCTCTCCTGTAAAACAATAGCAGGATCAGGAGAACAGGAAGTCCTTCTGTAAAAACAAGAAGAATCAAAGAGACAGGATGTTTCTTTGTAAAGATAGTAGAACCGGGAGCACAGGATGTTCTCCTGAAAAAAAACAGAGCGGAACAGGCAGCGAAACATGTTGCCAACAGAGGTGTAAATACAGTTGCAGCAGTCACAGGATGTGACTGATGTGGCAGGGACCGGAACCAAGGATTGTTCCGGTCCCACCCAAAGATAGAGCAGTAAAGCCCATGTGGTGATTTCCGACATGGGCTCAGTGAACAAAGTGGAAATCCAAGGGATAGGGTTGCCCTGTAAAACGAAAAACCCATCACGGTCCAGGGAAGGATCATGGATTAAGTATGGGACAGGAATAGTCCCAATTCAAAAGGATAGGATAATGGCTCTTCTAATCAATACAAATATCGGTTCCCTCAATGCACAGCGGAACTTGAACAAAACCACCCAAACTCTGGGTAAGACCTTTGAGCGTCTCTCTTCAGGATTGCGTTTGAATCGCGCTGCTGACGATGCCGCCGGACTGAATATCAGCACCCGGATGACCTCTCAGATTCGCGGCTTTAACCAGGCCATGCGTAATACCAATGACGCGATCTCCCTGATTCAGGTGACGGAAGGCGCATTGGAAGAGACGGAAGCCGCTTTGCAGCGGATTCGTGAACTCTCCGTACAGGCTGCCAACGATACGCTGATTACCAGTGATCGTGAAGATATCTGGAACGAAGTTGCTGAACTGGTGGACGAGATTGATCGTATTGCCAACGACACTGAATTCAATGGTCAGGTTCTGTTGGGTGGTACGGGTACGACTGATCTTTCTCTGAAATTCCAGATCGGTGCTGACGCTGGCAAAACCATTGATATGACGGTTCAGGTTGCCAATGCTTCCACCATTGGTGTGGGTGCGGCCACGGTTGGTTCTGCTGGAACCATCAATGCCATGACCACCACAGCGGCCCAGTCTCATGCGAATGCCATGATGGACTATGTGGATACCGCCATTGGCAGTGTCTCTGATATTCGCTCTTACCTGGGTGCCATGCAGAATCGTTTGGATTCCGTCATTCAGGATTTGGGTGCGGTTTCTCAGAATACCAGCAATGCTCGGTCTCGGATCATGGATGCGGATATCGCCGCAGAGACCGCTACATTGACCAAAGCGTCCATCATGCAACAGGCCGGTGCCGCCATTCTGGCTCAGGCCAATGCACAGCCTCAGTTGGCTCTCCAGCTGCTCGGCTAAGTCGGTAAAAGGCTTTAGAAGGGTGGGGCTCTCTCCACCCTTCATGAAAGCCATTGATAAACGTTGTTCAAGGAGAAATAGACGGTACAACACAGATATCACACGCGATAGGTGGTGCAATGAAAGATCACATTGGATGTGAATTTCATAAGCACTTTCAGATTGATAGCGCGTATTTTTATCTGTTGAACATTGTAGGAATGGCCTGACATTCACCGATTTCCGGTTGCAGGTCACAGAGTCTGTTTTCACAGACTCACAGGAAATGGAAATCCAAGGGATAGGGTTGCCCTGTAAAACGAAGAACCCACAAGGACCATGGATGGAAGAATGTAATGGGACAGGAATAGTCCTAAAATCTAAAGGATAGCAAAATGGCTCTTCTAATCAACACAAATATTGGTTCGCTCAATGCTCAGCGCAATCTGAACAAAACCACCCAAACTCTGGGTAAGACTTTTGAACGTCTTTCTTCAGGGCTTCGTTTGAACAGAGCTGCGGATGATGCCGCCGGGTTGAATATCAGCACCCGGATGACCTCTCAGATTCGAGGCTTTAACCAGGCCATACGAAACACCAATGATGCCATCTCTCTGATTCAGGTGACCGAAGGCGCTTTGGAAGAGACGGAAGCGGCATTGCAGCGGATTCGTGAACTCTCCGTTCAGGCCGCCAATGACACCCTGATTACCAGTGACCGGGAAGATATTTGGGATGAGGTTACCCAGCTGGTCAGTGAGATTGATCGTATCTCTCAGGATACCGAATTCAACGGTCAGGTTTTGTTGGGCGGGACTGGTACAGCCGATCTTTCATTGAAATTCCAGATCGGTGCGGACGCTGGTAAGACCATTGATATGACCATTCAGTTGGCCAATGCCTCTGGTATCGGTGTGGGTTCCACCACGGTTGGTTCGACAGGCTATGTAGGTGGTATGACAACTACGTCAGCCCAGACTCATGCGAATAACATGATGACCTATGTGGATACCGCCATCTCCAGTGTTTCTGACATTCGCTCCTATTTGGGTGCCATGCAGAATCGCTTGGACTCCGTGATTTCGGATCTGGGTTCGGTTTCTCAAAACACCAGCAATGCCCGCGCTCGGATTATGGATGCGGATATCGCCGCAGAGACCGCCACATTGACCAAAGCGTCTATCATGCAACAGGCCGGTGCCGCCATTTTGGCCCAGGCCAATGCCCAGCCACAATTGGCACTACAGCTCCTTGGCTAGGCTTGAAAAGATTGCCCTTTGAGCCAGGGCACTATCCTGAGGGTGGAGGGGTTCTCTCCTCCATCCTCAAATAGAGCAAAGGCTCTGATGGTAAGCGTGATGGATTCGTTGGATTTCTACTGTTTTTGGAGAGGGTGTGCCTCTCCTGAACAGTCGAAACAGGCAGGAGGCTTTGCTTATTTATAGCGTTAATGAATGACAGGGAATGGATGTGGATAAGGTGGCCAAAATCACAAGGTTATCACCACGATGAGAAGGAACTCTCACACTCTGCTTATATACTATTGATTGAATAGAAATAGCATATAAACAAAGTGTTAAATGATTAACAATGCCGTTCCAACAGAGAAAGCCATATGGCAGGAAGAGGTTTTATCGAATAACTGAAAAGCTGGAGTGTTGGTACGTATGAATCGACAGGATTCTGAAAATCGTGGAACGAAATTCAGGGTCGAAGGGCAAGCAAAGATGTTTCTCCCTTCATGAAAATGAGAGGACGCACAAGGCGACAGGCCAAGATGGCCGTATACGCTGAATACGTGCCTCAAATAGAGTCAGTCGATTTGGCCAGGAAGGCCGCGACCAACAAATAACTCCAAACGCCCCGAGCAGTAACAAGGGTTAGGGTTGGCCCTGTAAAGCGAACAACTCACCTCCGTCCACGGAAGGGGAAAGCGAACACGTTAAATGGAATATTCGCCAGGAGGAAGTACCGATGACTGTCAATATCAATACCAATATTGCGTCGCTCAACGCGCAACGCAATCTCAATAAAACCTCCCAGACTTTGGGACGGACTTTTGAACGCCTCTCATCCGGGTTGCGGATCAATCAGGCCGCCGATGACGCGGCAGGATTGAATATTACCACACGGATGACCGCACAAATTCGCGGTTTCAATCAGGCTGTTCGAAATTCAAATGATGCCATCTCTCTGATTCAGGTGACCGAAGGGGCACTGGAAGAGACCGAAAGCGCCTTGCAGCGGATTCGTGAACTGTCGGTTCAAGCCGCCAGTGATACGCTGATCACCAGTGACCGTGAGGATATCTGGGATGAAGTGGTGCAGCTGGTCCAAGAGATTGATCGTATCTCACAAGATACCGAATTCAACGGACAAGTCGTGCTGGGTGGAACCGCTGCTACTGATATGTCGCTGAAGTTCCAGATCGGCGCAGATGCAGGCAAAACCCTTGATATGACCATTCAGGCTGCTGAAGCCAGTAAGCTTGGCGTTGGTTTGGCGACCACTTTGTCTGGTGGCGATATCAATGGCTATACCACTTCTGCGGCGCAGGAACATGCCAACTCCATGATGAACTGGGTGGATACGGCGATCTCCAGTGTTTCTGATATCCGTTCTTACTTAGGTGCAATGCAGAATCGATTGGACTCCGTTGTCTCGGATCTTCAATCGGTGTCTCAGAACACCAGCAATGCCCGTTCGCGCATCATGGACGCTGATATCGCAGTAGAAACGGCTCAACTGACCAAATCAAGCATCATGCAACAGGCTGGTGCGGCCATTTTGGCCCAGGCCAATGCACAACCACAGTTGGCTCTTCAGCTTCTTGGTTGATGGCGGCTTGACAGGTTAGCTAACGGTTTTTTCCAAGGATTTGGAGTCGTTCTCGTTTTTTTCCGGCAAAGGGAAGTGCCGGTCCACATCAAATACTCCTCCGGTTGGCACTTCGGGGCGCTCAACGGACTGGGAGTGATGGGGATATGGAAAATGCGAAACAGTTTTGGCCAAGGATGGCCATTTTTTCCCGAAATACGCACAACCACAGATAACTATAGGTAAACACGGGGTTTGTAGCATGGAGCGTCATGGACCAAAGCCCGTTTAATCAATAACAGGATGTACAGGAGAATTGCCTTAGTGAGGAGACAGGATAACGTGAACTGAAGCAGTAACTTGCAGTAACCCAGGGTTAGGGTTGGCCCTGTAAAACGATCAACTCACCTCCGCCCAAGGAAGGGGTATGCAAATACCAACGGAATTTTGCCAGGAGGTAATACCATGGCTTTGACTGTAAATACCAATGTGGCTTCTCTGACAGCTCAGAGAAACCTGAACAAATCCACCTCTGCTCTGGGACGCACTTTTGAGCGGCTCTCTTCTGGGCTGCGCATCAATGGTGCTGGTGACGATGCGGCGGGTCTGAGTATCAGTACCCGTATGACCTCTCAGATTCGGGGATTTAACCAGGCAACGCGCAATACCAATGATGCCATCTCCATGATTCAGGTGGCGGAAGGGGCTCTTGAAGAGACTGAAAGCGCTTTGCAACGTATGCGTGAATTGTCCGTTCAGGCGGCCAGCGATACGCTGACCATCAGTGACCGGCAGGATATCTGGACCGAAATCACTCAGTTGGTGAGCGAGATCGACCGGATTGCCACGGATACGGAGTTCAACGGCACACAGCTTATCGGTGACTCCACTACTCTTGCGGTGAAGTTTCAGGTGGGTGCAGATGCCGGTAAAACCGTTGATCTGACCTTTAACATCGCTGGTGCTTCTGCCATCGGTGTGGGATCGACTGTTGTGGAATCAGCCACTTATATTGGCACGCTGGGCACTACTAGCGCTCAGTCTCATGCCAATGACATGATTGGTTATCTGGATACTGCTATCTCCAGTGTTTCCGATATTCGGGCAACGCTGGGTGCCATGCAGAACCGGTTGGAATCCATTGCAACCAATCTGGCTCATGTCTCTGAAGGTACTGAGGCAGCCAGAGCTCGGATTATGGATGCCGACATTGCAGCTGAGACCGCATCGTTGACCCGCAATGCCATTTTGCAACAGGCTGGATCGGCGATTTTGGCTCAGGCCAACGCCCAGCCGCAACTGGCGTTGCAACTGCTTGGATAACGCTGAACGCTTGGTGTGATATTCCGGTAATTTCCCGAAGGCTTGTCCCTTCGGGAGTTGCCGGGAATCCTCCAATGTGTGGATAGCGGTGAAAATGTACATAGATGCCATCTGCTTTTTATTAAGGCTCCTCCTTGGATTTTTCCGAGGACGGCGTGCCCCGTGAAGCGGCATGGATGATCGCCCCGTCAGGGATGATGAGCGGGATTGCGGCGCAGGCCGTATATAAGGAGGAAATACAGCAAAGTATATGGAATCAACGGGTTGGGTTGGCCCGTAAAAATGAACAACTCACTTCCTGCCATGGATGGCGTTTCTCAATGGAATGCATGTGCGTTCCTAAATACGGAGGAGTGAGAAAGTGGCTTTAACAATAGCAACAAATGTTCTCTCTATCGCAACACAGAGAAACCTTCAACGCAACAGCACGGAATTGGGTAAGACTTTTGAACGTCTCTCATCCGGGTTGCGTATTAATAGTGCCAGTGATGATTCCGCCGGTCTGGCGGTTGCTACACGGATGACTGCCCAGATTCGCGGTTTTAATCAAGCGGTTCGTAACTCCAATGATGCGATTTCCTTGATCCAGGTCACGGAAGGCGCGTTGGAAGAGACCGAAAACGCACTGCAACGGATGCGTGAACTGTCGGTACAGGCAGCCAGTGATACGCTGGTTACCACGGATCGTCAGGATATTTGGGATGAGATCGTTCAGCTTGCTGATGAGATCGACCGGATTGCCACGGATACCGAGTTCAATGACCAAGTGTTGTTGGGCAGTGGTGGTGTTGCGGCACTGACATTAACCTTCCAGGTGGGTGCAGATGCCAATAAAACCATTGGTGTGACCATCAACGCGGCGGGTGCATCGGTTTTGGGTGTTGGTCTGAATACCGTGGGTTCGGCTGGTAATATCAGCGGATACACACAGGCAGAGGCACAATCCCATGCCAACACCATGATGACTCTGGTGGATAGTGCGATCTCAAGTGTTTCTGATATTCGCTCGACTTTGGGTGCCATGCAGAATCGCTTTGAATCTGTCATCACTCAGGTGACGGCTGCGTCAGAGCATACAGAAGCGTCTCGGGCGCGGATTATGGATGCGGATATTGCCACTGAAACGGCAAATCTGACTCGGCTTTCCATTTTGCAACAGGCTGGTGCCGCTATTCTGGCCCAAGCCAACGCAAGTCCTCAGCTGGCTCTCCAGTTGTTGGGTTAATGGTCAGAGGGTGTCAGCCTCGGTGTTCCGGGGCTGGCACCGGCTCTCCCAGGGAGATTAGGTCATGAGTAATATCTTGGAATTTCCAATTCCTACACCAGTTCACAGGGCCAATAAGCCACGTCCTCGGGCAGAGGAAATGACACTGTCCGATGCGGATTATGCTCTGTTGGAACGTCTGGCTGAACAGATTGTTCGCAATCCAGATGGTTTTTCATCCATGCATGTCAATCTTGATGAGCAGGCACGCAACTTGGTGGTGCATATGCCGGAAATGGGCAGCGATCCATTTCCTTCCGTATTACCACCCAGCGAAAATATTGCCAATATGGTGCGTAATATCGGTTGTTTTGATCGACTTCTGTTTGGTATGCCTGTTTAGTTCGGTTTGGTGTGCTTTGCAAATCATGCTAACTATTTATTTTAAAAGTGGAAAGTTATTTAATGATGGCCGCCTGAATGGGCGGCTTTTTTTATTGCATCATGATCCTGTTGTGCGACATCGGTGTCAATACGGAAAAATTACTTGATCTCGGATGCAGTAACTCCTGGAAAATTAAATTGAAATCCGTATGATAGAAAAAAATTGTATTGATTCTACCTCCAATTGGAAGGATTGACTTGATGAAATGCGCTAAACTCCTTGCTTTAATGGCAGCAGGTTCCCTCAGCCTGATCACCATTGGCAGCAGTGCCAATGCAGCCACCAACGGTTACACCCAGCCAAGCCGTAATCACTCGGCAATTTATGAAAACAAATACACTGGTTTTGGCTATCACAAGCCGATTCCTGATTCAGATGGTGATGGTGTTCTCGATCCAGATGATAAATGTCCTGGCACGCCTAAAGGTACGCCGGTTGGATATGATGGTTGTGAGCTGGATAGTGATGGCGATGGTGTTGTAGATTCCCTGGATAAATGTCCTGGCACACCCGCTGGCGCGACTGTAAATACCAGTGGCTGTGAACTGGATAGTGATGGCGATGGCGTTGTGGATTCCCTGGATAAATGTCCTGGCACACCCGCAGGCGCGACTGTAAATACCAGCGGCTGTGAGTTGGATAGTGATGGTGATGGCGTTGTGGATTCCCTGGATAAATGTCCTGGCACACCCGCAGGCGCGACTGTAAATACCAGCGGTTGTGAAATAGACTCTGACATGGATGGTGTTGTCGATAGTAACGATGCCTGCCCTGAAACGCCGATGAGTGCAGATGTTGATACCCGTGGTTGTTGGGTATTGGCCGTTCACTTCCATACCGGCAGCGCTTCCATCACAGCTGAATCTGCACCCGCTCTGATGAAGGCCGCCACTGTCTTGAAAAATAACCCGGAAGTGCGTTTTCAGGTTGATGGACACACCGATGACCGTGGTTCACTGGCGCTCAACAATCGTCTCTCCCAAAAGCGGGCCGATTCCGTGCGTCATTTCCTGGTACAGCATGGTGCGCATGCGGATAAGTTGAATGCCAAAGGCTTTGGCCCCAGCAATCCCATTGCAACCAATGACACCGCTGAAGGTCGTCAACAGAACCGCCGTGTTGAGCTGAATAAGGTTAAGTAAGCCTTTTTTAGTCGATGCATATGTAGTAAAAAAGCCGCTCCATATTTATTAATAGGAGCGGCTTTTTTTGCAAAAGGACTGAGCTGATAGGTAACTACTGGAAATTATCTTTTCTCGGTCAAAAATTCAGACTGGCGCTCAAAAAGAAACGCCGACCCGGTGAGGGATACCAAGCCCGCTCACCGGTCCAACTCAATGCGCCATACTCTGAATAGTCCCGATTCATCAGATTTTTCACATCTAACGTAGCTGTCAGCAATTTGAATTTGTAACGCATACGCCCATCCGCTACAAAATGACTGCCCTGATCTTTTACCGTATTGGCAAAGTCGCCAGAGTACCGACGACTGCCCACATATCGGCCCTGTAACGATACGTCCAGATCGTCATGCAACTGCCAAGAAGCGCCGCCGCTTAACTGGTGCTGTGGCACCGTTGGTATCTCACTGCCCTTAAAAGCCCCATCACGCACCTCGGTTTTCATCCAGGTATAGCCTGCTTTGACGGAAAAATCCTGCCACTTCTGTACCATGGAAAGCGTAATACCCTCTCTCAGACTATCGCCATCAAGATTGGTGTTGGCAAAAGTGGCGGCATTATAGAAAATTTCATCCTCAGTGATGATCTGAAATAGAGAAAGATCCACCATCAAACCCTGATCAAACTGATGACGAACGCCCACGCTGTATTCGTTTGCTGTCTGCGGTTTTAATGTCTGATCAAGCGTGTTGGTGGCATAGCTGAATAACTCGTCTAACAGCGGATAACGGAAACTTCTGGATAAATTGGCATACGCACTGGACCCCTTGGCCCAACCATAGACCACACCCAATGACCATGCTTGTGCATCGTGATCAGTAGTCAACCCAGCCCCAGGTCCAAACGCATAGTCCACCTGATCATGTCGATATCCGGCTGAAACCAGCCACTGATCGTTTAAAATCAATGTGTCTTGCAGATATAGTCCCAGGTTTTTTTTCTCAAGGGTGTAGGTGGCTACACTCAAAAATCCACCAAAATCTGAATCATTGAGTACATCCATTTCATCGGTTTGATAGTCTGCACCCAGTGTCAGGGTGTTTGACAGACCAAAAAATGGCTCTCTGAGCACCAACTGTGGAGAGACTGCCCAAGTATCAGTCACCGGTGTGAAAGCAGATGAACCCCAAGTACCACTGGCAAAACTGGTTACCTCACGGCGTCGAAACGAGGTGTCGGTTTTCAATTCATTATCAGAACCAAAGCGCCAGGAGGGCGAAAGCGTGATGAAAACATCCTCGGTTTCAGCAAAATCATCTGGATGTGTGGTGTCTTTATTGGTGAGACCAGCAGCATAGTTGCTCTCCAACAATGCGCCGGGCAGTCCTGTTTCATCCCAGTGATAACCCGCACTCAAACCCACACTCAAATCATCGGTGGCGTACCAGGAAAATGATACGCCTACATCCCGTGATTCCCGGCTACTGTTCTCCCGATGACCCGTCACACGCATACCGGCTGCCGAAAGATCATAAGCAAAATTCTCTCTCTTATCGCCTAGCCCCGCTTCTGCGGAGACGTGCCCATAAGACCCGCCTTTGAACGTGACAGTCTTACGTTCTTTATCACCCTGTTCGGTAAGAATATTGATGACACCGCCGACAGCGTTATCACCGTATAACACCGCACCACGACCACCACGTACAATCTCAATGCGTCGGATTCGTGCCAAAGGAATCTGCGTCCAGTCAGTACCGGACAGATCCGCTTGATTGACCCGCCGCCCATCCACTAAAACCAAAACATTGGCGCTGGCCGTTTCGCCATATCCACGTAGATCTACCCGATGACTACGACCTGTACCATTGATATCACTGATATGAATCCCTGCCTGAACCGCCAAAAGCTCTGGTAGGTTCTCCACAGGAGAATCCTGTATATCTTTCTGATTAATTACCGTTATATGTGCCGGAGTTCTGCTTTCATGATGGGGGTAACGGCTAGCAGTAACAACAATCTCCTCATTGGCAGAGTGTTGATCCGCAGTAGCTGGAAATGCCGCAATCAAAGTCAAAGACAGCGTAAGGGAGGAAACAATACGAAAACCATTCATGGCGCTCTCCTGCCGTGCTCGCCCGCAACGGCATAAAAAGGGTTCTGGACCCAACGAGAGAGAATGAACGGATAGACCAACCCGAAAAAGGGGAAAGAAAGCCGCTCCAAACCGCCCGCCGCAGTCCAACAGAGGAAGCACCAGGCCGGTCTCCGGGCTTACAGGTCATTTCTCCTGTTCTGGAGAAACTCGGCAAATCGCCTTCCCACGCTTCTGTGTCTTGGAAACACGCGTAGTGGCACGAAAATTTGCCTAACCTGATCACCGTTGCGGGGGCAGCGTCGGAATCGTATCAAACAGACATAAGCACTGTTTTGATCTCACACCGATCTTCCCGTTTCACTCCTATTATGGAGCACCTGATGTGGCGAAACGGTAGCGATAAAACAGCATCTATGTCAAGATGGAAAAAATAGTGTCTCTTTACACGCTATCCTGGAGATTGTGCGGGTATATGCTTTATAGTTTTATTCCGGTGAAACATTTTGAGGTGATGCTTTAATGCCTATGCTGTCCGTCATTTATCGACTCTTTCTCTGTAGTTTTTTGGTCTTATTATCTCTACCAAAAAATGCTGAAGCGGTTAATGTCGCGCCACGAATCAGTGATCGAGAAATCATTGAATCCCTGGCTCAATTGAAGGAAGGACAGAAGCAACTCAGTATACGCATTGACGATCTGCGTGCAGAAATGAAAGAAAACGTCACTACTCTGCGTGCAGAAATGAAAGAAAACGTCACTACTCTGCGTGCAGAAATGAAAGAAAATGTCTCTACTCTGCGTGCAGAAATGAAAGGAAATGCCACTACTCTGCGTGCAGAAATGAAAGCAGGTATGGATGGTTTGCGCCGAGAAATGAACATACAATCCAACCAGGCCAATCAGCGCATGGATCGGATGCATACCACCATGCTAACGCTTTTTGGCGCATTGGTTACGCTGATTGTCGCCTTGTTTGGATATATTGCTTGGGATCGCCGGACCATGATGAAGCCTTTTCAAGAGCGCTTGGGTTTGTTGGAAAAAGAGTTGCATCAGGATCTCGATCTGCAACATCCAGAAGGCTCACGCATCACGCGCATGTTGCATGCGCTGCGTGAACTGGCCAAACAGGATGAGAAAGTGGCGACAATTTTGAGAAGCTTTTCTTTGCTTTAGGTAAATTTTTTGAAGGTCATTCAATAATGTCCAAACTGTCTGTCATTTATCGACTTGTTTTCTTGGTTTTTTTTGCCTTTTTGTCGTTACCAATAAATGCTGAATCCGTTGAAATTGCACCACGCATCAGTGATCGGGAAATCATTGAATCTCTGGCTCAATTGAAGGAGGGGCAGAAACAACTCAACATACGCTTTAACGATATGCGTACAGAGATAAAAACAGACATAGATGGTCTGCGTAGAGAGGTGAATACGCAATCCAACCAGGCCAATCAGCGTATGGATAGAATGCATACCACCATGCTAACGCTTTTCGGCGCATTGGTTACGCTGATTGTTGCCTTATTTGGATATATTGCTTGGGATCGTCGGACCATGATGAAGCCTTTTCAAGAGCGCTTGGAATCGTTGGAAAAAGAGTTGCATCGGGATCTCGACCTACAACATCCAGATGGCTCACGCATCACACGCATGCTGCACGCACTGCGCGAACTGGCCAAACAGGATGAGAAAGTGGCGACAATTTTGAGAAGCTTTTCTTTGCTTTGATCCCTCTTCATTATTATGCTTTTAACTATAAAAACGATTGACAGAAAACAGTATTCAATGCTATTGAGATTCATATTATTATTTGAAATTAGCGTTTCCAATACACCGGCAGAACCCGCTGAATCCCGCCGTAAAACGGTTTTTTGATAAAACCAAGCTTTCAACATTAAGAAATCACGCTCTGAAATACGCCTGTAAATGCTGGTGTCTGCGGCCTATGGTTGCTGGAATCTCTATTTCTTGTCTTCAGTTAACAGGAGAAAGAGTGTGGCACAACAACTTCAATTTCGTCGTGGAACAACCGCAGAACATCTCACCTTTGTTGGTGCATCGGGTGAGCTTACCTATGATTCGGACCGAAAAACGATGGTAGCTCATAACGGTACACAGCCGGGTGGGTTTCCCATGCAGCGAGAAATGGTCATTGATATCTCGGTATGGGGCGCGGTTCCTTCTACAGATGGTGATCCACAAACCATGACCAACAATGTGGTAGCCATTCAAAAAGCGCTGGACGATGCACAGATTATCGGCAAGCCAGTCTATGTTCCGCCGGGTAATTTTCAGATCAATGACTCATTAAAAATTCCCAATGGCGTGCAGATCTTCGGCGCGGGCATGGGCACATCCATCATTGATGGCAGCCTGCTTGTGGATAGCGACAGTATAGACTTGGCTGTTATGAAAGCCATCGGTCCAGAAGCCCAGCCA
>JADFWU010000052.1 GCA_015234045.1 Magnetococcales bacterium
GAGCGGCCAGGAGATATTTCCCACAGGCTTTTGCTAAATCTACCCGGTTTTCCTCTGAGTTCATCCCAGAATCGGCCACGAACAGGGCACGGCTGAGGTTCCACCCTTTGAGGTCATCCTTGATACGCTGGATTGTGGTGACATCCGAGGTGTTGCCCGGAAAAATCCAGCTACGAATCGGAAATCCTTCACTTGTGACAGCCAAGGCGACAACTACTTGGACAGACCAACCGCCTTCCTTGGCGCGGCCATATTTTCGCAACTCTGTTTGGTTATCGTCGTCATCCTCGTAATCAATAGAAAACGAAGCTGTAGTGGTGTCATAATATGCAATTATTTGATAAATAGCTGTTTTTCAGGATTGTGTATCTACAGTTCCAAAACGGCAGTCAGAGACGCAGCCAAGGTAAGCAAAAAGAAAAACACCAAGGCAGCATACGCTATCAAGTTAATTGGAAATTGTACGCTATTGAGAAACGGATTCGTGGACAGAATCCTAAAGAACGTTTTATCGCACGTCAGAACGAGGTTCCTCCAATCCTGGCCAAGCTGAAAGCAAGGCTGGATGAGTGGCAGCCCAAAGCAGTTCCTTCGGCAACGCTGAGTAAGGCTTTGAACTATCTTTCGGAACAGTGGCCACGATTGGTACGTTACCAAGCCGACACAGCTATGTGGGTTCGATTCCCGACTAATACCCGATTCTTCCGGGCATGACATTACAGGCGGACTTTGTTACAGGGAATAAAACCATTATGGAGTATCTGTTCAAACCACTGTTTGCATCTGCTGCTCAGGCATTCCGGGAGCGTTGAGTTGTCTCATGCCTTTTCTTGATCCCTCAGAGTCCGACTATTTGGTCAAAGCATTCCAGCTTCGACTCGCTCCAGCATTTATGTGTCCGGAAAAGAAGGCCACTTCAATACACCTCTTCTCTTGCGCGAGAATCAGAACTCGAACGCTGCGTACTTTTGTGTCTAAAAACTCTTGCAACACCACTTGTTCAACACACAGCTATGAATCAAATAGGTACTTTGAGCAAATCGTTGATATCTGCTGCTTCCTCAACCACTGCTCCACCCGCTTCGATCTCCTCTTCAGTGGCATCACGCACGGTCAGTATCTCAAGTAAAAAGATGACATCTCTTCCGCTAAGCGGATTGTTGCCATCAACCGTCAGTGTTTTATCATCCATCCGTGTCACGATAAAGTTCCGGGTTCCACCCAGCTCATTCTCCATGACGATGGTTGTGCCGATTTCTCGATATTCCTCAGGAACGTTCTCAATACGATCGGTAAAGACTAACGACTCATCCCTAGGCCCATAGAGTTGCTTGGAATCAATAGGAACCTCAATCACATCACCCACAGACTTGCCTTCCAATTCTGCGGCAACGGCAGGTGCAAGTGTTTCGTTAACACCGTGGACATAGCCCAATGGAAACTCCACAGTCGTCAGTACAATCCCCGTTTTTCTATCGGTTACTTTGTATTTCAATTCAACGAATTTATTGACTTGGATGGTTTCATTCATAGTGTGTTCGCACCAGTCGCTTAGAAAATGGACGCTGCAAAAATTTTGACCTCTTCCTTTTCATAACCAAGGACCAACCTGCCAAGCCACTCCCCTTCATTCTTGGTGCTCCGTTGGCGAAAAAGAACCGAAACATGTTCTCCACGACGGATGGTGCCAAGAACGTCATACTCTTCCGACAGGTTTTTAGTCAATGCACTGTGAGTGAACTGCTTACCCATCTCAACTTCGTTCAGACCAAGCAATAAGGAATAGGAAAAATGCCTGACAAATTCTCCATAATCGCCCAAGTTGGAATATTTGATGAGGTGCTGCCACAAAGGATTTGCGATGGCTAAAATTTCGTCATCAGTTTTTTCAATGATATTCATCCGTCCCTTTCCACTAAGAAAAAAGACCAGCCTTGCTTGAAAAAAAGGAAAAGACCAACACGCCAAGTGTTGATCTTTTCCCTTTCAAACAAAACAGTCAGGTGTATCCAGGTCTAACCAACCCCTTACCTACTCACCATCTTTACCTACCAGATGATAACAGGGTGCCTTCTCCATGGTGTATTCACCAGTTTTTGGATCACGGCGAGAAACGGTCAGAACATGCCAATTCTCATCGTCCAACTTCATGCAGTCACCACGATAGTAGTACCCGGGCCAGCGGGTCTCTTTGCGGAACAGCGTATGCTGGAAGACAGCCTCAGCAGAGAGATGACGATGCTTCAGTTCCCATGCACGCAACAACTCGTGAATGTCTTCAGCAGCAATCTTCTCAAGATCCTCTTCAAGGATCTTCATCTTCATAAGACCAATATTGAGCAACTTCTCGTTGGTCATGTAACTTACTGTCACACCACCACAGTACTCATCCATCAGCTTCTGTAGACGGTCCAGACCCTGTCTCGGATTGATGTAGTTCGGATTAACCGAGCCCGCTACAATCTCGTTACGGTAGGTTGTGTAGTGCTCAAGCGGCTTGTAGATCTGCTTTCTGCGATCTTCAATCTGCTTTTGCGACACCACGATACCATCTGCTTTACCTTCATCAATGTACTTACACGCAGCCTTCGCGGCAAGACGACCCTCAGTGAACGAGCCAGATGAAAAGGCATGCGGTGTACCACCAACAGCGTCACCAGCACCAAACAGACCTTCAACCGTAGTCATACGGTTGTAGCCCCAGAAATACTCTGGAGGAGATACATCTTCAGGTCCGGAGCACCAAGCACCACAACCGGTAGCATGGGAACCCATGACGTAGGGTTCTGATGTGGTCAGTTCCGGGTTCTGGTACTTAGGATCAACATCAGTGGCGGCCCACAACGTGGCCTGACCAACGGTCATACCCAGGAAGTTATGCCAGCCGATCTCTTCAAGATGCGGATCTTGGAAAGCTTCCATAGTGACCATGTGAATGGGGCCTCGACCAGCATTCACCTCGGAGATGAAAGCGTGGTTACGAAGACAGGTCGGAATCGGTCGGTGAGACAGATGCGACGCTTCAGGATCAAGATATTCCTTGCCCACCATCTTCTGAAGTGAGGGGAACCAATTTGATTCATACTCTTGTCCGAGACCATTCTGGGTGTAGGTCTTGAGATGCAAGAAGTACGCACCAACCGGACCGTAGCCATCTTTGAATCGGGCAAGAACGATCCTGTTCTCCATCTGTGTCATCTTCGCACCGGCATCAATCATCAGACCATAAGCTGATCCTGACGACCATGGCGCATACCAGACACGTCCAGCACCTTCACCAACAGAGCGCGGCTTGTAGATATTAGAAGCACCACCCGCACCAACGACAACAGTCTTAGACTTGAAGACATGGAAGTTGCCAGTACGAACGTTGAATCCTACGGCACCGGCAACCCGGTTTTCCTTGGACTCATCCATCAGCAGATGGGTGATACAAATACGGTTATACACCTTGTCAGCAGACTTGACGGCGGCTTCAGCCACGATGGGCTTGTAGGATTCACCGTGAATCATGATCTGCCATCTACCTTCACGCTGATAGCTACCCGTTTTTGGGTTGCGCATCAGGGGCAGGCCCCACTCTTCAAATTGATGAACAGTGGAATCAACATGGCGTGCCATATCAAACAACAGATCCTCACGCACCATACCCATCAGATCGATACGGGCATACCGGACATGATCTTCAGGGTTGTTCTCACCCCAACGTGTGCCCATGTAGCAGTTGATCGCATACAAACCCTGGGCAACAGCACCGGAACGGTTGATGTTGGCTTTCTCGGCAATGACAATCTTTTTGTCCTGACCCCAGAATCTCGCTTCCCAAGCGGCCCCTGTACCACCCAGTCCTGCACCAGCGACCAGGATGTCGATACCATCTTCAATGATTGTTTCGAATGCCATCAGTAGTACACTCCTTCCATCATTTTGAGGCCATTGGATTCCAAGGTATGGAGACCACCTTCATCCAGGCGGATATACTTGGGCTCGTTGTAGAGCAATTCGCTGTTGCGCATTTCCTGGGAGGGTCCAGGCACGTCCTTGAGCTGAGGGATATGCTTACCCCAAGGCTTGGTAGTGATTGGCGCAAGCAGATTCAGGTCTTTCTTGCCGTTGCGGAACTTGATCCGCCAAGCAATAACACCCTTTTCTTCGTCACGAACCGCACGTACTGAGTGGCCCAGTGGAGCGAAGTCCGCATAGCCACGTACATCAATAGCATTCATAGGACATGCTTTTACGCAGGAGTAACACTCCCAGCACATGTTTGGTTCAAGGTTGAAGGCACGCCGATAGGTCTTATCAATATGCATGATGTCTGATGGACAGATATCGACACAGTGTCCACAACCATCGCATCGGGTCATATAGGCGAACGTTGGCATGGTATTCCTCTTTAATTCACGTTAAATGGTTGGAACAGATTTAGTAGTGGCGCGGCTTTTCACGCTTGATACCAAGCCCCATTGGTGGGGGGGTGCTACCCATATATTCTGGAATATCAGGAAATCTTTTTTGCAATTCTGGGTCTGTCAGTTCTTTCATTTCAGGCAGGTTCTCAAGTGAGCCATCGGCTTTGATGGTCCGCTTGTGGTAAGCAGCGGCTGGCTTGAAGAACATGTGGGCGAATTTCGACCACAACACACCGCCGAACAGAACCGTACTGGAGATCAGGAAGAGGATGAAAAATGCGGTTGTCCATCCCTCTACGCCGGACGATTGCATCGCTGACCAGAGCAGTGCAAAGGTCGTTGTTCCGAGCAGAGACACGATAAACATGTCAGCACGAACCAGACGGAATTTCCGATTACCTTCGGATGCCATATCAACCCGCAGGAAGAACCAGAAAACATAACCGCCCGCACAAACCATCAATGCACCGATGTGCCAAAGAACTGGCAGAATCTCAGGCGCTGGCTGACTTGGAGTCGGATATTTGAAGATCAGGAGCATGGTGGTCACGATGAAGGTGATGAAACCGTACATCTTGAACAGATGAGCGACCCGACGAAGCTGATTGCAGAACTCGGCAGACGTAAGAACGTCTACTAGAAGAGTCTGAACAGCAATTGAAACTTTGTCTCCACTGCTAAGTTCACGAACTCTGTTTTTCTTCGCCTTTTCCGCATTTTCGAAAAAATACTTGGCGCTTTTTTTGTGGATCATATCCAGCAGCGTTCCCCCAATTACCAGGAAAAGCATCACGATCACATACGTCTGCATCGCAATGGGGGGGATGAGAGACGAAAGCTCGGAAAAAGGATTGTGTGCGAACATCAAGTTGACCTCCTGACGTGTTAATCATCCAATTGGAATACTTCACTGTCCTACTAAGGAGCACGATTATGAATTTTTTTAATTTAGTAAGCAACCCCTCTATCAATTTTATATTTATAAACATCGGTACGAGTCTGAGCTTCAGGAACCTGTCAGACCCCATAAAAGCCTCTTGTACCAGCGGATTACTTACACTTCATTGAAGCTTTTTCTCAGTCTGAGCACTCACGATGACGACAATAATTCCATCTCCCATAGCGCATTCAGACACGTTTTCGATTAGGAAACCACCAATTTTAGCGTTTTGAAACGAACACCACCTTGTAAAAAACGAAAAACATTGGCATCCCCCGAAATCAAGCCAATAAATCTGTAGATTCTAAATCCTGATATTCTCTGTTTTCTAAGGGATTTTATTATTATTTTGTGGACAGTGAGCAATGAAAACTGCTGCAATTCTGTCTGATTGGTTTGTGAAAGGTTGAAAAAGCCGCTTCAGGATGGAAGAATGTCGTTGACTGATTTTTCACCCCCCTGGATTCAGTTCGTCTGTTTTTCCATGGTTGGTGATTATTTGCAAGTCTATCATGCAATGTCCGTCTTTCTTTGAAATAGGTGACTTATGAGTGCGCAAAAAACCAGACCCAAAGTTCCTGAAGGCCGTACCGAATATCTGACGACTCGGCAGATGAAGCCTGATGAAAAGGGTTTCGTTGGTTACGAGACGATTTGGGTTCCAATGCAAAAGGTAGCCGATTACGTGACACCAAAACGTCCGTAAAAAGCTTCTCGTTGTAATAAAGGGGTGTCAGGCGAGCCTAGCAAGTACTGATTAAGCAGATCAGTTCTTTTGGTTGTGTATCGGTGCTTTGAATTTTCTAAAAGTAGCGCTGTTGCCTGTTTCCTGTACGTACCAAGTTCTAGCTGCCGAGATCAATTTTCGGCGGCTAGGCTTGTATGTGGACCATGCCTATCGCTCTGGACAGATCACACACCACATGATTTGCCCCAGACTGTGGTAATCAATTGTGCTCAGTATGGCTTGAGCGAATCAAAGCGATAACAATTTGTACCAAAAACAGTGCCACACCGATGAGTGCCAAATCTGCGGCGTATGACACACCAGCACTCATCAACAAACCACAAAACAAAAACAGGATGCTTCTAAACAGACCTCCAAAGGTCAAAATAGTTGAAGCGACTTTACGTGGCTTTAGCAGCATGCCAGGCCACCACCACATCGGCAGCAGATGACTTAAAGCACCAATAATAAGCGGGATCAAAAAAACCACAAAGAAAAGTGGCAGACTGTCACTCGCAGCCATGGTGCCCAACATGACCCAGACACCAGAAATCGCCATGACGACGATACCCGCCAGCACGCCTACAAGTGAGATTGCAACCTGTTTCTGCATCTGAAACGCATCCCGATGCCCTATTACACTCTTAAACAACCGAACCACCGGCACCAACCACAACACCATACCCACCCAGGAAAGCGGTCTCATCCATGCCGTGGCAAAGGTTGATATAACGGTACCAAGGATAGCAAACTTCCAATTTGTTCGCAGATGAATCAACGTGTTTGGGTCTTGATATCCAGCGACCGTAGGTAACAACAATGGCAAGGTACCGAATACCGTCATACCAACAAATCCCAATAGATTAAAGTGCAGATGCAGGGTGCGAAACGCGACCCACTGCTCTGGTTTATTGACCGCAACAAGAATCGTGACCTGTGACAAGATGAAAAAGATCAGAGCAACCTGATACCAACGCACACCAAAATTCGGTTGACCTAACATGTTTGCGACACGACGATGAATCCAAAAGAGCACGCCAGAAGCGGCAATAATGGCCGTGGGCGCTGCCAAGTTGATCCAGAACAGATCTGTCATTAATGCGTATACCAGCGTACCACCGGCCAATTGAGACAATAGGGGCAGAAGCCAAACACCTCCTGTTGCAGGCCGGCTTTGGGTCAAAGTGGGCACAAAATAGAGCATATTGCTTAAAATCAGCGGCAACAAACCTACTGCCATCACACCATGAAAGCGTGCTGCCCTTGGCAAATCATCAGCCAACGAACTCAAACTAAAAAAACTGACCAAAACAGTTATGGATATAATTGTCAAAATGATTTGTTGATGAGGATTGCTATTCGTCAAACCGAGTGAAGACATGGTTCACCTTTGGGTCACACCATCCTGAAAAACAAAAGTGCCTTAGCCCTATATCATCCCAGTGTAGGATCTTTGTTTCCCAGTAATGCACAGAAAGTGGTGCGTGCTTATTGCACGTAACACTTTCTGTGACACAGCTGATTACTCATATGTGCAGAGATAAGCGGTATCGATTTCAACTTTAAGTTGAAATTTCTGATTAGCGTCTACTTTAAAAGAGTCATTTTGAGAAAAAGTCTGCCACGCTTCTTGCCCAGGTAACTTGACCGTTAACGCGCCACTGACAACAGTCATGGTCTCTTTCTGTGACGTGCCGAACTCATACTCACCTGGTGCCATAACCCCAACGGTAGCTGGAAGTAATTTGGTTTGAAAACCGATAGATTTTACCGAACCATTAAAATATTCATTCACTTTAAACATGATATTTTCCGCTCCTTTCTTGGCTGACAGACGCTCTTTTCTACGCTTTCTTTACAAATTCAGACTTCAACATCATTGGTCCAATACCACTGATTTTACAATCAATATTGTGATCACCATCTACAAGGCGATTGATTTTTACCTTAGTGCCGATTTTTGCCACAGTAGAGGTACCTTTCACCTTCAGATCTTTAATCAGAGTGACAAAGTCACCATCCTGAAGTGTATTGCCATTCGCATCTTTTACAACCATCTCATCACGTTCGGCAGATTCGGCACTGGGCGACCACTCATGTCCACACTCCGGGCAAACCAAAAGATTAAGTTCTTCATAAGTGTATACTGATTCACATTTGGGACAGGGAGGAAGCGTATTGCTCATTATCTTATTCTTACCATTCTGTTAGCGCCTGTTCAGAACTTGGAGAGGCGCAGTGAAATAGGGCCGAAACGCAAAACTAAGGCCATTGATTTATAATAACAGGCCTGGGATCGTAGCTAATTCTAGAGTAGACAGACAGGGTTTATTGCGTGTCGCATAGTGGTTTCGATTCAAAATTAGACAATCATTCCCAATCTGAGTGGAGGACCTGGTGATGTTTTTGCGCCGCTTTTGATATGCAAAGCAGATCATCAGAGCAAAAACATCACCAGAGCTGGAACGGCTGACTGTTCAAATTTAGACGAAATCACTCTATCCGAGCAACATGGCTAACCTATTGTGCGCTCAAACCACGGTAGTATTGCGCCATGCTCTGAGCGACAGAGTCAATGCCATAGTGCTGAACGATTTTATCTCTCGCATGCTGACCCATCTTTCGGAGTTGTTCAGGATTGGTGAATCCCTCAAGCACGGTTGAGATAACCGCTTCTGGCGTATGATCAGGAATAATCAAGCCATCTTTTCCCGGAGTAACGATCTCTGGCATACCACCAACAGCGGTGATGGCTGCGGGTGTGCCAGTAGACATGCTTTCAAGGAGAACATAAGGGAAATTTTCCCAACGGGATGGAAAAATAGCCAGGGATGCACGGTTATACCACTGAATTAACGACCGCCGTGAAACCATGTCAAAATGAAGTCGATTATGGAATTGATCGGGCACGATATTGAGTATATGGCGTTTCCATGTAACACCCTCTTTATAGTCCGTATCGCCACCCAGAAATGTACAGCGCAACTTTGGCCGCTGCTCACAAAGAATCGGAAGAGCCTCAGCGATCAAGTCTACTCCTTTCAGATATTGCAATCGGCCGACATAGAGCAGATGATCGTCTTCCTTCAAGCTGGGATCAGGTGCAAACAGATCCGTATCAATCGGATTGGGAATAACGGTAACCGGGCGACTATCCATAGAAAAAAGTTCAAATTGACGATCAACGAGTGCGCGACTTGGAGAGCTAAAATAGTCCGCCCGCTTCAATACTTGACGTTCTGCCCAATGGGTTGATTTATGTTTATTGGGTTGACCATTGATATGATCAATAAATTTTTTTGACAGATGAAAACGCACAAGAACAGGTGGTTTTTTTGTTTGAAAATGAACAAATAATGAGTCTGCATCACACTCTGCTGATTCAACCAGATCAAACTGCTCTGTTTTATAAATCTCTTTGAATTTTCGAGCGGCTGCATAAGAAAACGCGGGAAAATGCTGCTTAAAACGCCACATCAATGGCAGGCGTTCAAACAGATTATCAGGCAACACCCGATGAACGGTTATACCATCCACTCGCTGTGTACTCTCTTTTTGCACGGCTTGACTGATCACAGTCACTTCAAAACCATGGGCAACCATACCTTGTGCAATTTCATGAACATATGTCGCTATTCCACCCCAATCGGTCTCTGGCGGATACTCTCTTGATATGTAACATATTTTCATAAAACGAGCGCCTATTTACTGGCAATGAGGTAGCATTCTGGCGGAATTCACACCATGTCTTTCATCGTGAAACAACAGGCTTTCATTGTAAACGCTAGTGACCCTTAGATGCCAGATAGGATAAATTTTTGGCAGTCCCACCCATGTAAGCGAATCTACGCACTCATTCAGTGCTTCCAAAAGCCTCTATTTCGTGGTTAAATCAATGGGAATTCTGTTTTTCAAGCAAAGTACATATGTCCGTAACGCCATTGACACAGCGACTGGCTGGATTAATAACGCATCTCCTTAAGTCGATGAAGCACACACCATCACCCACTATTCACCCTCTGATTGAGCCTGAAAAATGCCCCAATGGATTGATGATCTTTTTGCATGGTTATACCTCAAACCCTGGCCTATCTTCGGACGCAGGCATCCCTTTTTGAAAAAGGTACGCAAAAAAATCAATGCGATGATGTACCCAAAACGGGGCATTGCCTGGATACCACACAACCAGAGGATGGAGATCGAAATCATCACTGCCTGTAACCTGAAATGTTACAGTTGCAACCGATCATCAACTCAAGCGCCCAGTGGAGAAATGATGTGCATGGAGCAGTTGCACAAGTTTCTTGAGGAGTCCAACAGATTGAATTGGCCTTGGCGTCGATTGGCATTGATTGGTGGAGAACCAACAATACATCCAAAATTTAAAGAGATTGTTGATCTGTTTCAACCGTATATGGAACAAAATCCTGAATGTTTTCTACAGGTGTCTACCAATGGTTACGGGAAAAAAGTAAAACAGAAAATCGCGGATCTGCCAGAGTGGGTTGTTTTGCAGAATAGTGAGAAACAGGGGTCAAATCAATCATTCGTAAGCTATAACGTGGCACCCTGTGATGTAGACGAGTATCAAAATACGGCTTTGGGACCATATTGTCTCGAGTATCATGAAGATCAGGCGGTTAAGGCCTGTGTTCTGGTGGAAGGATGTGGTATTGCCCTGACGCGCTATGGCTACTATGCCTGTGGTCCTGGTGCGAGTATTGATCGTGTATTTGGCTTTAATATTGGCATCAAAAAATTGGAAGACGTAACCCATGAGAATTTCAAAAAACAGTTGAGATCACTCTGTAAATACTGCGGTCACTACAAGCATTCCGATATGAACCAGGAAGAGAAAGAGATTCTTCTTGAGACTGAAACCGTCTCATCCAGTTGGCGTAAGGCGTATGCTGATTACAAGCAGGAAAAACCCAAACTGGACCTCTATTAAGAGATTGAGTGGTTGTCAACATGAGTGAACAATCGGAGCAATCAGCGCAAGCCATTGACCATTCAAAAAACGGTGCGTCTGTTCGGAAACCGCTCCATATCGGTATTATTTTGCACGATACGCGATGGCAGCAATGGATCAGTTATTTGATTGACTCCTTGAACCAGGATATCAGATTTCAAGTCCTGGTACTCTTCGAAGGAACCGCTGAACAAACGAAACCTTTGGAGAATGCCTCTCAGAATAGGTCGGCTATTCAGCGACGACTGGATAAGATAAGCCACCTTGTCATGTCACAGCCCAAAGGATCTGGCGGCCTATTCCGGCTACTCTTTTCTCTTTGGGATGAGCGAAATCATGGATCTCATCGGGATGCGCAAATTATTCAGCATCAGAGTACGCTTTCTTCTGACATTGCACAGATTCACATTCCCGAGACCGCTTCCCCTCAATTCTGGCGTGATTTGGTTACTCAGCACCAACTGAACCTCTTATTGGAGCCCGAAAGCCCCAATCGTAACCGACATCAGAACCTGGGCCTGTCTCTGGGACACTGGTCCATACAGTTCAATTATGGTTATCCCATCAGCCTTTACTGTCCAGTACTGAGCAAAACCCCGGTTAGTCACACCGATTTATTGATGGATATCGGGCTAACTACAGGCCCATTACATTTACTTTCCCTTGATATTGCAACACATTTTCAATCTCCATGGCAAAATGAAAGCCGATGGTTATATCACGCTACAGGTATGATCATCCAAAAACTCCGCAGTGCGGCTCAAATTGATACAGCCGAATTCATCAACGCCCATAGTGATGCCACGCTGTCGGATAATACTCAGCGCCCTACGGTGCCAAGCGTGGAACGGCTGACCTGGTATTCTCGGATGATGGGCTTTTTTCTCGCCAATCAACGCGTACAACGCAATCGCCGACACCATTACGAGCATTGGTCTTTATGGATTGGTCATGAAGAGCGCATACCGGATGATCTGAGCCAATTTAGTGAGATTATGCCACCAGCCGGACATTTTTGGGCTGATCCTTTTGTCATTGAGAAACACGGGGTTCACCATCTTTTTTTTGAGGATTATGACTACGCCACCAAAAAAGGGGTGATCTCCTATATTCAACTCGAAAAAAAGAGTATTGAACACAGTACACCCATCACTGTTATGGAGAGTGAGCATCACCTCTCATTTCCATTTTTATTCAACCACAACAACGCACTACACATGGTGCCTGAATGTTCAGCATCGGGACGCATTGAACTCTATCGCTGTACGCATTTTCCGAACGAGTGGACCTTACAGCGTGTGTTAATGGACAACGTGAGTGCCGCTGACACAGTGCTATTTTTTCATGAATCGCGTTGGTGGTTATTTACCAACCTGGAGGTCTACCCTGATGCTTATCATCAGGATGGGCTATTCATATACCATGCTGATGATTTGATGTATGGCACCTGGCAAGCACATCCCGCGAATCCAGTGGTTTCGGATGTTCGTTTTGCCCGAGGAGCGGGTTCAATTTTCGAACAGGATGGCACTCTCTATCGTCCATCACAGGACAACTCGGAGACCTATGGCGGCGCACTGAATATTCAAAAGATTATTGAATTATCGCCCACTCGATATCGTGAACAGCATGTGAAGCGGTTTGCGCCCGATTGGCATGTTGGTTTGGCAGGCGTTCATACATATAATCAAGCAGGTGGTCTTACTGTCATTGATTCCAAGCAGTACAAAAAGAACAAAGCTCCTGTATAGAGTTCGTTTTTATAAGGGTCGCGGAAAAAATTAATCGTCCCAAACACGTAAGATAGTGTTTCGTCCGATAGCGGATTGTAAGAGAGGCATGTTGTGGTAATCAAACCCAATTTTGTGATTATTGGTTCTGTTAAAGCGGGTACGACATCTCTGGTCCGCTATCTTCGTGAACACCCGGATATCTGTTTTTGCAATGCGGAATTACAGCTTTTTGCACCAGAATTTGCCAACCATCGGCGCATGATGGGTGTGACCGAGCAGATGAGCCGGGCATCCATTGAGAAATATTTTTCTGGCTTCGATGGACAGGATTATAAAATCTATGGAGAGAAATCCGCGCTGTATCTTTTATCTGATCACGGCGTAGAAAATATAATGAAGCACAACCCGGATGCCAAAATCGTTGCGATGATTCGCAATCCAGTGGACGTAGTAGAATCTTTTCACGCACAGCTACTTTTTGACACCAACGAGAATATCACTGACTTTTCCAAGGCCTGGGCATTACAGGATCAACGTGCAGAAGGCACCCATATCCCACCAGGCTGCCTGGAACCAGCACTATTGCAGTTGAAACGGGTTGGCGCATTAGGCACCCACCTGGAACGCATGATGGCTATTGTTCCACAAGGACAGTATCATATTATTTTATTTGATGATTTTATCAAAGACACTCAAAAAGTCTACCAGGATGTACTGACTTTTTTAGATCTTCCTCAGGATGGGAAATCCGAGTTTCCACGTTTCAATCCACGAAAATTCAACAAATCATATTGGATAGCCCGTTTCACTCAACATAGACCGCATTGGTTAAAGCGTCTGCAATTTTATCTAGGCTATTATCTGAGAAGACTCTCTCTTCCAACGGTAGATTTGGTATCCCTGCTCGCCAAGATGAATCAGTCCAATAAAAAGCGGGCACCGTTATCCACTGAAGTTCGACAGCAACTCATTGAAGCGCTGAAACCTGAAATTGATAAGATTGCCCGAATCACGAATCGCAATCTGGATCATTGGATGAAATAGGAGACACGGAACCAATAAATTTCACATGTTTCCCTGGATAATCAATTAATTCCGTATTCCCATCCCCTACTCTCTCTCACTGTTATAGTGATTTAGATCCAAAATTTGACAATAACTCACAACCTGATCGGAAGCCCTGGTGATGTTTTTGCGCCGCTTTTGATATGCGAAGCAGATCATTAGAGCAAAAATATCACCAGGGTTGGAACGGCTGACTGTTCAAATTTTAGACGAAACTACTGTGTTGAGGAAAGCAGGAGCAGAGATTATGCCTACTCGTCATATTAAACACACAAGGGCATATGCCATACCTCATTTTGAGACGCTAGTTAACCAAGGCTAGAGCTGGTCGGTCCGTTGCTGAAGCAACCCAAGAATGATCCGCTTGCTTATGGCTCTGGGAATGCTCAAGTACCAAACGAGCAACCCGCTCTGAAGCATGATGAATCCGACGTAGATTTTCCTGCACATCCGTCAACAGAGAAAATCTGCCAAGGTCATCGACTGCTGTATTGCCTTTCAATGCCTGTATCTGCTGGTGACGAATTTGATCATCCATAGCCGTGATTTTATAGTTCAGATTGAGGGTTTTTTCAGCAGCTCTGGCATTGTCTGCATTGAAACTTGATGTTGCCGAACGGAAAACATCAAGAACCTGTTCATGGAACTTTCTCAAGCTGTTGATCTCGCTTTCAGAAAACGACTGTCCCTGTTTTTTGAGTCGTTTGGTAATGCGAAAAAGATTTTGAGAGATGATATCGCCAACGCTTTCCAACTCCACCAGGGTATTGGTAATTTTGGTGACATGTCGATTAATATCAACTGGTAAATTTCGACAGGAAAGTTCAGCCAGATAGTGGGTGAGCACCTTAAACATCTCATCCACCACATCATCCTGTTTACGTAGCGCACGCATCTGCTTTACATCGCCTTTGACAATGGCATTGAAAGCATCATCGGTCATTTGCTCCAATAAAGCTGTCATATCAGCGACTTCGTGACGTACCACCTGAATAGCAGACTCAGGTGCAGCTGTTGCCACAGATTCAAGCGCTTCAGGCTGATAGCAACTGACAACAGGTTGTGGTGCTTCCACACTCTGCACAGCCGATTTTTCAGGAAGAACCCAATAACAGAAACGTGCGAACAATCCTGTTGCTGGCAAAAACACCAAAGCCAAACCAACATTGAACAAGGTGTGTGCATTGGCCACTTGACGCGGCAATGTGGCAGCAAGAAGCTCTTGTGGCGTAGCCAAAGACGTATCAGCTACCGGAGAGATTGAGCGAACCAGGTCGGCAAATTGGGGAATAAACCCCACCACAAGTAAGGCACCAGCAATTTTAAAACTCACATGTGCCACAGCAACCCGAACAGCCTCACGTGGTTTTCCAATAGCTGCCAGGCCAGCGGTTACACAGGTGCCAATATTAGCACCAATGGTCATGGCAATACCGCCTTCCAAATCGATAAGACCATGCATGGCCAACACCAGAACAACACCCATGGTGGCTGCTGAGGCTTGAATCAATCCGGTAAAGAGTGTCGCTACCAGAATACCAATGACCGGATTGGACACACTGGCCATGATATCAATAAAGGGTTGATAGCTCCTCAAAGGCTCCATGGCCAAGCTCATCTGACCCATACCAAAGAAAATAAGTCCCATACCCAAGATCAGCTTGCCGTACTGCTTCGCTTGTTCTGATCTACCTAAAAAGCTTAAAGCAAAACCTGATGTGATCAACAGAGGTGCCCACTTGGTCACCTTGAAAGCCACAATCTGGGTGGTGATGGTTGTGCCAATATCAGCACCCAAAATCACACCTAGTGTTTGTGCAAAAGTCATCAAACCAGCAGTGACAAAACCCACCAACATCACTGTTGTGACCGATGAGGATTGAACCACGGCTGTCACAAATGTACCGGTGATCATACCCATCACACGATTGGAGGTGAGACGGCGCAATAAAGTGCTCATTCCATCGCCTGCAACGGCTTTTAGCGCACGATTCATCATCTCCATGCCAAACAGGAAGATAGATAATCCACCTAACAGGTGAATGGTCAATGCGGTAAAGTCGATCTCACCAGCCACTGCCTCGACTGAGGCTCTGGCCAGTGCCGGTACACAGAGTCCTGCCATCATGGTCATGGCAAAGGCTGTGAGTGTCTTATATCGTCGTGGATGTTCTATGAGTCGTTTCATCCTATTGTCTCCTTAGTTCAAAATCTCAATTCCGAGATTATGGGGTATTGCCTTTTTGGCTTGAATTCCCGTGAATTGCCTAAATGTTTAACTAAAGCCGCTGCATGTACGGTCAGTGACATATTCAGCGGACACCATGCATTTGATTCACACCATCTTAACTATTCTGTCACACAATCGTCATAAATCAGCCCTGAATTATAGAGAGTAAGTTACAAAATGCCAGAAAAAAAAGCCAAATTGATCATTATTTCTTCAACATAAACATCTTAATATGCTGTTTTTATTTGATTATCACAAAACAGCAACAGAGCAAACAAGATTCATCCGATTCATTTGTTACGATATGATGACAAATTCTTGCAAATGTCATGCTAACCCAACAAATTCTTCATTTTTTCTTCACATTAATATCGGTGATTATGATGTTTTGATTGATTTTCAGCAGATTGGATCAGACTGGAGAGAGATGAAGCGCGTGATCTATGACAATGCTATTGCAGAAAACAGAGCGAAAATTTTCCTTAGGTACAAAAGTCACTCAACGACTTAACTCCCATACCTTTTACCAGCATGTCATGGTAACTATTTGTCACACCAGAAACTCTGGATGTGAGTGATGTCTTAATCAGGGTTTCACAAAAGGTGTTCATTAATGAAGCACCTTCCATTACCCATCAATATCCGGCCCTTTACGGCGTAGTTTTTTCATCTTGGAACGGTGTCGTTTACCTTCTAACCGTTTTATTTTTGATCGGTAGCTTGGCCTGCTTTTTTTTCTCGTTTTTGGGCGTACAGTGGCTCTAGAAATCAGATCAATCAACCGAGTCAATGCCTCTTGCTTGTTGCGTTCCTGGCTTCTAGATTGTCGTGCGTCCAGCACCATGACACCGTCATTTGTCAGTCGGTTACCAGCCAATTTTTCCAAACGTTGTCTCACCTCATATGGCAAAGAGTGTGACCGCCGAACATCAAAACGCAACTGTACGGCAGTGGATACTTTATTGACATTCTGACCACCAGGGCCGGAAGCCCGCACAAAGGATATCTGGATTTCATCCTCGGATAGAGAGATCTTCTCATTGATATAGATCATAGTCTTACAGACAACGTAATGATTGAATGGCTCCCATGTATTATAGTGATTTCGATCCGAAATTAGACAATGAACCACGACCTGAGTGGAAGCCCTGGTGATGTTTTTGCGCCGCTTTAGATATGAGAAGCAGATCATCAGAGCAAAAATATCACCAGGGCTGGAACGGCTGACTGTTCAAATTTTAGACGAAACACCTATAACCAACGTGCCAACACAAACGCACCAACACAAACGCGTCAACACAAACGCACCAACACAAAATAAAAACACCCCGACTAAAGTATCAGCCGGGGCGTTCTCATTCCAATAAGGATGTAAAGATTCTATATCAGGAAGTAGCCAACATGGGTAAGCGTTCCATATCCATCGTATCTTCAATCCGGAGGCCCTGAGGCACATCCAGTAGAGTGATTGTTGCCATATCTAATAGTTTAATGCAGATATCATAGGCAAAAGCGCTGTCATTCATAAGTGACGTAGCCATTTTATCTGTGATTAAACCATTCCTGATCAACCGATCCAATGTGCCATTGGCGACAATATCTCGATCTTCTATGTATGCATATGTCTCTTTTAGCTGAGAAGAAATGTCCCGAATATCGGCCCTATGATGAAGAATTGTACGCAAGATCTTAGCAATTTGAACACGGATTGCGTGATATTCAGACCGGATATATTCATTATCTGATTGCACAAAACTCAGTACATTCGCCTGCATATCCTGGGTATCTTTAATCACCTCAACAATATCACGATTCGCCAGTTTCACTTGATAGAGCAGTTGAATCTGATCCGAACTCATACGCGACTGCGCCCGGGTGGCAAAATCGATAATCTGACCATACAGTGATTTGATGCGCTGTTGATACAGAGTCAATAAATCCACTTTCTCAGTATAGATGGATTTAACAATAACATCATCCACTTCATGTTCTGATTGAAGATCATGCCGATGGAGCGCCAATCCATGACAGATCAATTCCAAGGCATTTTCAAACAGGTGATGTGTTTCATTGAGAATGGCTTTGAGTGCAGTATCCGGCAACTCCAAGACTGAATCATTCAGATAGAGTGCTTGGCTGCTGGCAATTTCGCTACTGGGCAGTTTATTAGTCAGGACATCTGCCATTTTGGTAATAAATGGGATCATCACCAACACGCCAACAGTATTGAACAGCGTATGAAATACCGCCAGTTTAAGTGTATGGTCATCCGCGGCAATGCCCAACATGGCACTCACCGTTTCCACTCCCCATAGAAACTGCTTGATAAAGACAATCGCTATCAAACCAGTGATCACGTTAAAGATAAGATGCGCGGCCGCCAGTCGCTTACCTGCGATATTGGCACTCAATGATCCAAGAATAGCGGTAATGGTTGTTCCAATATTGGCACCAATAGCCAGTGCCAATGCATTTTCATAGGTCACCTGACCCGCAGCCAAGGCAGTAATGATCAACACCAAGGTGGCATGGCTGGATTGCATGACCACAGTGGCAAAAACGCCAATACCGGTAAAAACCAGTAATCCTTTAAAACCGATGATGGCATATTCTGCCAAATCAATCGTTTCTTTAAAGGAAGAGAATCCCTCTTTCATATAGTGGATGCCCAAGAACAGAAAGCCCATACCGGCTAGAACATAGCCAATCCCCTTCAAATTCTTGGAGTTCTGAAATACCAGAATAATACCAAACACCAACATAGGCATGGCATAGGCGGATATTTTAACCTTGAGACCAAAGGCCGCCACCAACCAAGCACCGGTTGTGGTGCCAATATTCGCACCAAAGATAATACCAATGCCTGCCACTAAGGTGATTAATCCAGCGCTCAAAAAGGAAATGGTTATCACTGACACCAAGGAGCTGGATTGCATAAACGTGGTAGTAACCGTTCCGAAAGTGAGACTTTTCCAGAGCGTATTCGTGGAACGGGTCAGAAATTTCTCTAGGATTCCGCCGGTAAAAGCTTTGAAGCCTTCCTCAAGAAAGATCATGCCGAACAAAAAGATAGAGACACCAGCTGCAATCTCTTTAAAGTCTGGGCTCATCCAAAAACCATAAGCCAACAGCGCAAAAATTGTTGGCAAAACAATACGGCGTATCATGACAGACTCCATGCTCCTGCTATCAAATATTCACAAAGATGTCATGTAAGTATCATATTAATGAAGAACATGTCATCCCTGATACTGACATTTGATTGCCAGAATAGTCTGATACACCATACTGAAAAACCGTAATGCATTGTTTTTAAAAAGACGTTTATTTAGAAAATATCGTCATTGATGTGTCATATCGGCTGGGTATGCCGACATTTGGGATATTCACTACAGCCCATGAATTGATTGCCCGCATTTTGGCCGCTCTTTGCTGTCCGTGTCAGCAAGTGACCACTTTTGCATTTTGGACAAGATGGACTATCGGCAGGTGGCGCAACCTCTGATCTGGGAATCGGTTTCCCCTGACTATCCGGCATTGTTGCCTTACAGGTTGGAAAAGTCGAACACCCCCAGAACCAACCGCGCTGACTCTGCCGACGGCACATCGGCTGCCCACACACAGGACAGGGATACCGAGCATCCGGTGCAGCACCAGTACCTGGTTTACGCCGACCCGTCTTGACCATTGGCGAGGCAATACCCGCAAAGCTGTTGATTCCCCTGCTCTGCCGTGCTTTGACATTGGCGATCAACTTATTGATCCAGAGTACGGATTTATCCAAAAATTCGTCCAATGAGCCATCTGAATAGGCAATATCATCCAGAACCTGTTCCCAAACAGCGGTCGTTGCCGGATCTGTTACACTGTGAGGCAGCACATCAACAAGCGCACGTCCTGCTGGCATGCTGACCAGGTTTTTCTTACCCTCCTTGGTGAGCAATTGGCGTTTGAGTAGATTTTCGATAATCGCAGCACGTGTTGCTTCGGTGCCAATTCCTGCGGTTTCGCGTAGGATCTTTCGCAAGCGTTGATCTTCCACCAATTTACCCACGTTTTTCATGGCTTGAATGAGTGTGCCCTCGGTATAGCGGTTGGGCGGTTTGGTTTTTTTGGATGCCAATTCGGCTTTTTCCACAGTAGTGGGTTCACCTTTTTTTACCAATGGCAACATGGGTTCTTGAGGGTCTTTGCCTCTCTTATCCACAGCACCCAGCACCTGTTTCCAACCTGAAACCCGCTCTACCCGTCCCGAGGTTCTGAACAGTTCATCCTTAACAACACTGCTGATCACGGTACGATCATATTCGAAATACGGGAAAAACTGCGCCAGATAGTGACGACGAATCAAATCATAGATCTGCACTTCATCCCGCGACATGCCACCGATACCGATCTGCGCCGCAGTGGGAATAATAGCATGATGGGCGGTGATTTTTTTATCATTCCAGGCCCGAGATCGTATCGTTGGATCAGCAGACTGTACCAAACCAGACAGTGCGGCATCCGCATGCATCATGGCGTGTAGAACCTTCGGCACATCTGAAAATTGGCTTTTTGGCAGGAAACGACAATCCGTTCTGGGATAGGTGATGGCTTTGTGTTTCTCATACAGTGCCTGAGCCACTTCCAATGTTCTTTTGGCGCTCATACTCCAACGCTTGGATGCCTCTTGTTGAAGATTGGATAACGCCAACGGCAATGGCGGTGGCTCCTTCATGCGTTTTGTTTGCGCTTTACTGATCTGACCGGTCTGTCCCTGCACCTTTTGGATCACGGCCTTGGCAATTGTTTTATCCAGGCAACGCCCCTCCTCATCTGCATGCTTTTTTTTGGGAATCCATTTGGATTTAAACGCGCCATTCTCCACCCGAAAGTGACCGATAACATCGAAAAAATCCACAGGCTTAAAATTCTCAATCAAACGATCTCGATCCACCACCAACTTCAATGTCGGCGTTTGTACCCGCCCTACCGTCAAGACACCATCATATCCACCTTGGCGACCAAGAATGGTGTATGCACGAGATAAGTTCATGCCCACCAACCAATCAGACCGAGAACGGCCAAGCCCCGCCTGATAGAGAGACTCGGTTTTTTCACCCGGCAAAATTTGACTCAGTGCTTTTCGGATACTGGCATCATCCAAAGCGGATAACCACAAACGCGTGATCGGACCGCGATAACGGCAATACTCCAGCACCTCTCGACCAATGGTCTCACCTTCCCGATCGGCATCAGTGGCCAACACCACCTCATGCACCCCTTTCAGAAGCCCTTTAACGATAGTGAGTTGTTTCTTGCCTCGGGTTGTGGCTTCCAGCTTCCATTGCTCAGGAATTAAGGGCAGTGTGTCGAGTCGCCACGACTTCCATTCAGGCTTATAGCCATCTGGCACCGTCATCTCCAAAAGATGGCCAATACACCATGTGACACGCTTACCCTGACCCTCCAAATAACCATTACGCCGTGATGTAACTCCTAGCACTCGACCAATATCCCTGGCCTGCGAGGGTTTCTCA
>JADFWU010000053.1 GCA_015234045.1 Magnetococcales bacterium
GTGGGTGATATTTGACACGAGCATTAAGCCAGTTCATGAGATCCTTATCTTGAATTCCCGATTCTGTCTCAACCACACGAATCCGGTAACCATTCTCCAATACACGAAGTTGTTCCAACCGCTCATACTTTTCCAGAGGTGAAGGGGGTAGTTTAGAAAACGTTTGTAAAAACTCTGTTCGATAAACGTATATGCCAACATGTCTACGCATTGCAGAAGGTATGGTTTGTACGCCGTGTGGCCACTCTGCAAACGCATCCCGGTCAAAGGGAATCGGTGCCCGCGAGAAATAGAGAGCAAAACCTGTTAGATCACAGACCACTTTCACCACATTGGGATCCATCACCTCACGCATAGTGTGGATGGAATGAGCCAATGTACTCATTGGAATTGAGGCATCCTGTCTCAGTGGTGAAACCGCCTCATCAATAACATTAGGCTGAAGGAAAGGCTCGTCTCCTTGGATATTGACCACAATATCCACATCCAACTGGCGGGCTACTTCCGCTACACGATCTGTACCAGACACATGGTCTGATCTGGTCATCATCACTGAACCATTATGCGCTTTAACAGCGTCATAGATGCGTTGGTCATCGGTGGCCACAACCACATGATCCACATCCGCCTGGGCGGCCTGCTCCAAAACCCGAACGATCATAGGCCTACCACCGATATCTGCCAGTGGTTTTCCAGGTAAACGGGTAGATGCAAAACGGGCTGGAATGACAACGGCTACTTTATCCACCATATACTGGGCCTCTATCGATCCTCAACTTCTTCTACGATTTTTCCAGAACCACCACGGCCATCCTGAAATTCCGTCAAATCAATGGCGACAGCACCAATCTTGACCTGTGCTTCAACCCGCAAGGGTAGACGTCTTTCATCATTGGTCAACCAAATGATCAATTGTCCCTTCAAACGAAACAGCTTGGAGGTCTTTAACTGAGGGTAAACGGGCATGGCATCAAACCAACCCATAGGCGTATAAATCCGCTGCGCTTTACCAACACGCACTTCAGCGTTATACCACTTACCACCATCAATTATGGGAACTTTGACTGTTGATTGCGGTTGGAGATTCTTTAGGAGCCGTAAACCATAGAAGGAAGAGATAGGGTCGTTGACGTTGACCGGAATATCCTTCACCACTCTATTTTTACCGCTTTTCTTTCCGTTTTTCCGCTCGGTAAATACCACTTCATTGGTGGTGCGGTCAAATTTTGATTCAGCATATCGGATAAGATCGTCCTCTTTTTGGGATTTTAAATAGTAATCTGAACGCAAGGCATTATCTACAATCCGACCTTTGGCTTGCAGACGATCTTTCACTTGAAAAAAGAAATCCACTGCACCGATGGAGTCCAATGTCACATCAATATCGTAACTATCATCACTCGGCTGCTTGAATTTCATGATCGAGATACCAGCCGGAAAGCCCATCCAGTGTAAATTAAACACCAACCGTTCGCCATCCACCGGACCAAGACGTGTTTGTGTGGTTTGCTGTTGATTTTGCAGTTGATCGGTTTGGACAGGTTCAGACGGTATTACTGTTTCTGCCTGTATGGGCAGAACATGCCAGCTGGCAAGCAGTGTCAACAACATCAACCAACGTCGTTTTCTTTTTCTCGATTGTTTCATCAAAGACCTGCCTATCTGAAAACCAAATGCTGAAACTATGTTGAAAACGGTGTTTTCACTCAGCATGGTTTGAAGCTATTGTCATTCTCTCACGCTTCCGCCATAGTGACGGTGTATGCCATTGTAGAGAATTTATGTTGATTATCTAATTGTGGAAAAGCAATCTTCATGCCGTTGAATAATCGCACGACCTCAACGATCAAAACCATATTATTGGACCGAGATGGTGTACTGAATACCGACCGGTTCGACTATGTCTATACACCGGACCAATTGGCACCCATTCCAGAAGCCTTACGCGCTTTACGGCTGCTCAAACAAGCCAGATACCGCATTATTGTGATCACCAATCAAGCCTGTATCGGTCGCGGTCTGATCACAGAGGATCAACTGACGGCCATTCATCAGCAATTAATCAGTCTGGTTGAAGCGGCTGGCAGTGCCATTGACGATATTTTCTACTGTCCACATCATCCTGACGATGGGTGCAATTGCCGGAAACCGTTACCCGGTCTCATTGACCAAGCCCACAGTAAATGGTCGTTCGAACGGTCGGAGACCTGGCTGGTTGGTGATTCTCTGCGCGATATCCAAGCAGGTAACCAAGCGGGGTGCAAAACAGCCATGGTGCGTACCGGTCATGGTATGGAACACTGCAAGAAAGTGACTGACACGCCGGTCTATGATGATTTGCTGGATTTTGTTCAAAATGCGCTGGGACTCTCCTGATCCCGGCTACCACTTATTTTTCAGGAATCTAAACCGTGTTTTCCAATATTGACTTGGTCTCAAAATCGCTAAAATCCGCATTTTATGGCCGCACTATCATGGTGATAGGCGATTTAATGTTGGATCGCTATTTATGGGGCAGTGTTTCCCGAATTTCTCCTGAAGCACCTGTGCCAGTGGTACGTCTCAAACGGGAAACCGAACAGTGCGGCGGCGCGGCCAACGTTGCGTTTAATCTGGTCAATCTTGGTATACAGCCGATTATTGCCGGTGTGGTAGGCCGAGATAGTGAAGGGCGTCGTCTGCAAGGCCTGCTCAATTCGGCAGATATCGATATTCAAGGCGTGATCACCGTCGATCATATACCAACCATCACTAAAACCCGCATCATCGGCGGTCATCAACAGATGCTGCGCCTGGATCGTGAGGTCAACTACAGCTTACCGCAGAACCATCACCAAATGTTGATGGATCGCATTCTAACGATCCTCAAAACCGACACACCGGCGGTTATTCTGCTCTCCGACTACGCCAAAGGGGTTCTGACTCCTACTCTGTGTCAGGAGATCATAGCAACTGCCCGGCGAATGGACATACCGGTATTGGTAGATCCAAAGGGATCAGCATATCACAAATATCGCGGTGCTTCGGTCCTCTCGCCCAATCGGTCTGAACTGGCTACGGCTGTGCGCCGTCCCGATGAAGAGTTGGCCACGCAATTGATGGCTGGCGAGATTCTGCGTGAGAATTTGGAACTGGATTATCTGGTTGTCACACTGAGTGAACTGGGTATTGCGTTGGTAGATGATGCCGGCATTCGGCGCATTCCATCAGTGGCTCGGGAAGTGTTTGATGTTTCTGGTGCTGGCGATACGGTTATCAGTACCCTCGCCGCCGGCCTGGCGGCTGGACTGGACCGTATGGACGCGCTGGTACTGGCCAACGTCGCTGCGGGTGTGGTGGTGGGAAAACTGGGCACACTGCCCATTACGCGACCGGAATTAAGCCGCGCTGTCAGCAATGAAAATGCTTTGGGCGAATCGAAAAAAATCTGCAATTGGGAACAAGTGGGCACACTGGTGGATGGTTGGCGCAATCAGGGAGATCGTATTGTGTTTACCAACGGCTGTTTTGATCTACTGCATGCTGGTCATGTAAGCTATCTGGAAGCGGCACGCATGCATGGTCATCGACTGGTGGTTGGGCTAAACTCCGATAGCTCGGTCAAGCGCCTGAAGGGTGAAAGCCGTCCAATCATTCAACAACAGGATCGTGCTCGGGTACTGTCCGCTATTGCCTCTGTCGATGCCGTGGTGATTTTTGATCAGGATACACCGTTGGAGCTGATACAGCGCTTGAGGCCGGATGTGCTTGCCAAGGGTGCGGACTACAGTGAAAATGAAGTCGTCGGCGGTGATGTGGTAAAATCCTGGGGCGGCTCCATTGAACTGATTCCTCTGATTACAGGACGTTCCAGTTCAACAATAGTTGAAAAAATCAATAAAAACGATGCCGAAGAGAGTATTGATCCGGTTTCTTCATGACATCATCCATGGCATGATTTCGACAACGGGCAACAGCGGTATTCTTAGACAAACGGTTAGGTGATTTGATGGTTATTGTCACAGGCGGTGCAGGATTTATCGGCTCAAACCTGATACATGGGCTTAACCAACACGGCGAAACCGATATCCTCGTGGTGGATAATCTCGAAAAAGGTGAAAAGTTTCTCAATATTCGAGATCTTTCGTTTGCAGATTTCATGGATAAGCAGGAGTTTCGTTCCAAACTGCAATCCGGTCTATTCAAGCACGCCAATGTGCAAGCCATTTTCCATCAAGGTGCCTGTTCCGATACCATGGAGTATAATGGCCGCTATATGATGGATAATAATTTCACCTATTCCAAAGAGTTACTCCATTTTTCCATCAGTCATGAAGTACCATTTGTCTATGCATCCAGCGCGGCGGTTTACGGCGATGGTACTCGGTTTTCCGAGATTCCTGAAAACGAAAAACCGTTGAATGTCTATGGCTACTCAAAACTGCTGTTTGATCAATATGCCGGTCAGCACTATAAGAATGCTCGCAGCACCGTCGCAGGCCTGCGTTATTTTAATGTCTATGGTCCACGAGAAGGCCATAAAGGGCGTATGGCTTCCATGGTGACTCAGTTGCATAATCAACTGGATCAAACTGGTGAGGCAGTTCTGTTTGAAGGGACCGGCGGCTATGGCAACGGTGAACAGCGGCGTGATTTTCTTCATGTCCATGATGCTGTAAAAGTGAATCTGTTTTTTGCCGATGGCCCACCAAAGCACGGTGCATTCAATGTTGGCACCGGTGCCAGCCGCTCTTTCAATGATATCGCAAACACATTGATTGGCTTGAAGGGCAAAGGTGAGATCCGCTATAGAGCCATGCCTGAAGGATTGGCTGAAAAATACCAAAGCTTTACTGAGGCGGATATCAGCAGTTTGAGAGCTGTAGGCTACTTGACACCGTTTTCCTCTCTTGAAGAGGGCATCAAAGCCTCTTTTCATCTCTCTGCCAAAACAAAAAAGGCGTGAGCATGTTGAGGCGGATTTGATACAAAATTCATTCAACCGCGTAATTCCTATCCATAAAGAGCCTGTCACGGAAACCAATCATGGCCAGAGATGAATTACGGGCCGGTCACTATCTGGAGTGGATTCTCCTGCGTTGGTTGATCAGCCAGGTCAACAAAGGCAGCATGGCGGATGCCTACCGCCGTATCCAACGCCTGACCCGTTATCTTGCCCGACCTATCCTGCGTTCCGAATGGGCTTGGGCCAATGCTAATCTGCACTTGGTATACGGTGATAATCTGAGCGCACAACAGCGGGATTTTCTTGCCAGACGCGCTTTCGAAAACATCCTGTTCAGCCATGTGGAAGGATTGCGGGCCTGGGATACCGCATTCGACACCACGCCTGCCCAACCGCTTATAGATGCTACGGCCCTGGGCCGTCCAATGATCATCGCTGCGATCCATATAGGCGCTTGGGAACCTGGCATGTATCAGATTGGCAAACTCGGTGTGCCGCTAACAGCGGTCTATCGTCATGCCAACAATCCATTGAGCGAACGGGAATTTCAAAAAGCGCGCGATCAGTATGGTATCGGATTTATCAGACGCAATGAGCCGCGTGCATTTATCAACGTACTGAAACGCAATCAAGCCCTTGGTCTGATGTTGGATATCAACGTTAAACGCAATGGGATTACCGCACCATTTCTAGGCGTGGATGCTCAATGCGCGCCGGGCACTGCCCGATTGGCAGCCCGTTTCCAAGCATTGGTGGTGCCGGTTATGGCCAACCGCAACACACCAGGACACGCCACCCTACGCGCCCTTCCCGCTTTGGAACCACCCGCCAAACGCGCTGATACCGCCACTCTGCAAGCCTTTACTGCAAAAATAAACGCATCGGTCGCACCCTGGGTGCATGAATATGCCGAACAGTACAACTGGCTGCATTCCCGTTGGCGCAGTCGTTCGGATGGCACGCTATGGAAACCAGAAGATGCCCTGGCCCATAAACGACCGCATGCCGAGTATGCTCCCCTTTCAAAACGGGTGGAAAACTTGATTAATCAATCAGTAAAGAATGAGCCATCCCATCGGAATCAATCGGAATGAAAACACCCTCTCAACGCTCTGCCTGGTTGATTCTATTCGGCTTGATGGCGTGCCAAACCCTGTTTTGGACCCTGATTCCCTCTTTAACCCATATCAGCATGCCGTTGGATGTCGTTGAAGGATTGGCTTGGGGGCATGAATGGCAATGGGGCTACTATAAACATCCACCCCTGCCTTCCTGGTTGCTGGAAGCCAGTTTTACCGCTTTAGGCGATGTTGGCCCCTTTTTATTAAGCCAGTTGACCATCTCACTGGCCTATTTTTTTGTTTTTCTATTGGCTAAAGAGATCTATGACACTCGGCGGGCGTTGATCGGTACTGCATTACTCACTGGTGTTTATTATTTCTCGCTACCAACGCCAGAGTACAACCACAACATCGCCCAAATTCCTCTTTGGGCGGCAGGTATTTTCTTTTTCTATAAAGCCCTTCAAACCCGCGCTTTACTGTGGTGGTTCTGCTTGGGCACAGCACTGGGATTGGGCCTACTGACCAAATACTCTGTCCTGGTGCTTATGGCGGTAATCGGGCTTTACCTTCTGCTATCAAAGCAACACCGAAACATGCTACTCAGCTTTGGCCCCTATCTGGCTTTGGCGATAACACTATTGGTCATCACACCGCATATTCAGTGGCTCATCGACCATGATTTCCTACCCTTTCGCTATGTAGAAAAACGCGCTGGTATGGCCATGGTTCTATGGTTGCGTCCAATCGCCAGTATTAAATTTCTGTCGGCTCAATTGGCTGACCATCTCCCCATGCTGATTATACTGGTCACTGCTGGCCTGTATAGAAAATCCTCTATTTCAAGCAGAAACAGCACCCTTTCCCAAACAGACCGGCGTTTTTTACTGGCATTTGGACTCGGGCCGGTTTTACTGGTCTCTTTGGTGCCCTTATTCACCGGAATGGGCCTACGCAGCATGTGGGGCACGCCACTGTTTACACTGTCTGGCTTACTGATAGTCTCTCTACTGCCGGTGGATCAGGAAAACGTTAAAATCAAACGCTTCACCTATGCAGTCATCGCCTTACTGGTCACTATGCCAATGGCCTATGGTGCAAAAGCGCTCTACGGCTGGAAAATCGCCAAAAAAGCCAACCGTCTGGAGTGGCCTGATCAAGAGATCACCCAACGCATGATGTATAACTGGAATTCGAACAATAAAAACTGCCCATTGAAAATTGTCGGCGGCTCCGACTGGCTGGGCGGTATGATCAGCTTACGCGCAGAAAAGCGCCCAAGCCTGTTATTCGATGGGAATTTTGAGATTTCACCGTGGATTACACCCGAACAGGTACAACAACACGGTGCCTTGCTGGTGTGGAAGGTGAAAAACGATCAGCCATCTATTCCAGAGGCTTTCAAAGCACTGCCTGGATTTGCCCTGGGCGGTATGGAGTCCTTCAACTGGCCTCGGGCTGGCACCAAGTTTGCGCCGTTGACCCTTGGTTGGGGAATGGTGCCTTGTGGATGAAATATTATTCACCCTTTCGCCATCTCGGAATAGAGATAAACAACCACTGTTACTGTGGGTTCAGAGATGATTGCCAAAGTGAAGTATGGCAATATTGGCCATTTAGATCGTCTCAAAATCAGTTCGGGAGTTCCGATAGATGAATATTTAATTTTACGAAAAGAAGCACCAGTTTTCGATTGATTTCAATGAACGCACACATCAAATGATTATGAAATTTATTGAAACCATGAGTCAAAAAAACAACACTAAATACAGTTAAATTGCAATAAGTTTCTACTGGATATTATCAAGGAAGTATTATTTAACAATATGGCCCTGGCTGGTCTTACACCCCTGACAACTGATTTATTTTATGCAATAATTAGCTGTTTAGTGTAGACACATTCTGAAGTACCCGCCTCAAATCAATCTACAAAATTCCGGCAAGAATGAATCATGGCATGCTTGTTGCTGACAAACCATATTGACAGCAAGATGCTTGATGTGTGGTGATGCGAGATTTTTCTTCTCACTCATCATAATATTGGATTTTTACTGGAAAGATTCTTTAATGGCTTCTGATAAAGACGATATAAAAGATAGTAAAGATAAAGAAGAAACAGATCAAAATCAGCATGGAACAAATAAAAGCGATCCTGCGGATACTAATGAAGAACCACAAAAATCAGCTGACCCAATTGAACAGCTGACTGCCCGAGAAAAACTAGAGTATCTAAATAACCATATTTACACTGGTTTTCTTGTATTATTTGATATTAAGGACTCTACAAGTCGCAAGCATGCCTATAAACGTCGATGGATTTTACAAACATCTGCATTTTATGAAAGTTTTGCAAAATTCATTAAAGAATTGAAGGTTAAAATACAGATACCTTGGGATGAACCTGTTGTTAAACTTGCTGGTGATGGATGTATGTTATTTATACCGCACCTTCCTAGCCGAGATGAAAAGCAAGATCTAAACATAAAAAATCATTCCCCTCGAACAATTCTGCGAGAAGTGATGACTTTCAGACAGATCATTCACGATGACACTGAATTGTCTGGTTTACGCCTCAAGATTGTTATTACCTATTTGACCAATATCCATCGAGTTAAGGTTAACGACACAAACGATGTATTAGGTAGAGGCATCGACTTCAGTTTCAGGCTTGAGCGATTTGCTGACTCCACCCACTTAGTTGTGAATAAGTATTTTATTGATGTCTTGCGTGATAAAGGACGACCTAACGAGATCAGCTTGAGCAAGTTAGAGAAAAAGATTTTAAAACATGTCATTCCATGCAGAAAACGCATGAAGGGTTGGGCTAGCCTTGAGGGCGAGTCTTTTTATTTGATAACAGAACCCGATGATATTGAAAACTTTCTGGATGCAAAACCGTCACCTGAACGCGGAGATGTTCACACCGAGTTGATGGCTCATTTCATAAAGCATCATAGGAAGAAACAAACTGCTAACTCTACGGATCCGATTAATATTGATATTTCTGCAACGCCCTAACACTTTTGAGGACTTGATCCATGCCAGAATCAAAACCTTCCCGGAATCCAAAAGAGAATCTGACCCTATTGATTGCCATGTTGATCGAGAAGCGTCAGGTAAACCGCACATCTCTAAACAAACAGTTGTTTTTCTGTGACTTGTTGCATTTCCAGAATTTCAAGAAATCCCTATCTCGTGCTTCATACCGCAAGCTTGACTTTGGACCTGTTCCAGATAATATCAGTGAAGTTAGAGAATTTATGATCCAATCAGATCTGATAACAGAAAACATGGTAGCGAATGGCCCTTATTATGAGTACTTATACGAGGCTAATAGTGACAAGATTGACTATAAGAAGGCGGAAAAGCTACTCGGAGAAAAAGAATCAAGATTAGTCCGTGCTGTTGCATCAGGACTTTCCGATATTTCTGCATCCGAGCTTTCCCGAATAACACATGAGCATGAACCTTGGAAAAGTGGACAATGGTTCGAGGAGCTTGAGCTAGAATCGGGAATTCAAGATAAGGATCTCATGAACTGGCTTAATGCTCGTGTCAAATATCACCCACATGAAACTCAATTGAATTGAGTTTGAAGATAGCCCCTTGATTCTAAGGTTGCCCACCATCGCTTTTTTCCTCATCAAAGCCCACCCTCTCCTGAACCAGATAGAGCGGACGTTGCTTTACCTCAATAAAAACCCGGCCAAGATATTCGCCAATAATGCCAAGCCCGACCATATTCAATCCACTAAAGAACAAAATCGTCACCAGAACAGATGCATAGCCCGGCACATCCACACCGATGATCAGTGTTCTGAAAATCAGGAAAAACATGTAGCACATGGCAAAAAACGCCGTGATCATGCCCATGTAGGTCCAGATGCGTAATGGAAAGGTGCTAAAAGAAAAAATCCCTTCCAGGGCGAAATTCCAGAGTTTCCAGAATGCCCATTTACTGCTTCCGGCGGCTCTCGGCTGTCTTGAAAAGTACAACATGGTTTGACGAAAACCAAGCCAGGCAAACAGCCCTTTCATAAACCGTGTCCGTTCAGGCAAGCGCTTCAAAGCAGCCACAACACGTTTATCCATCAAACGAAAATCGCCAGCGTTGGCAGGTAGCGGTGTTTCGCTCAGTTTGCCAATGATTCGATAGAACAGATTGGCACTGACCCGCTTGCCAAACGAATCACTGGAACGATCACTGCGAATGGCACCAACCATGTCATAACCATCCATCCAACGATCCACCATATCGGGGATCAACTCCGGTGGATCCTGAAGGTCCGCATCAATCAGAACAATAGCATCTCCGCTGGCGTGATCCAGACCCGCCGTGGTTGCCAACTCCTTACCGAAATTTCTGGAGAGATTGATCAAACGAATACGTGGATTTCTCAGATGATTTTGTTTGAGGAGTTCTACTGTGCTATCAGCACTGCCATCGTTGACACAGATGATCTCATAATTGCTGGTAACCTGTTCGAGAATCGGCTCAATGGTATCAAAAAAAATCCCAATGCCCGACTCCTCGTTATACATAGGCACAACCACGCTCAACAAAAATTGCCCTGGCCTTGAATCCGGCATGATGCCCCTCTTTTTCAGCCTGTGAACCTATTGCAATACGCATCTATAAGAGTGCCTATACTGGCTCTAACAGATCCTTCAAGCCACTCTGGTAGATCTCCTGAGCCACAGAGCCTTGTAACGTCTCGAAACCGGTTAACATCTCCGATCCCAGATCATTCAGTTCATCCAACATGATGCGTTTGATTCGATTTTTATCGATATTGCGTTGAATATAATCCAGAAAAAACCGGTCACGCACCTCATCTACCACCACATGTTGTGGCCCCAGAGCGATTACCGGTTTTCCAGCACCCATGCCATCGGTCAACATAGTCAAAGAGTCCTGTGTGCAAAATACCACATCAGAAGCCCCCAAATAGGGCTTAACAACCTTGGCAGGAGCGGAACCCCACCATGTTGCATGCCCCACCAGCTCAGGTTTCAAATGATCCTGGAGAACGTTCTCCGCTTCGAGACCAGTACGCCGAGAACTGGTAACAAGCCATTGAATTTCATTTTCCAAGGCCAACTTATTCATGGTCTGGGCAAGTTGCTGCCACTCCTCAGCGCTATATTTATGGCTGCGGCTGTTGCCACCGATCAAAAGTGACCAATAACGCCCTTTCAGACCATTTTTTTGCCTAAACGCATCACCTGCCCGCTTTGCACCTTCAGCAGAAACCGGTGTTGGTAGAAAATCCAGAGACTGACAGTTGTCACAGGTAAAGTGTGATTCAATGAGCAAAATACGTGAAAAAAGCGCTGGAGAGATGGGCGGCAAACCAATAAACAGATTGGCACAACTAAAATGCCGTGCTATCAAAGCGTTGAACACCGCTGTTTTACCACCACTGGAGAGCACAAAACCCGGTGGTTCATCAGGTAGTGTATCAATAGTAAACAAGACACGGCCCGCGCCAAGCCCCATCAAACCACCTAAACGCTCAGTCATCAACCGAACCGTTGGGCGCATGAATCCTCGGTAACGTGGCTTTACGGTAATCCAGTGAACAGCCCACCCTTTGACTTCACCGATAATCTCGGCAATGGCTTTGGACTGGTTGTAATGGCCAGGATTGCCATCACTGATCAACCATACCGTTTTCATGATTCGCTCAATGTCCAACCTTCAGGAACATCTGCCAGTACGGCACCTTTTTTCACCAATATCAGATCAAAATGGATATGTTTCTGATCCAATTGGCTAATATATTCGCTCAAAGCTTTGATCTTTACATAAGATGAACCGTTTTTAGCCTTCGGAGCATAGAGATCAAAGTGACTCAGAACTTCTTCATCATACCGCGAGGCTGGCCAACCGGTTTTATCCAGGAAACGTGCATCCACTTCGATAAAACCGATAGCAAAGTCAGCCTGTGCCAATGTTTCGCGCATCCCGAGCAATACATAAGGCTCGAAGCCTTCCACATCTATTTTGAATACCAAACGCTTGGCATCCAGTCCTTTCTGTTGCAGTACTGAATCCACACTGACCGTGCCCACACGCACTTTTGTGCTTTCGGTCATGGTTTCAGCAATACCGCCAATGGCTGTGGAACCACCGCTCCACACCTCATTGACAAAGAAATCAACTTCTTCACCGGGTTTTTCACCAACCAGCGCATTGACGAGATGAATTCTGTCTGGATTGGGATGCTCAGCTTGGGATTTCTTCAAATAGTTGATCAGAACAGGATTCGCTTCAAACGCCAATGCCGTGACCTGATCATCATAAGGCACCGAGAAAATACATTCGCCATAGTTAGTGCCCACATCCAATGCCACTGAGGGCTTGATGGTTGTGACAAAATCTTTCCAGAATCGGCGATTGATGGGATAGCGTTTTCGAATGGAGTCAAATAAGATTTTCTTAATCGCCCGTCGATCCACCGGATTGATATATATCGGGCTGATACCCTCCACCATATGGACATGATCCGGTGTCATGGTGCCATATTTAAGCAGTATCTGAGGTGCAAGACGCAATTTGCGAAACCACCATTCCAGCTTTTTACCTAATTTGGATCCCATTCTCTAGCCCCTCCAGTACGATTCAATCCACACGGCTGGACGAATAAATTTTCGTGGTCGTTTATACCAAGGCGCTGGCCATCGACCCTGCACCGCTTCATGAGGATTGGGCACACCAGGAAAAGCCACAACCCGTGCCGTTTCCGGCAATATCGGTGTCTGCCAATAGCGCATAGGCCAAAGGGGTACGCAGTGGGTCTTGAACAGAATACACCACTCATCTGGCCAAAAATCAATCTCTTTTACTGTCTTGGAAATATAGGTCTGAGAATTGGTAAATTGGCCAAACACATCATCGGTTTGATTGAGTAATTTATCCAATAGATACGGATGACTGCCAATCCGAAACCGAAATACCGAGGTATTACCGATCCCTTTTCCTGGCTGTGTCCAGTTCTGCATGACCAGATAATTTTTTTCCGGTGCATGGGTAAAAAAACCATCCAATGTACCGGTAATCACCACATCCAGATCCAGAAACAGCCAATCCCCGGTCATTTCCGGCAATGTTTCCGCCCACAAAGAGACTTTACGCCATCCCCGATTACAGTGCGGCTCAGGGATTGAAACCGTTGGACAGGGCTTACACTCCACCTCTGAGCGCACACCTTCCGGTCGATCTGTCATGCAGACAAACCGAAACGGACCGGTGATATTACGACTCACCATGCCATAGAGCCGATTCACATAGTCCGCCGGGAACTTTTCGCCCCATTTCATGCAGATTAACTGTTTCATTAACGTCTCATTGAGTGATAAAGCGCATGAGTCTGATCCAACATCTCTTGCAAAGAAAAACGTGTAACGGGTTTCATTGTCGGTGCTTGGCTAAAAAATGTATCGCACCGCTGGACCAAACCATCCAGATCATCCAGCTTAACCCGCCCTTCTGGTAGCAGATCTGCCAATATCTCACCCACGCCGCCATGATCCCAACCGATGACTGGTCGGCCCAAATAGAGCGCTTCCAGAACCGTGCGTCCAAACGATTCCGGTCTACTGGAGAGCGATAGTACCAGATCAGAAACCGCATAGATCTCCCGAATATCAGAACGCGCTCCCGTAAAAGTGATAGGCAAGCCTTTTTTTGCCACTTCAGCATACAGTTCCTGAGCATAGCCCTGACGACGCTTATCCTCACCACCCACTACCAGACCATGAATATCTGGATAGCGCGTTTTCAAGCGTTCAATCAGTTTCAAAAAAGTAGCATGCCCTTTCAAGCGCGTCAGACGGCCAGCCAAGGTGATCACTTTTGCCTGTTTTAATTTTGGATAATCCTGATACCATGCATCCAACCATGTTTTATCCGGTTGATGACCAAAGGGAAAATCTTTTTTATCCACACCACGGTGAATTAATACCAGCTTGTCAGGATCAGTACTGGGATAATTTTCAAGAATATGCGTCCGAAGCGCTTGTGAAACCGCAATCACGCGTTCACCTGAAGTCATGATCTGACTATAACGACTCACCGAGTGCAAACCATGCATGGTGGTCACATAACGTGGCCGGGTCACAGGGTCCATACCACGCCACGCCAGCCAGGCCAACCAAGCCGGAACCCGAGAACGCACATGAACGATATCAACCTGATGTTCCTTCAACAACCGACGCAATGGCCAGATCCAACGCAAGGTCAACGGACTTTTTTTACCTACAGGCCACTGGATATGCTCACTACCCGCTTGAGTCAACGGCGTAACCAACTGACCACCACCGGAAATGACCAATGAACGATGACCACGCGCCACCAACGAGGCAGCCACTTCCATCACACCGCGTTCAACACCACCGGCGTGCATCTCCGGTACGATTTGAACAACGGTCAATTTTGACTCGGATACCATCGCCGCACAATCTCCCGTGCACACCGTCGCGTTTCACATAAAGGAGCGGATAACGGCTCCAATGCCTGACCTTGTTGCCATTGAGCAAAGGTGGTGATTGATCCCTTTTCAGCCAATTGATCCAACCCATCAACCAATCGGCTCTTCTTGTTGCGCGGCATGGGCAACACACCAACACCACACCCGGATGTCAGCGATTCATACACCATGTTCACACTATCCTCACTTACCCATGACCAAGCCGACTGAGCCAGTTGTGCGGGTAACCAATCCGGCCTTGTCTGCTCAAAAGGCACAACTGTCACTCTCTTACTGCTCAGACTCGCCAAACCAGATACAAAATCATCCGGCGTTCTTGGCGAGGTTGTCAGCGTCCAACATAGTGAGCTCTGTTTCTCGATGATAGCTTCAATGGATTTAATCAGGCTGTTTTGATCCCAGCCATGATGTTTGGAGGGACCACCGATTAGGAATAATCCCTTATCCAAATGCTGATCCGTGACGGGTTGAACCCGATTCAAACCACCTTCTGTCACGATTATGTTATCTGCTGGTGAAGGTTGATCATGGGCCGGAATAATACAGAGATCAAACCAACGTCTGGGCAATGAGGGTTTCATAATCAACACAGTACGGCCACCCACCCAACGCCGGGTTGCCAATAGAGGAATATGTGTCCCATGACCAGCCGCAATAATCAAATCAGGTGGCATACGCCCTTCTGAAGGTACGCCACCAAACAGCCACTGTTTCAGCGCTCTGGCTTTGCTTGGAATCGGAATATCATAACAGGTGATGGACAGATGAACGCTCAGAGCCTCAACCAACCCCAATGTCTGCGTCTCATGGCCACGTCGTCCATCCAGATAGCGCCAGATCACCACACTCTGTTTCTGGTCGAATTCAGACATGGCAGAGGCCTATCACCTATTGATCTTCCTGGGCAAACTGCATGGCATGTAAACGGGCATACTCACCCTCTTGCGCCAGCAACTGATCGTGATTGCCTTCCTCCACGATCCTACCCTCTTTGAGCACTATAATTCGATCAGCATTGCGAATGGTCGAGAGCCGGTGGGCAATCACCAGCGTGGTACGCCCTTCCATCAGCCGATCCAACGCATCCTGTACGACCTGTTCACTTTCGGTATCCAGTGCGCTGGTGGCTTCATCCAGAATCAATATCGGTGCATCCCGCAATACGGAACGTGCGATAGATATGCGTTGCCTCTGACCACCGGACAGACGTGTACCACGGTCGCCGATTTCCGTTTGATAGCCCTCTGGCAGATCATCCAAAAACGCCAACACATGGGCAGCCCGGGCTGCTGATTCCATATCGGCAGGCGTGGCATTTGGCGTACCGTAGGTGATGTTGTTGGACACGGTCTCATTAAACAGCACCACATCCTGAGTCACCATGGCAATCTGCATACGAAGGCTTTTGATGGTGGCATCCCGGATATCCACGCCATCCAAGCTAATCCGCCCTTCAGTCACATCAAAAAAACGCGGCACCAGCTGGATCAAGGATGTTTTACCACTGCCACTCGGGCCAACAAGTGCAATACGCTCACCTGCTTTTATGGAGAGGTTGATATTTTTCAGAACCGGAGCTTCATCGGCTTTATATCTAAAAGTGACATCTTCAAAATCCAACGACTGCCCAAGCGGTGCCAATACCTGACCTTGATTTGGACTCACGATGGATGGCTGTTTATCCAGTAGTTCAAAGATACGCCGCACCGCGGCCATACTCTGTTGCAAGCGATTATTCAAACCAGTCAGCCGCTTGATAGGTGTGTAAGCCATCAACAACGCGGTGATAAAAGAGAAAAATCCGCCAGTACTGATATCACCATCCACTACGGCCTTACCCGCATAAAGAATCACCGCTGAAACCGCCACACCAGCCACCAGATCAATTGCGGGCTTGGATACTGAACGCACCATGGCCGCATGCATGTAGTTGCCCAACACTTCCTTGGTTTTGATCCGAAATCGTGCCCGCTCCATACGCTCGGAAGAGAACGCCTTTACCACCTTGATGCCGTTGAGACTCTCTTCCAGATGACTGGTCAACACCTCCATCATCTCTTGGCGTACACGGCTTAACAGACGCATACGACGACCAAATCGGTAGATGAGATAACCCGCAGCCGGAAGCCCGGTCAAAGCCATCACAGCCAGCTCAACATCGCGGTAAAACAGTACGCCGAGCAGAACAACAATGGAAAAACTTTCTCGCAGCAGATTGGAAACGACATACGAAGATGCCTCTTTGACCAGATTGGCATCAAAGATGATTCGTGAAATCAGGCTGCCAGTGGAATTCTTGAGAAAAAAGGCGGTATCCATTTTCATCAGATGGCTATAGATATCCACCTGCAACTTACGCACAACGCGATGACCGACCCACTCCATCAAGTAAGATTGAACAAAGAATGCGCCACCGCGCACCAAAAAAATGCCCATGATCAATACCGGCATCATGTAGAGCATGGAACGGTCTTTGTTGATGAACACTTCATCAAGCAACGGTTGCACAAGAAAAGCGATGGCACCATTGGTACTCGCTAACAGTAGCATGGCGATAATCGCTGGAAGGAGATACCAGCGAAAGGGCCATATCAGCCGTAAATAGCGGCCAAACAGTTGTCGATTATCCAGCTCCACGAAGGCTCCAATTCACAAAAATATGACGATTTATACAGTACGGCATGCAAGGTAACAGGAACCCTCAATGAAAAAAAGTGCTATAGAAGGTAAGCTACGCCTTGTATCCTAGCGTATACCTTTCTATTTTAGGAACCTTTTGGAACTCATCTCCTCCCTGAAGAGGCTTTACTCTGTGCTGGAAAAATTACGTAACATCGCCATCATCGCTCATGTTGACCATGGCAAGACCACTCTTGTAGACAAATTGCTTCAACAATCCGGCACGCTGGAAAAGCGTAAAGCTGCGCCAGATCGGATTATGGATTCCAATGATCTGGAAAAGGAGCGTGGCATTACAATTTTGTCCAAAAACGCTGCTATTCAATGGAATGAGTATCGGATCAACATCGTAGACACACCCGGCCATGCCGACTTTGGCGGCGAAGTTGAGCGTGTTCTATCCATGGTGGACTCGGTGCTATTGCTGGTTGATGCCGTTGAAGGTCCAATGCCGCAAACCCGCTTTGTCACTCAAAAAGCCTTTGATATGGGCTTCAAACCCATCGTGGTCATCAACAAGATCGACCGTGACGGCGCACGGCCTGATTGGGTGATGGATCAGACATTCGATCTGTTCGACCGTTTGGGCGCATCCGATGAGCAGTTGGACTTTCCTGTTGTCTACGCCTCTGCCATACGCGGCACGGCCTCATTGGATCCTGATGATCCAGGTACGGACATGACACCGCTGTTTCAAACCATCGTTGATCATGTATCACCGCCTGATGTTGATCTGGATGGTCCGTTTCAGTTGCGGGTCTCTTCATTGGATTACAGCAGCTATGTCGGCGTGATCGGTATCGGACGCATTCAGCGCGGTTCTGTCACACCCAATACACCCATTACCGTGATCGACCCGGAAGGTGAAATTCGTAAAGGACGCGTGTTGCAGGTGTTGGGATTTCTCGGCCTGGAGCGTATTCAGGTAGAACAGGCGCGCGCCGGTGATATCATCGCCTTTACCGGACTTGAAAAAGTCAACATCTCAGACACCCTCTGTCATCCCGACACCGTTGAAGCACTACCTGCCCTGACCGTGGACAAACCCACCATCAGCATGACCTTTCAGGTCAACAACTCACCCATGGCAGGCAAGGAAGGCAAATATGTTACCAGTCGTCAGATTCGTGATCGTCTGATGCGGGAATTGGAACATAACGTTGCCCTTCGGGTAGAGGAAACCGAAGATCCCGACAAGTACCGCGTTTCTGGTCGTGGTGAACTGCATCTCTCTATTCTCATTGAAACCATGCGTCGAGAAGGGTTTGAGATGGGCATCTCCCGCCCGGAAGTCATCCTACGCGAGACCGATGGGAAAATGACCGAACCCTACGAACAGCTTACCGTGGATGTGGAAGAAGAGCACCAAGGTAGTGTTATGGAAGCGTTGGGTGAGCGCAAAGGCGATCTCACAGACATGGTACCCGATGGTCAAGGTCGTGTGCGTCTCGATTATATCATTCCTTCTCGAGGCATGATCGGCTTTCTGACCGAATTCCGCACCATGACCCGTGGCACAGGCTTGATGTATCACGTCTACGATCACTACGGCCCCAGGGTTGCCGAAAAGATTGGACAGCGCAAAAATGGCGTGTTTGTCTCGAAGGGAACAGGTAATGCTGTTGGATTCGCTTTATTTAATCTTCAGGATCGTGGCAGCATGTTCCTTAACCCAGGCGACCCGGTTTATGAGGGCATGCTTGTGGGCATCAACTCCCGCGATAATGATCTGGTGGTCAACCCACTGAAAGCAAAACAGCTCACCAATGTCCGCGCTTCCGGTACGGATGAGCACATTACACTCACACCGCCGATCCTTTTTTCATTGGAACAGGCGTTGGAGTTTGTCGATGATGATGAGTTGGTTGAGGTGACACCCAACTCTATTCGACTGCGTAAAAAGCTTCTTCTTGAACATGAACGCAAAAAAGCCAGCCGAACAAAAAAGGCCAGCTAATCAGACCCGTTTGAAATAGTCGCTGATTTTCTGATCAAATTCAGGAAAATATCTGGAAATTATCGATATATCAAACGCTGTCATAATGGCCGATGGTGGCTCCCGATCCAGCAGGAACATGAAGATAGCTTTCATGAACTGTTCTTCGCTGATGGAGCCACCAACACCGGTCAATTGTACAAAATATGCGTGATCCACAGTAACTGTGTGCTTTCCAGCAAGCGCATTGCCCACCACGTCAAACTGCATTAGTTGACCCGACTTTGATTCAACTTTTTTCACTGTTATATCGAACACTTACCAGTCTCCTTTGAAAAACAAAATATTTTGACAATTTTATTTTATCAAAAAATACGTATAATCCCACCGTCAACTCGATATATCACGGGGGTGGGAAATGAAAATCAAGGTAAAGTTAAAAAAACTCTTTAAAGAGATAAAGGGAGATGGAAAGAAAAAAATGAAGATAAAACAGAAAAAACACTCAAGCACCATGAATCTCTATTCCAAAACACCACGCCAAATACAGAGTGAGATGGAACAAAGATATCAGAAAGAAAACGTTTGAGATCTATTTGACTGAACACCCACTCGCTAAAGCGGGCGGATTCGTATTGCGGACTGAAAGTTTGGATATCGACTAAACTCACATCTTGCACCAGAATCGAGTTGATGGATTGATTTTCTTGTGTAATAAAACGACTTACTGAAACATCCGATCAATGGCTGTGACCAAGTGGCGTTTTTTAAACGGTTTGGTAATGTGCATGCTACAACCGGCATCCAGTGTTTTTTGAATATCTTCCCGCATGGCAAAAGCGGTAAGTGCAACAATGGGCACAGGTGCATGGCCATACTGTTTTTCCCAGGCACGGATTTCACGGGTTGCTGTGTAGCCATCCATCACCGGCATCTGCATATCCATAAAAATCAGGTCGTAGTGATGTTTGATATGTGCCTCAACAGCCAGTTGACCGTTCTCAGCAATATCAATGGAGTGTGGCTCTTTTTTCAAATAGACCTGAACCAGCAGCCGGTTATCATCGGAATCATCAACCAACAAAATTCTCAGAGGCCGAATCGGTGAACGCCGTTTGAGAATCTCTTCCGAAGGTTGAACAGGAAGGGCCTGAGTGATACCAGTCGCCTCTACCCGTTTTTCTACTGCGTCCTGTTGAGCATAGGAGAGCGCAGCTGTAAAATAAAAAGCACTCCCAACGCCCTCCTCACTCTTTACCCCGATCCGACCAGACATCAACTCCACTAATTTTTTACAGATGGACAGCCCTAGCCCAGTCCCGCCATAACGGCGTGTTGTGGAAGAGTCGGCCTGGGTGAATGGTGCGAATATATCCCCTTGTTTATCAAAGGGAATACCTATACC
>JADFWU010000054.1 GCA_015234045.1 Magnetococcales bacterium
CTGCGCCTCTTCCTCTGGCTGCGCCTCTTCCTCTGGCTGCGCCTCTTCCTCTGGCTGCGCCTCTTCCTCTGGCTGCGTCTCTTCCAGATCATTCAGAATATCACCGAGGCTCGCTAAATTTTCTTCTGCCTCAGGTTCGGTCTCTTCTTGCACTTCAGAAGGAACATCATCTTGGATAGGATCATCTGCAAAATCCAGATCCTCGTCATCATCCTCATCCAAGGCGGGCCGTTCCCGCAGAGCGGCAAGCTCTTCTGGATCCAGAATGGCACGTGATCTCAGAGGTTCATCTGCACTGGTTTCGTCGTCACCCAGCTCCTCTTCACGCCCCGCCAAAACGGCAGGCAATACGCCATTATCTTCGGGAAAATCGTCAAAAGGTTCTATTTCATCAAAATCAGGCTCATCCAGATCATTCTCAGATTGAGTTTCCGTATCATTTGACGAGATATCATTATTAAGGGATGAGACGGAATCATTATCGGCAGATTTTTCCGCTGAATCGTTTAAAACGGCCTGTTCTGCCGCTTGGTCGGCAGCATCAATATCCTCTTGGCGTCCCATCTGCTGCAACATGGCTCTGAGCTGAGTGGGACTGGGCAGGTCAGCATCGACCTCTTCATACTGATCATCAGGAAGAGACAACTCCGCCTGTTCAACAGGCGGCTCATCAGGGCGGCCACCTTGAAGATCCAATTCAAATTCATCGCCTTGTGCGATGTCTTGATCGGCATCAGGATGTTCCTGATGTGTCTCTTGTTCAGAGGTCTTGGGTTCAGGTTGTGGTTGTTTTTGTTCTGAATCCGAAGTCGGTGAGTCATCCGATGGCTTTTTTTCAGCCTCGGGCGATGGCTGGAAAAAGACATGCCGACATTTGGCACATTTCAACTCCCGACCATTGGGTCCGATCAGCCCGTCGTCCAATCTGAAACGACTGCTACAGTTGTCACACTGAACAATCACAACACACTCCGAAACAGCCATTAGGCCTGTTTATCTTGTATTATTAACCAATTCGCACATCCTAAAAGTGTCACGAACCGATGAAAATCCACCCATAACATACCCCATTTTAAGGCTATACACATCCTGTTTAATGGGTCAAAATCCAACCAGAGACAATCATGGATCAAGCCAACGTTATCACTGAATGGATTGTGTTGCCTTAACCATACATGTTCACACAGTTCCAACAGTAATGTATTGCAAGCCTCAGGCCGAAGAGAGAGATACCCTGCTCTTGAGATTGTTTCGTCTGGACGCTACCATGTCTCATTACATGAAATAATAATGTTCTGTCGTTTTTCACTATGACGAAAAGCAAAATCAACCGTGCAACCTAATCGACTGCCTTGAATGATTGAGTTCTATAATGTCAGCATGCGCTACCCAACGGGCTATGTCGCCCTTAAGGAGTGCAGTTTTGCTATTCCCAAAGGATCGTTTCATTTTCTGTCCGGCCACTCCGGTGCAGGCAAAACGTCTGTCTTAAAATTGATCTACCGTGCCGAGGTGGCCGCAGAAGGTGCCGTGATCGTCAACGGACGCAATATTGAACGATTGACCCGACGACAAGTTCCTGAATTACGCCGCTCTATTGGTGTTATTTTTCAAGACTTTAAACTCCTATACGACCGAACGGTGTTTGATAATGTTGCCCTCGCCATGGAGGTCGCAGGTCATGATCCGGCAAAAATCCCGGGCCAGGTTGCCCGCACCCTGGAATATGTTGGTCTGAAAGACAGCATCTATCAAAACCCGATTTCTCTATCCGGTGGTGAACAACAGCGCGTTTCCATCGCTCGAGCAATTGTCAATCGACCACCTCTGGTTATCGCTGACGAACCAACCGGTAACCTTGATTTGGAAATGGGGCGCCGTATTTTTGCACTTTTTGAGTCTCTTCACCAACAAGGGACCACTATTTTTTTGGTTTCCCATGACCAACAGCTGATGGATGAGCTTGGACACCCGGCACTTCAAATGAAAGATTCACGCCTGATTCATATTCCCCCTTCAGCCCAATTGAAAGACTCTCACCCCTTGCCCGGAGCAGAACAGCCGTGATTCATCCACGCCGGGAAAGCAAAGGTGGCAAAACCACCAATACCAGATCCAACAGCCGCGTTAAAAAAAGACGCCGGAATGTCCGAGATAGCAAGACAAACAACCGCCGTACCCGTCCGCCCACACCCAAAGCACGTGAACGGATAACCAACCCGCGCCTTGCCTTTCATGGTCGAGCCATTCGTCGCGCATGGCGCCAATTTCATGACGGCTCGCTGTCTCATTGGATCACCACCATGGTGATCGCACTTTCATTAACCATCTATGGCGCTGTTTCTCTGGTACTCACCAATGCGGATGCCACACTGGCCCGTTGGCAGGGTGATAACCGCATCACAGTTTTTTTCAAGCCCGATGCCACCGAAAAACAGCGCTCGGAAGCATTAAGCGCCATCTCTGATGAACTGGTGGTCGATAAACAAGACATAACACGCGTCTCTCCGGACGATGCTTTAGTCCGTCTAAAAGAGATGCTCGGCACCGAAGCTGGTCTGCTGGATGAACTGGATGAAAACCCTCTACCCCATTCCGTCAACCTGAAACTGATTTCCAGTGATCCAACCATGGCTGGGAATCTGGCTAAAAAAATTGCCGAGTGGTCCATGGTTGAAGCCGTCTCATTTGATCATCTTTGGGCGGAAAGATTGGCAGCCATCATTCAAGCCTTCCGATATGGCGGTGGTGCCTTTTCATTTCTTCTGTTGGCTGCTGTGGCGCTAATCGTATCCAACACTATTAAATTGACCATTATCGCCCGGCGTGATGAGGTGGAAGTGATGCGATTTATGGGCGCTACCCATATGTTTATCAAAGCACCTTTCATCTATGAAGGAATTCTACAAGGCTTCTTAGGTGCCTCCGGTGCCCTGCTGCTTATCTCGCTACTCTATTTTGGTGCTCAACAAACCATCACTGATCTTGGCACGGCCTTTGGCATTCAACTCACCGTTCAGTTCTTGCCGACTTTTCAACTCAGTATCATTATGGGCATGGGTATTGTACTGGGTCTGACCGGTGCATTGATTTCCCTGTCTCGTTTCTTGAAAGTTTAGCGTCTTACACCTACACTGCAAACAGGCTTGCCAGATTGAGCCAGTTTAAGATTCGCATAAGGAGTTTACTCAATGTCCATACCTTCAGATCTCAACTACTCAAAAGAACATGAGTGGGTACGCCGTGATGGTGATGAGGTGGTTATCGGTATTACCGCTTTTGCCGCTGAACAGCTCGGTGATGTGGTGTTCGTGGAACTGCCTGAAGCAGGTAGCGTAATCAACGCTAATGATCCCTTTGGTAATGTGGAGTCAGTCAAGTCGGTTTCCGAACTGTTTGCACCACTCTCCGGTACTATTACCAGCGTCAATGAAGCACTTGAAGATTCACCAGAATCAGTCAATGATGATGCCTATGGCAAGGGCTGGATGATTCGCATAACACCCAGCAATCCAGAAGAAATGACTGCCCTGTTATCTGCCGATCAATACGCTGAACTTATCAGCGAAACCTGATCACCAATGCGCGCCATCGCGCTACATAACCTCTACCTTTAGCGGATACGCCTCACCATGAGTAAATCTGGAAACAACTCAATTCTCGCTCTCCATGATGCCATAGGATTTGGCGATCTGGATCAACTTCAACTGCTTATCCGTGATGATGGCAATCTGAATGCGCCAGATGAAAACGGCTGCACCCCTTTGATTTGGGCCGTGGCAGAAGAGCGTTTTAATATGGTTCATATGCTGCTTGACAGCGGTGCAGATCCACAAACTCAGAATCATCAAGGGATGGCTCCCCTACACTTTTGCGCTTTACTTAACACACCAAGTATCGCGGCCCTGCTGATCAAGAATGGTGCAAAAGTCAATGCCATTGACCTTGATCTACGCACCCCACTACACATGGCTGCTAAACGCGGTGCAAAAAAAACCGCTATGGTTCTGATCAATGCTGGTGCCAACACAAATGCCTTGGATGATAATAACCGCTCGCCCCTTCATGAGGCGGCAAAAAAAGGTCATATGGCCATTGTAAAACTCTTACTAGCCAATAATGCCCAGGTTGATATGTTGGATGATGATGAGCAACGTCCGCTTCACGAAGCCGCAAAAAAAGGCCATGACCGAATGGTCAAAGTATTGATTAAAGCTGGTGCCAATCCCGCCTTGCCAGATAACAGCGGTGTCACTCCTCTGCATGAAGCGGCTAAAAAAGGCCATCTGTCTATTGCTCAACGATTGATCAATAGTGGAGCTCCTTTTGACCCGCGTGACAATAATAATATAACGCCGCTTGATGAAGCTAAAAAAAAGGGACACCGTACCATCAACACGTTCCTAAGAGCTTGCCACTGATAGCCTTTCAGGATGCTCAGAAAGATATAGTAAGAGTACAGGATCCATACCCCTGAAAAATGCCAGAATGAATGAGCGTTACAATGAAGCATAAGGACAAGACATGCCCTTTCCTCATGAAAATCTGCATTCGCGATGAGTGTGCGATCTACAACATCCGCTCAAAAAATTGCAATATTAATGTAACCGCTCAAGCCCTCACCAGCGGCCCACCCTTCGGACCGCGTGGCCCTTTCAATAGACCAGGAGGACCACGCGGTCCTGCTGGACCTAAAGGAGGCAACACGCCTCCTGGAACGGACAACGATTCATCAACGCGACATTAAACTTTATAATTCAACATATTAACCTGAAATCCTACATCCTCAATACAGCCCCTTTCTACCTTCGGCTTATCAATCAAAGACACAAAAAATCATTAGCTCTTTCTATTTCTAATAAAATTAATTTATGGTAAAATTGGTTTATTTTGTTGCAAACAAATACATTAAACCTGCTTTTGGAAATTTTTGGGTTACATGGAGCTGTCAGGATAGACACCGTTGATAATTAACAGACTCGGTAAACGGGCGTGTTATTGGCTTATAAGGGAACCAGGTCGGCATGAAGACCGACCACAAACAATCATTGGGAGTAAGACCATGCATCTCGCCAGCCTACACGACATGAAATCAGATATGTACAGCTATGATGTCAATCCGTTCTTTGGATTGCTCTCAATCACAGCCGGGCCAATTATCGCCCTGGTTGGTGTGCTGTTGGTCATCCACTATATGGTCGCTTGAATGAGCTGATCTGAGTCTTCCCGGTGGCATTTAGATGGGATTTCACCCCCTTTCTGTTGACACTGTGCATCCCCATTAAGTTGGTTTGATGTTCCATCAACAGCCAGCCACTGGGAAGCCTCGATTGGTATTTATTTTTTCAATATTCTACAACTGAAAAAAGGTGTTCATTAACAGGTTTAACATAAATATATAGTCATCCCTTGATCTGGGTTGCTACTCCCACAGCCCCCTCCAACAGTCCAGATCAAAGCTTCGCCTCTGGTTGCTTTCTGAATCGCCCCTGCAACCAGGGGCTTTTTTTTATCCCACGCATAAAGAGATATTGTGATTTCGATCCGAAATTTGACAATGAATCACAACCTGAGTGGAAGCCCTGGTGATGTTTTTGCGCCGCTTTTGATATGCGAAGCAGATCATCAGAGCAAAAATATCACCAGGGCTGGAACGGCTCACTGTTCAAATTGTAGACGAAACCGCCATACAAACTGAAAGTTTCGATACTGGCTAAAGTCGGTGGTTTGAACCTTGCACAGGGATAATCAAAAAAACGATGAGGAGTTCTGGAATTCATGAACTATTCAGGTTAACCGTCCAAACACATAGATAACGCGTTCTTCATATCAATCAAACAGGATCTGATCAGATTGAATCATTGTTTATCATTTCATCATATTTTATTCATAGAAATGTAACCAGACATTCTCTCTTCACGGTCCTAACCTCATCATATAGAGGCTATTTCAACAGATTATAATAAAAACACACTGCCATTTCTTCCTGATAGTCGTATATAATATCTTACTATCAATCAAGAAGCACACCAACTTAATACTTTGTTTAATAATGACTTTACAACACACAACCTGATCCGATGTTGTCCGACATTCACTCAACGACACACCCCAAATTCAATCTATTCTTAATAAAAAAAATTAATATATTGATTGATAAGCTTTGTTACAAACAAATACATTAAAACTGTCTTTGGAAATTCACGGATTACATCAGGCTGTCATAATCCAAACCATCAAACAGGCGACTGGCTCAACAAACGAGTCGGTTTTTTAAATACAAGGGAACCAGGTCGGCATTAAGACCGATCACAAACCACCATCGGAGAAAAACCATGCATCTCTCTAGCCTACATGACATGAAATCTGATATGCACAGCTTTGACGTCAATCCCTTCTTTGGATTGATCTCAATCACCGCCGGACCGATCATTGCGCTGGTTGGCGTGTTGATGCTGATTCACTTCATGGTGTCTTGATTGATCGGAGTTGACGTTTTCCAGTGTCTGTTGAGCGGATGTGCTGCACAGCCTCTCAACAGACACCGTCTCCCCTTTTTGCACTGACTTTTTAACGTTGTTTATCGGTCATTCGGAAGGATTGCGGGGGTGTGTGCCATTGAATTCTACATTTATAAAAAGGACTTCATATATATATTTTACAAAGAATTAATTATCCCTTGTTCTGGACTGTTACTCCCACAACCCCTCCGACAGTCCAGCACAACACTCTTCCCCTGATTGCGTTCAATAATCGCCCCTGCAATCAGGGGATTTTTTTGTCCATTTATAGTTATTTCGATCCAAAACTTGACAATGAATCACAACCTGAGTGGAAGCTATGGAAGAGATTTTCCTCGCAAAGTTAACAGTGGTAAGCGTTAACCGCCTACCACTGTTGATTATTTTTTGAAGGTTAGTTTACCGTTGGCTGACCTTCGGCCTGTTTCCTTGCTTGTGCCTGATGATAGACCGCTGCAAAGTTGATTGGATCAAGCACCAATGGCTTGAATCCGCCTTCAGTCACGGCGTGTGAAACCAACTGGCGAACATAGGGGAACAAGATATTGGGACACTCAATGCCAATCAGCATGGGTACTTGCGGTTCGGGAACATTACGAACGACAAACAAACCAGCATAAGAAACCTCAATCAAGAATAACAGCTTGTCCTTGACCGTCACTTTTGTCGTGACATGCAACGTCACTTCATAACCGGTTTCGCCCATCTTATTGGCAGATGTGTCGAGATTGAACTCTACCTTTGGCTCTTCGGATTCTTTGAAAATGGCTGGAGAGTTGGGGCTTTCATAGGAAAAGTCTTTAAGATAGAGCTTTTCCACGTGAAATACCGGTTGCTCGGCTGCCTGTTGTCCACCATTCTCGCCTACTTCAGCCATAATTCTATCCTTTGTTTATCGGTTTACGTTTGTATACTTTCTGCTCTGATGTATAACTGCACTATTGTGAATCTGCTGATCCTTGCTGCGTTTGAGCACCTTCTTTGGACACTGTTGATTTTTTACGTCTTCTGCGCCGTCTGCGTTTTTTTACTTCTCCAGCCTTTGTTTCGCCAGCTTCAGATGCTTGTTTTTGTTGGGATACACCGGATTTTTTATTCTGCTCTGTGCTGGCATTATCCGTTTGGGATGCGTTGCTTTTTTTCTTACGGTGTCTGGATCTCTTTTTTCCAGGCTGACTGTTTCTATTTCCACTGGAGGGACCAGAAGAACGACGCTTGCCAGAATGTGACCGCTTCTTATCTTTAGGAACATACGGTGGTCGCTTCAAGTCAACAAACAACGACTCATCTGCCCATCCGACAGGAATCTCTTGCTTAATAAAAGCAGTCAACGCTTCCAGATTATACGCGCCACCTTCATCTACCAGGGTAATCGCGTCTCCTTTAGCACCAGCTCGCGCGGTTCGACCAATGCGGTGTACATAATCTTCTGGATTATCTGGCAGGTCATAGTTAATCACATGGGTCACGCCATTGATATGCAACCCGCGTCCAGCAACATCGGTGGCAATCAGTACAGGCAACTGACCTTCTTGGAAACGGCGTAGAATTTTTAGTCGCTTGGTCTGTGGCACATCACCGGAGAGATAGCCGCTCTCAAAACCATTGACATTCAACCAACGCACAAGGGTTTCGCCCATCCGTTTGGTATTGGTGAAGATCATCACACGGCTATCCATCACCGGTGTTTCACTCTCTTCTATGTCTTGAGACTCTTCTGCGTTCAGATTATCCGACTGTTCTGATTGGGCCTGCTGTTCTTCATCTTTTTTGAGTTTAGCATCGGCTGTTCGATCGGCCAGATCCTTGCGCAACAAGCCCACTAAAAGGGAAATTTTTTCTTTGCCGCTCACATGATAAAGCTGTTGAGTAACCTGATCGGCGGTCATCTCTTCCTGTGGTGGCGCAATCACTTCCGGCAGGTTCATATACTCATAGGAGAGTTCCTGCGCCCGATAGGAAAGCGTTGCTGAAAAGAGCATGGAGAGCCGCTTCTCATAAGAAGGCATACGGCGCAACATAAAGCGCAGATCAGCAATAAAACCCATGTCAAACATGCGATCTGCTTCGTCAATCACCAACGCTTCGATCTGTCTACAGCTATAGGTCCGCTGTTTGAGATAATCAATCAATCGACCAGGCGTACCAACCAGGATATCTGTATCTCCTGCGATCAGGCTATCACGTTGGCGATCATAGTTCACACCACCGTAAACCGCCGTAACAGTCAGATCAGTATATTTACCAAGTAACAGCGCATCCTGTTCAATTTGCACCGCCAACTCTCGGGTTGGCGCAATAATCAATGCACGGGGATAACCACGCCCTTTGTGACGTGGTGGATCTAACGCTTTAGTGGGTTGTGACAGCAATCTGCTGAAAATAGCGATGAGATAGGCAGCTGTTTTACCAGTTCCAGTATGGGCCTGGCCAGAGACATCCCGCCCTGCCAGAGTCACCGGCAATGTCATAGCCTGAATAGGCGTACACTCTACAAATCCCGCATCTCCAATGCCCTTCATTATTGGTTCTGGAATATCAAGCTCAGTAAATTTCATAAAATCTCTCAGAGCATGCCCACCAACCCGTTATCAATAAATAGCTAAATATTTCGAGTGCATTATATTATTGTCGCACCAACTTCAGCCTGTTTTACTGATCCCTGCGAGTCTATCGACACACCGTATCATGCAGTATGCATATCAACGATGATAGGGAACACCATGGATAATCGTCATAGCCCGGTAAAGCTGTTCTAGCAGCAACACACGTGCCAACATATGCGGGAACGTCATCGAACCCAATGAAAGGCGCAAATCCGCCTGCTTAACCAATTCGGGTGCCACGCCATCCGGTCCACCAATAATAAAGGTGACAGGGCCCAAGGCATCCTGTCGCCACTGATTCAGACGACTGGCCCACTTTTCGGAACTGAACACCTGCCCCCTGCTGTCCAGCACAACCAACACACCATCGCCTTGTTTTAGCTGTTTTTTAAGACGATTGGCTTCCTGCACCATGGCTTTATTCGGGGACAAGCCACCCTGTCGATGCGCCTCAGCGATTTCAATCAACTCGAATTGACCATAGCGCTTCAATCGCTTGGTATAGTCATCAACCAGCATACGCACCGGCTCAGGCATGCCCCGCCCAACAGCCATTAAACGCCATTTCACGAAGCAGGCTTCCGTAATGCCTTCAAAGCATCAAGGTCCTTCTCAGAAGCACCTTCAGTACTCCAAAGCTTTTCGAGATTATAATACCCTCGGTTTTCCGCCTGGAACAGATGCACCACAATATCACCGATATCCACTAAAACCCATTCAGCCTCAGGTAATCCTTCAATACCCAATACCTCAATCTGATTCTGATGTGCATAGCGGTCCACTTCATCAGCCAGATGGGCGACATGTGTATTGGATCGACCAGTAGCAATGATGAAATAGTCGGTGAAGGCACCATGCTTACGCAGGTCCAACACACAAATATCCTCTCCCTTGGCATCGTCAAGAATAGTCTCAACAGCCTTGGCCATGGCTTCAATGGATTTTTCTACTTCGCTACTCATCTAACGATCCGTCTCCACATAAAGATCATGCGTGCTGATATAGTCACGCACCGGATCTGGGATCAACCAACACCCATCTCCACCTGTTCCCAACTCACTACGTAACGCACTGGAACTGATTGATAATGGCGTTACTGGCACCAAACAGCAAGCATACTGTCCACTGGTTGAACAACGTAACACCGATGAATCAGCAATACGCCGCTGATTCAGGAATTCTACAGCTTGCCCTTTTAAGCGCTCCCATTGAAATCCAGGACGAGTCATAATCGCCAAATGTGCGATCGACAACAAACGCTGCCAGGACTTCCAAAGATGAAGCTCCTCAAGCAAATCCGTACCCATCAAGAAAACCAGTTCCACATCGGGAAACTGTCTACTCAATTTGGCCAGCGTGTTGACCGTATAGGCTGTAGAACGCTCTCGCACTTCCAGATCACTGACCGATAAACCAACACAGTTTTGCGTGGCTATCCGCGTCATTTCCAAACGCTGTTCCGGTGTAGCGCGGTTGCTCTCCGATTTAAAGGGATGACGCCCGGCTGGCATAAGAATAACTTTTTCCAAACCAAGCGCTTGACGTACTTCCAACGCAGGTCGCAAATGGCCGATGTGTGGCGGATCAAAAGAGCCACCCAAAACACCAATCATTCGACTCATGACCGCAACTGACCGCTCCCTAATACGATCCATTTTTGGGTTGTCAGCCCTTCCAGGCCAACCGGTCCACGTACATGTAATTTATCCGTGGAGATACCCATTTCTGCACCAAGACCAAACTGGAAGCCATCATTGAATCGGCTAGACGCATTGATCATGACCGCTGATGAGTCCACCTCTCGAACAAAACGCATAGCCCGATCATGATTTTTAGTCACAATCACTTCAGTATGTCGTGATGAATGTTCTTCGATGTGATCCATCGCCTCGTCCAAACCCTTCACCACTTTAACAGACAAAACCGCTGCTAAATGCTCAGTGTCCCAATCCTCATCCGAGGCCGCCGTTACCGGTGCGACACTGCTGATAGCGGCTTGACTGGCCGCACAACAGCGCATCTCACAGCCTGCTTCATTCAAGGCTTTGGCAACTTTGGGCAGAAAGGTTTCTGCTACTGCTTGATGAACCAATAACGTTTCAGTGGCATTACAAACCCCTGTGCGCTGCATCTTGCCGTTCATGGTCAGTTCAACAGCCATATCCAGATCTGCTTCACTATCCACATAGGTGTGACACAGACCATCCAGATGCTTGATCACCGGAATTTTTGACTCTGCCATCACCCGTTTGATCAATCCCTTACCACCACGCGGAATAATCACATCAACATAGTCATCACTCTTGAGCAATGCACCAACCGCAGCCCGGTCCGTAGTGTCTATAAATTGTACCGCTTCTGCTGGCAAACCCGCCACAGCCAAACCCTGTGCTAAACAGGAGGCAATGGCACGATTGGAATGATACGCCTCAGAACCACCACGCAGAATCACACCATTACCGGATTTCACACAGAGCGCAGCGGCATCCGCTGTCACGTTGGGTCTTGACTCATAGATGATGCCAAGCACACCCAGAGGCACGCGCATCAAGCCCACTTGCAAACCATTAGGCAACCGGCGCATCGTATTGATTTCACCAACAGGATCTGGCAGAGCGACAATCTGACGGATACCCTCCGCCATTGTCTCAATATAGGCATCAGTCAGACGCAGACGATCAATCATCGCCGCCGACAATCCCTTGGCCTCCGCGGCTTCAAGATCTCGTGCGTTTGCACGTTGCAGATCCTTCACACCCGTAACCAAAGCATCTGCCATAGCCAACAGAGCCGCGTTTTTGGCACCACCATCTGTCCATGCCAGCTTGCGTGCCGCTTGCCGTGCCTTGATTCCGATCTGTTGCATCATTTTTTCGATGTCAGTCATGGCTTGTTGTCTCCTCTTCCTGATTGTCGTTTGACAATCCTTCCAGCAATACCAGGTTATCCCGGTGAATGATCTCATCATTGCCTTGAAAACCGAGAAGCTTTTCAAAATCTCGGCTGTGATGCCCCAATATCTGTGCGAGATGATCCCACCGATAACTGATCATACCTTTGGCAAATTTACGTCCATCCGGCCCACAACAGTAGACTGCGTCACCGCGATCAAAATCACCGGTAAACCCTATAATTCCCATAGAAAGCAGGCTGTTTCCTTTCTTAAGCGCCTTAGTCGCGCCTTTATCCAGATGCAGCACGCCCTCACCACCAAGTCCGTTGACGATCCACCGTTGCCGACTGGTAATGGCACAATCACCGCTCAATGGTTCAAACAGTGTGCCGACCGGTCCATGATCTGTCACGCGTAGAATAGGATTTTCATAGGAACCATCCACCAATACCATGGAACATCCACAGCGTGCGGACTTTTTACCCGCTTTTAATTTGGTCACCATACCACCAGTGCCGACATCAGACCCCACACCACCGGCCAACGCTTCAATCTCAGCGGTCACATCCGAAACAATAGGCACCTTGCACGCACTGTTATCATGACGCGGATCGGCACTGTAAAGCCCATCCACATCGGAAAGCAGAATCAAAAGATCCGCATCCACAAGACACGCAACCATGGCTGCCAATGTATCATTATCACCATAGCGCAGCTCAGCTGTAACCACCGTGTCATTCTCATTGACTACCGGCACCAAACCAAATTTTAACAGCGTATTCAAAGTATCTCGCGCATTGAGATAACGCCGTCTATCCGCCATATCATCGCGGGTCAGCAGAATTTGTGCGGCATGTCGTCCAGAGCGGGAAAAAGCCTGATCATACTGACTCATCAACACGCCCTGCCCCGCAGCAGCAGCGGCCTGTTTCTCAGCCAATGTCCGAGGCGGTCCACTCATTTTCATCCGTGGACGGCCCGCTGCCACTGCACCGGAACTGACAACGACCACTTCACACCCGCGCTCAATCAGGGTAACAATCTCAGCACAGCGCGCTTCAATCCAGGCCGTTTTCAAACCATCGGAACCAGTCAGCAAATTGGAGCCGATCTTGACCACAATACGACGCGCATTTCGCACACGCTGCCAAGCCTGATCAAGCGTGTTATCAACAGCAGTACTCATGGTGCCCAGATCACCTCCACATCGTGATCGTCTTCTTCTTCTGGCAATGGATCAGGTTTCTCACGCACTTTTCCAGCTTTGGTCGGTGCATCGTCCAGCGGCTCACCCCAATGATCACCGTGCTCCAAACGACACTGTGCGACCCATTGGGCTAAATCGGCTTTGAGATCATCCACACCCTGACCATTCACAGAAGAGATCAGACGTATTGGAATATCTGCAAAAGCGTCTTGGAAACGCGATAATATAGCGGTTTGCGCCTCTTCAGAAAGCAAATCCGCCTTGGTTAATACCAACCACCGAGGTTTGGCCGTCAAACTTTTTGAGTAGGCCGACAGTTCCGACTCAAGCGTTTGAAAGTTCTCCAAAGGATCGGACTCATCCATGGGTAACACATCCACCAAATGCAGCAGTACCGCGCACCGTTCCACATGTTTCAAAAAAGCGTGTCCCAGCCCCTGCCCTTCACTGGCACCCGGAATCAGGCCTGGAATATCGGCCATGACGAAGCTACTTTGATAGCCGTGACTCACCATGCCCAAATTGGGTGTCAAAGTGGTAAACGGGTAATCAGCCACTTTGGGACGCGCAGCAGACACCTTGGTGATCAGTGACGACTTACCGGCATTGGGGAAGCCTACCAAACCAACATCTGCCAACAATTTCAACTCAAGACGCAACCAGCGTTCTTCACCAGGAAAGCCTGGCTCTGAACGACGTGGTGCGCGATTGGTACTTGTTTTGAAATGGATATTACCGCGCCCACCATCACCACCACGCGCTAATAATACCTGTTGCCCCTCTTCAATAAGATCAAAGAGCACATGGCCATCGGCATCATCCCGAACCACTGTACCAACGGGCACTTTAACCAGCACATTAGGCGATGATTTACCGGTTCGTCCCTTACCCATACCATGTCCGCCGCGTCTGGCTTTGATATGTTGGACATAGCGAAAATCAATCAGTGTATTGAGATGGGCATCTGCTACCAGGATCACATCGCCGCCTCGTCCACCATCACCACCATCAGGTCCGCCTTTGGGAATATATTTCTCCCGACGAAACGATATGGCACCGGCACCACCATCACCGGATTTGACAAATATTTTGACCTCATCAAGAAAGCGCATACGAAAAACGGGAAACCGGTCATAATGCCCGGTTCCCCGTCTCCTTAATCAGTGCAGGAATGGAGGAGGATATCCTCATCCCAGGACCACGTCACCATGGTCAGAAGTATCATGGCTGAGAAAAGCACATCGCTTGTCTCGTACCAGAAAAGTAGTACACCTACTTTTACGGCAATTGGTTCCGAAATTGAGGAACCCCATGTAAATATCCTATTCAGCCACCACGTTTACCCACTGCCGGTTACGGCGTTTGGTAAAGGCAACTTGTCCTTCGGTCAGGGCAAACAGTGTGTAGTCTTTTCCCATACCCACGTTTTCACCGGGTTGGTACTGAGTACCACGTTGGCGCACGATGATATTGCCTGGGACAACGGCTTCACCACCGAATTTTTTTACGCCAAGCCGACGACCTGCTGAGTCACGACCGTTATTGGAACTACCGCCTGCTTTTTTATGTGCCATGGTGTGTCATCCTTCTCAACCGATCAACTGCCAAGGCGTGCCAGCTGTTGCGCTCATCGGTCTCATTGCTTGAATTGCTGAATCCGAGTCTTTCGACAGAAACTTTACTGAATACTGGTGATTTTCAGCTCAGTGAAATTCTGACGGTGGCCTTGTTTACGGATATAATTTTTACGCCGTTTTTTCTTGAATACAGTAATTTTCTTACCGCGTCCATGACGGGTAATGGCTCCAGAAACCGTGATACCATCAATGGCTTCACCAGCCTTGATTGCACCATCTTCAGAGACCATAAGAACGTCAGCCAAGGTAACTTCGTCACCGACTTCACCGTCCAACTGCTCAACGCGCAGCACGTCATCAACCGCTACTTTGTACTGCTTTCCGCCGCTACGTACTACTGCATACATAATCTAAACCTCATTTGACTAACAGCCGATAACCAACGACGCTGTTGCCGCCAATCACGGGAATATTTCTTATTTGGTCTCTACCACAAGAGCACATGACAGACATAGCTCTGACAATGCGTATCTCAGGAACCGGGCATTCTCGAACGTTGCAAGCATTCTGTCAAGACCTTATTTATCCACACACTCATTTCTGCACCACTATTCCTTCAAACCGGTATTGCCTTGAACATTTCCAGCGTCTCGAACAGAGGCAAGCCAACGACATTGGAGTACGACCCATCAATCCGTTCGACAAGAAACGCGCCCATTGCCTGGATGCCATAGCCGCCTGCCTTATCCAAAGGCTCCTCAGTTACCACGTAGGCATCAATCTCAAGCGCTGTAAGCGATTTAAACCAAACTTGAGTAGTTACCGTCCGCCAAATCTGAAAACCGTCAGAACAGCGATACAGCGCCACGCCGGTGATCACCTGATGTTGTTGACCGGACAGAGCAGCCAACATACTCGCCGCGTCAGCTGCATCAGCGGGTTTGCCCAGTATTTGCCCTTTGAAGCTTAACGCGGTATCGGCACCGAGACAGAGCTGTCCGTCCAACTCAGAGCCACTTTGCGCTTTTTTTCGCGCCAATCGGGTAACCATCTCATGAGCGGTTTCACCGGGCGTGACTGTTTCATCAATATGAACCGGCGTTACTTCCGGCTCTATTCCTACCTGTTGCAGTAGAGCCAATCGCCGCGGCGAGGCTGAAGCCAATCTCACGAACAAGTCTGGAACTAACCACGGAAGCGCCATATTCCTGATTATAGTGTTTCGTCTTCCCACGATTCATCCATCATTCATCTATATATTTCAGGGCCGTTGCGTACCCAATTTGTAATGGAAAATGGACAAAATTGCACCCTATAATCGGTGTTTCAAAATTAATTAATTTGCAACAAACGCCCCTTTGCGCGTATGAATCCTTGACGATAAGGGAGTTGGCTTTCTATGTTTTCATGATTCCGATACACTAAATCGTGTTGGATTGTCCTTTTGAATGCGGGTACGCGGAACCCTGTTATGGTTCCAGAAAACCATATTAACTGAACTGAACCGGCCCAAACATCCATGTCCTTGACAAGTGCCCAGGTGCTAAAGCGTCTTCACGCCCTTATCGGTAATGATCTGAAACAAACCAATCAGATCATCATTGACAAGTTGGATTCCCAGGTGGATCTCATTCCCACCATGGGTCAGCATCTTATTGAGAGTGGCGGCAAACGCCTGCGCCCAATTCTGTTATTGGTGTCAGCCCGCATGTTCGGGTTCACCGGCAATAATCATGCGCTTTTGGCTGCGGTGATTGAGTTCATTCACACAGCCACTTTGTTACATGATGATGTTGTGGACATGTCCAGCACGCGACGTGGACAAGAGACGGCCAACACAGTTTGGGGTCCAAAGGCACCTGTATTAGTGGGTGACTTTCTCTTTTCGCGTTCGTTCCAAATTCTTGTTGAGCATGCGGATCTGAAGGTATTGAAGATCGTTGCCGATGCGTGTGCGATCATCTCCGAAGGTGAAGTGCTTCAGCTGGAAGTAGCCAATAATCTAGGCACCTCTGAAGAAAAATATTTGGAAGTTGTCACCTGCAAAACGGCGACACTGTTCTCTGCTGCCGCTCAAGTCGGTGGTGTTGTGGCGGGTTGCTCAGAAGAGATCCAGACCCGTCTACACGACTATGGCATCTTCCTTGGCAAAGCCTATCAGGTTGTTGATGACGCGCTGGACTACTCGGCCACCCAGGAGACACTGGGCAAATCCATTGGTGATGATTTCCAGGAAGGCAAAATCACCTTACCGGTGATTCATGCGTACGGAAACGGCACCGAGGAAGAAAGAAAATTTTGGGAAACCTGCGTTCAGGACAGAAAGCAGGAAAAAGACAGCCTGCAAAGAGCTATCCAGTTAATCCGCGAACGCGGTTCACTGGACTATGCCATCAACAAGGCACGTCACTTTGCCGACCAAGCCATTGCTGCCCTTGAACCACTGCCCGATGGCCCAGAAAAAGAGGCTATGATCATGCTTGCCGATTTTTCCGTTGACCGCAGCTATTGATCGTTTTAATCTGCCTTCCTTCTTTCGTTGGATCAAGAATTTCGGGGTGTAGCTCAGCCTGGTAGAGCACTGCGTTCGGGACGCAGGGGCCGTAGGTTCAAATCCTATCACCCCGACCATTTTTACATCAATGTTTCAGCAAGTTAGTCACACACCCTTCAATAATTCTTAGCACTGAAATAAGGTGAAATTTGCATCTTCTCTACCTTCAAAGAATGCTGTGTAGTTTACCATTCAAGTTTGAAGTATACTATACTGTTCACTGATATTTTTAGTAATATATATTTTACATCTGACTTTACCATCAATCCCACCGTAAATGTTTCCGCTATAAATATTATAACCGACATTCCGCATACCCAACCTGAAAATTGGTATTAATTTATCGTGTTGTATTTATAGTGAAAATATTTAAACAAAATAAATTGATGCGTGTATATATAATATTGATCTTTAATGCAGGGCCATTTTGAATTTCAGTAGACTGGAAAACGACTGCTATTTGGTGCGAATCCCTCGTCTAATCAGGGAAAACCTTGGAATTATTACTTGTATTTTTTCTGTTTTTATGAATGAATACTACATATAGAAATATAGAATGCACGATTAATAGATTTTACTTTAAACTTTATCATTTAAAAACAAACTGATACTTAAAACTCCATTTTTCGGTTAGGTGTGCGGAAAGTCGGATGTTAATAAAGATGGTGAACATATTAAGGCAGAGGGATTTCAGTTAATACCAATCCGTATGCGGCGGAGTGGGCATGGTTTGTTTGGTGAATTACTTTCTCTTATTGAGTTGATTCACATCTATCGAACGGAACGACCTGATGTTGTGCATCATGTTGCTATTAAGCCCGTTATTTTTGGTTCATACGTTGAAGAAACTATGGATATAGTATATGGACAATCTTTAGGAAGGGCTGAATGATTTATGGCTAAAATATTTGTTCTCGGTAGCTATGCTCCATCACTGATCAACTTCCGAAGAGTTATGCTTCAAGAAATGGTTCGGCAGGGACATGAAGTCATCGCCGCAGCACCCGATGCATCTGAAAATATTATTAGTGCTTTGAAAGAGTTAGGCGTTATTTATCATAATGTGCCATTAAATCGTTTTAATCTTAATCCGTTACGCGATTTTTCAATATTCTGGAAGCTTTTTCACTACCTCAGACAGTCAAAGCCAGATATTTTCCTGGGCTACACTATAAAACCGGTGATTTTTGGAACTCTTGCAGCCTATTTTGCAGGAGTTCCAAGAATACATTCAATGATAACCGGTACTGGGTATGCCTTCTCACAACAGGGGCTGAAGAGCTTATTTGTGGGATGGATAGCCAAATTTCTTTACCGATTGAGTCTCAGGTGTGCTCGAAGTGTCTTTTTTCAGAATCCGGATGATAAGAATCTTTTTGTTTTTAATCATTTAATTAAGCATGAAAAAGGAATATTGATCAATGGTTCTGGCGTTGATATTCAACAATATTACCCTGTCCAGCTTCCACAAGACATATCTTTCCTGATTATTGCGCGTCTTCTTCGCGATAAAGGGATTTATGAATATGTAGAAGCAGCGAGAATAGTTCGTCAACGAAATCCGGAAATTTTGTTTAGAATTGTCGGTTGGTTAGACAAAAATCCCAATTGCTGCAAGCAAGAAGAGCTTGATGAGTGGGTTCATGAGGGTATAATAGAATATCTTGGTCAGTTGGAGGATGTTCGCCCCGCCATTGCCGAAAGTTCTATTTACGTGTTGCCATCCTATGCCGAAGGAACGCCACGTACAGTATTGGAAGCTATGGCAATGGGACGCCCCATTATTACTACTGATACCCCAGGATGCCGAGAGACCGTTAAGGATGGAATAAATGGTTTTCTTGTTCCAGTCAAAAATGTGCCCAATTTAGTACAAGCCATGGAAAAATTTATTGCAAAGCCAAGCTTAATAAAAAAAATGGGAGAGCACAGTCGGTATCTTGATTAACA
>JADFWU010000055.1 GCA_015234045.1 Magnetococcales bacterium
TACTTCAGGTTTCACGCTATTCGGCATAGCGGGGCGTCAGTGATGGAAAATGGCAATGTGCCTATCGGTTCCATCCAGCGGGTACTGGGCCATGAGAATCGTTCCACCACTGAAATTTATCTGCATGGGTTGAGTGGGGCCGATAGGGAGGCTATGGAGGCCTTCGAGCTGGCCCGGCAGAAAAGTCCCACACAAAGTCCCACACAAAAGCAAAAGGAGCCAGCGAATGGTGCGCTAACTCCTTGATTTTATGGCGTCCCCGAGAGGATTCGAACCTCCGGCCTACGGATTAGGAATCCGTTGCTCTATCCGGCTGAGCTACGGGGACACACGAACTACTCTACAGAATAGCGTGGTCATGCTGGCTGCGCCAGGAGTGTTGCGCTCTTGGTTATTGTCATTTTTACTCATGGCTGGTTTTACCTGTAAAATGGTGACAAAAATATTCCCCATAAGATCAAAAAAATTGATATGATAGTATGTGGGGGCAGTTTTGTAACGCTTGTGCTTTTCTTGCAGGCGTAACTTCTTTGTAAATAACCGATCAGCTTTTTGCCTCAAGCCAAACAGTAGATGGTGTCGTTATGATATTTTTTAATCGGATTCAAAGGGTTAGCGGTTGGCAGTCAGTATTGATTGCTCTTTTGATGATCGGACTTGTCTCAGGCATTGTTCCGGCGTTGGAAGCCGCTAATCCTCCTGGCGATAAAGCTGCGAAGAGCAATAAAGCGCCTGATCCGTTTGCAAAAATGCTTGAACATGCTCGGGTTAAGCACCAAAAAGCCGCAGAAGCCGGTAACGTCGATGCTCAGTTTGCACTGGGGGATGCCTATGCAAATGCAACTGCAACTCCCGATAACCACAAGGCCGCGCTGAAATGGTTGCGTAAATCGGCAGAACAGGGGCACCCTGGCGCACAGTCCGCACTTGGTATGATGTATTATATGGGCTTCGGGGTTGCCGAGGATAATGAACAGGCGGCAAGTTGGTTCGAAAAGGCGGCCAAACAAGGGAATACCTCAGCACAAAAATATCTTGGCATGCTCTATTCCAGAGGGCAGGGCGTTAAAAAGAATATGCCCACCGCGTTGCGGTTGCTCTCCCAAGCGGCGGCTGGTGGGGATATTGATGCACGCAGTAAAATGAATCGACTGCGTGGTCGTGATGCCAGTGCCAGTATGCGTCCTCTGGTGAGCACACAGACCGGTGCCGACCATCTGGTAGTGCTCACTTCAGCTAAAAAGTTAAGCAAAAAAACCAATGTTCAAGCGCGTAACGCAGCGTCTCGAGGGGATAAGGCTTTTCGCAAGGGTGATGTCGCTGAGGCGTTGGCGTTCTATCTGAAAGCCCATAAAATTTCTCCACGCAACGAAATGATTGCCCGCAATGCTGGTTTGCTTTCTGTGCGCGGAGGTCAAAAAGAGCAGGCTGTGGATCTGTTCCGCAAAGCCAATGAGTTGGCTGTTAAAGCGCGTCGATTCGCCAATGTTGCCTTTTATAATGAGCAGGTGGTCCAACTTCTGGATCAAGATCCTGTTTGGGCGATTCAGCAAATGGCTGGACTCAATAGCCCGCCCAACACGCCTGAAGGCCGGACGGCATATAACGAATGGGTGCGCTTGAGTGATCACGCTACACGTATGAGGGATCAGGGCCAGAATGCCGCTGCTTTGCCTGTTGTGCGTGAAGCGCTGAAAATTGCACGCAATATTCTGGGCAATGACTCGCTGTTTGCGCTCTATAGTTTGCGTGATCTGGCAACGCTGCATCAGTTGCTCGGGCAGAAAGATCTGGCAGAATCTCAATATAAAACCGCTGTTAAGCAAGCTCAGGCGTTGTTGACTCCGCGCCATCCTGAGACTTTGGCTATTCAAATTCGTCTGGCGGATCTCTATGAATCACTCAATCGCTATGCTGAGTCTGAAGAGATCTATAAGGATGTCCAAGGTCACTACATTGATCATTATGGTGCCAATCATCCCGATGCTTTGGCTGTCAGCCGAGCCATCACCCGTCTTTATGAAAATCAAGGGCGCTATGATGCGGCCAATGGTCTGTTAGCCACTGTCTGCCGTGTGACTGAACGTACGTTTGGTAAACACCATGCGGAGACGGCACGCTGTTATGCACAGCATGCGGCGTTGAATCGGCAGTGGGGACACCTTGATGTCGCTGAGAAAAAATTTCAGCACACACTGGATCTACAGCACACGATCTTTGGTCCCAATGCGGTTGAAAGTTTGGCCACTCAAGCGGATTTGGCCGAGTTGGAGCGGATACAAGGTCACTATGAACAGGCGCGTGACAGGCTTCAAGAAACCCTTCAGCTGATCCAGAAGCACCATCCAGCCAATAAAGCGCTTTTGCGTAACGCCAACAGCCGATTGGCCGAACTCTACACCACTACGGGTGATCTCAATCAGGCAGAAGCACTGCTTGGTTCCATTCATCAGGAAGAGTCGGTTGAGTTAGGCGAGAATGATCCTGATACCTTGGCAACATTGACCAGTTTGGCTGGTATTTACAAACGTCAGGGACGATTTCCAGAGGCGGAAGCCACGTATCGTGAGTCTCTAACCCGCTACGAGAAAACGTTGGGTGCGGATCATCCTGCTACCATCGTTGCCCTGAACAACCTGGGCTTGGTTCTGGAAAATCAGGGCCTTTATGATCAGGCAGAGCCGTTTTTCACCAAGGCGTATGCCAAGGCACGCAAGGTGCTGGGTAATCAACACACCACCACTTTGGCCTCAGCCAACAACCTGGCCTTGCTGCATGAGAGTCAAGGTGTGTTTGACAAAGCCGAGCCGCTCTACAAGCAGTCCATCTATTTTATGGAGAAAAAACTGGGTGAATCTCACCCGGATACATTGGCCATGGTGAATAACTTGGCCTATCTCTACATGCTTCAAGCCAAATATGACAAATCGGAGCCGTTGTTTTCCAAGGCGGTGCTCCAATGGACCAAAGTGTTTGGACTGCGCCATCAAACCACGCTCAAAGGGTTGAACAACCTTGGGCGGGTCAATCACCATATGAACCGGTTGGATAAAGCGGATGAGTATATTTCCAAAGCGTTGACCCTGAGAAAAGAGGTGCTTGGTCCACGCCATATGGATGTGATCCGCTCTACCCTGGATTTAGGTGTTCTGCGGGTTTCACAGAAGCGTTTGGACGAGGCGCAGAAAGTACTGACTGAGGCGTTGGAGCTGGCTGAAAAAGTCCTTGGTCCACAACATCCATACACTTTTGAGACACTCAACGCCCTTGCTGATCTCCATGAAGCGCGTAAAGACAGTGCTGCGGCATTGAAACTCAGAGAAGAGATTTTCCAACGTCGTACCGTGTTTTTGGATCGGATGATGTGGGTAACCGGTGACAATGCGCGGGAAGGGTATGTTCGCCTGCATCGTCCTGAGTTGAATGACTATCTCGCCCTGCTCAGTAGTATGGATGCCGGATTGGCAGGTCAGAAGGCTCTGGAAATTGGTTTGCAGCGTAAGGGATTGTTGTTGAAAGTTACTTCTGAAGTTCAGCGGGTTGCCGAACTTTCCAATGATCCACAATTGGGTAAACTATCCAAAGATCTGAATGCGACACGTAAGAAGCTCGCCTCTTTGACCCTTTCCGGTCCATCCGGTGATGATGCAGAGCAGCATCTTATGATCATCAACGCACTGGAAGAAAAGGTGGACATCCTGGAAATGGAGCTGGGTCGTGCCAGTCAGCGTTTCCGTCAGTCCAAATCTCAACCAACATTGGATCAGTTGTTGGACAATATGGCCGATGGTTCGGTTCTGGTTGATTTTCTGATCTATTCTCAGGATGATGAGAGTAAGCTTATCGCTGCTGTAGCCGTAAAAGAGAACGGTACGCCACAATATCAGCTGGTGCAGTATGAAGATCTGGAAGAGATTAACGATATTATCCACGAATATCGTGAAATCATTCAGGACGAAGATGCCGATGAAGACGAGCAGATGGAAGTCGGGATGATCGCCTATGAGAAGATATGGCAGCCATTGGAGTCGGTTGTCGGAGCGTTGAATGTCATCTATGTGGTGCCGGATGGTATGTTGAATATTCTGCCTTTCAACGCCATGGTTGATGGCGAGGAAGAGTATCTGATTCGCTCATTAGACATCCATATTCTCACCACAAGTCGGGATGTTTTGCCTTCATTGTTGGCGAAAGCGACTGGAGATTTCATGATTCTGGCGGGGCCGAATTATGATTCAACCAGTGTGTCGGGTGACTCTCGTGAAGCGGTTATTCAGCAACGCCGGAGTGCCAGACGGAGCGCCAATGTTCAAAAACAGAGCGCAGAGACACGGGGCGCAGGAACGCGGGCGGCAGAGTTGCTGGCAGCCATGCGTGGTACATCATCAGGTATGCGAGGTCTCAACTTTGATCCATTGCCCGGCGCGGAAAAAGAGGGGCGATTGATTACGGAAGAGATTGTCAATAAAGGCGGAAAAAATAAAATTTTCCTTCAGGATAAAGCACAGGAACAGCTGTTCCGTGATATGAAAACGCCGCCAAAAATGCTCCATGTCGCAACCCATGGTTTCTTCCTGAAAGCAGAACAGTCCCTTAAAAAACGGCTGATGAAGCTTCAGCGTGGTGCGGATTTGCATATTCCACCTCCGGGTGACAATCCGCTATTGCGCGCTGGTTTGGCTTTTGCGGGAATCAATGCCAATGCCAAATTCCTTGGCGAAATTGATACCGATAATGATGGTGTTCTGACCGCCCTTGAGGTGCTTAATCTCAACCTGACCGGCACCGAATTGGCTGTGCTTTCGGCGTGTGAAACCGGTTTGGGCGAGATTCACGAAGGCGAAGGTGTCTATGGTTTGCGTCGTGCCTTCCAGGAGGCGGGGGTTCAGTCGGTGATTAACTCTCTTTGGGAAGTGAGCGATGCTGGAACTCAGGCATTGATGACCAGTCTTTATGGTCGTTTGGTATCTGGACAAACACCGCATGACGCATTGCGCGAATCGCAGTTGGAGATGCTAGACTCCAGTGAATGGGCGTATCCCTATATTTGGTCTGCCTTCTTTATGGTAGGAAAATAGGCTGCCTGATACTGATGAGTGCCGGATAATAAACGCGGAGTACTCCTTTTGGCGGTATATCGACTTCAAGACATGCAGCCCGGTATGATCCTCATCAGTGATGTGCGGGATCGTAGCGGGCGGCTCCTTCTGGCAAAAGGGAAGGATGTCAACGCGCGACATCTCAATATCTTTAAGATGTGGGGTGTGACTGAGGCGGATGTGGAGGTGCCGAAGCTATCCGCTGATGATGGTGATGATGACGTTTCAGTAAATCAGGATCAAAATAAGCGATTGAAACAGGCCGAGATTCTGTTTCGATTTGCTGATCCCAGTAGTCCATTGGTCAAGGAGTTGTTCCGGCAATTTGTCCAACGTCCCGAGAAAGTGGAGTCATACTGATCCATGGCCATTGATCTCGACCAATTGGTCGCCTCTACTGAGCATCTGGCTTCTTTCCCGGCCATCGTCCACCAAATAAATCATGCTGTGGATGATCCTCGCAGTTCTCTGGATGATATTGGGCTTATTATTCAAGAAGATCCTGGACTGACTGCCCGTCTGCTCAAGATCGCCAACAGCTCCTTTTACAACTGCCCCTTTCCCATTGATACCATTCCGCGTGCGTTGACCATGATCGGCACCAAGCAGCTCAAGGATCTTGTCGCGGCAACGTTTGCGATACGTGTGTTTGGTGATATGTCCAAAAGCGGCGTGGATATGCATTCGTTTTGGCGGCACTCTATTGCGTGTGGTTCGGCGGCGCGGTCTATTGCTACACTGCGTCGAGAGGTCAATGTTGAGAAATATTATCTGATCGGTCTATTGCATGATGTTGGGCGTTTGGTACTCTATCAGCGTTTTCCAGATGTGATTCGCAAAATTATCCTATTCTGCAAAGAGAAGGATATGTTGCTGTATGAGGCGGAGCGAAAAGCGTTGGGCTTTGACCATGCCATGCTCGGAGGACGGCTGTTAGCAAAGTGGAAATTGCCGCCGGAGTTACATGTGCCAGTGGGTAATCACCACGCACCAGTGCCAACAGAAGACTATTTTCTGGAAACCAGTATCGTCCATGTTGCGGATATTATGGCCCAGACGTTGCGACATGGAACGAGTGGCGAACGATTTATTCCGCCGCCATTCAATGAAGCGTGGGAAAAGATCAATCTACCTACCAGTGTAGTGCCGCAGATTCTTCAACAAACAGAGTCTCAATATGCGGATGCTGTACGGGTATTTCTTGGCGAGAGTGGGTCATGACTCAGGAACAGATAGACCCGGATCAGGTACTGTTGGATTGTCGGAGCCGAGAACAGATCCTGGAGGAGCGGGTTGACTATATTGAGAGTCTTAACCGGCAGTTCTCCTTTGCGATGGATATCGCTGCGGCCATGGTTCGGTTGCACGGTAAAACAAGCCATACGCGAGACTCTTCCATCATTTTGGAAGAAGCGCAAAAATATCTGAAGCGCTTGTTTATTCCTTTTCAGGTCTCCTCTTTTTTCACAGTAGATGAGTTGGATTCCAGTTTTCATTTGACCTATTGTGATCCTGTTGAACATTCAGATGAAGCACGCAAACTGTGTGATAAATTGGTTGAGACAGGTGAGTTTGCTTGGGCGCTCAACCAGAATCGCGCGGTGCTTTCACGCACGGTAAAGCATCCTGATGGTGCGGTTTTGCTGCACTTGTTGGCCACAGAGAACCGCGTGCGCGGCATGTTCGTTGGCGTGATTAAAGCCACACAGCGGGATATGTCCAATTCGTTTATTAATTTATTGTCCATTATTTTTCGCAATACGGCGTATGCAGTTGAAAGTACTGAACTGTATGCCATGCTGGACGATCTTAATCAGAGTCTTGAAAACCACAATTTCACGCTCCAAGATGAAATTGATCACCGGCGGGTTATTTCCCGAAAATTGAGAGAGCAAGAGGGAAATCTTCGCGCCATTACACAGTCGGTTCAAGATGCGATCATTGTGTGTAATGAGGTGCGTCAGATCACATTTTGTAATCGGGCTGGGTTGGTCATGTTTGGTTTTCAGGATGGCTCGATATTGGGACGCTCTTTGCTTGATCTGTTCCCAGAGAGTGAACACACTGTCGTCAAGGTAGCCACTACGGCTGTGCCATCGGAGCAGGTGTCGTCTCAAGATCAGCAAAGAATAGAGCTTATCGGTCAGCGCTCTGATGGGAGTGCTTTTCCTGTTGAGATGGCTGCTACGCCTTGGGAAAGCAGTGAGAATTCTCATTTTACAGTTGTAATCCAAGATATTACCCAGCGTCGTGAGGCTGAAGAGCGAAATCAGATATTACAGACAAAAATGCTCAATGCGTCCAAATTGGCGACTCTGGGTGAGGTGGCTACTGGGGTTGCTCATGAGATCAACCAGCCTTTGACTTACATCAGTACCTTTGCTCAGTTGCTCTCAATCAAGGTCCAAAATGGAGATACTTCTTCAGAGCGTCTTTCGAAGGATCTTGATGTCGTGCAAACTCAGATTCAGAGAATCAACGATATCATCCAACATCTTCAGACCTTTGGCCGGAAGGACGAAGAGGAGTTTCTGCGCAGCAGTCGATTAAGCATTGCACAGATAATTGAGAACACGCAGCTGTTTCTTGGTCAGCGTTTGCGATTGAGAAACATCACGTTAGAGTTGGCTTTAGAGCCTGATCTGCCTTTGGTTGTTGGCAATAGTACCCAGATGGAGCAGGTGTTTATTAATCTGATTCAGAACTCAATTCACGCACTTGAAGAGCAGTCTGAGCAACCGGCGATTACGGTTTCTGCTGAATATGTTGAATCTGACCAGGTGATTGTGGTTAGATTTAAGGACAACGGTATGGGCATGTCTGCTGAAGTGAAAGAGCGGATTTTTGAGCCATTTTTTACCACCAAGGGTGTGGGAGAAGGAACAGGGATTGGATTGGCCATCGTTTATGGAATTATAAGAGACCATGAAGGAACGATACGGTGTCACTCCGAACTGGGAGAGGGAACCACATTCACTATCACGTTTCCTGTGAGATCAAATGGAAAACAATAATGTACTGGTTGTAGACGATGAACCTGTCGTCTTTCAGGCCATCCAGTCCTGTTTAGACGATGCCTACCCACTTTTCCATGCCAAAAATGGTAAGGAAGGGCTGGAGATGTATGAAAAGATAAATCCAGCTCTATTGATTCTTGATATCAAAATGCCGGTGATGGATGGTTTTGAGGTCTTGGAGAAATTGAATTTGGAAACGACATCGCCGTTTGGCGTGATCGTACTGACTGGACATGTCCAAGGCCAAGAGGTCGGCCGTTGTTACGAGTTGGGAATCTCGTCATTTCTACGTAAGCCCTTCAATATTTTCGAACTGCGTGGACTGGTCAAGCAATCTCTGGCTTCTCAACGCTATTTGGATGCCCTTCGACGTGAGCAGAAATATAGCAAGAGTCTATTGGATTGCTCTTCCAATATTATCTTTTCTACCGATGATGATATGAATGTTGTTGCCTTTAATCCGGCGGCAGAAGCGTGTTTTGGGTACTCTTTTGAAGAAGTGGCTACGAAAGGAATTCGTTCGTTGTTTGCTGATCCCAATCAGGCAGATATGATTGACGTGTTGTTGGATACACGCTCTTTTGCTGGTGAAGTGCGCTTTTTGAAGAAGGATGGTTCATTTATTGAAGCGCATCTTACCTGTGCGCGATTAAGAGATGATGATGGTACGGCTTTTGGCATGGTGGCTAACGCACGGGACATCACCAATGAGAAGAAGATTCGCGCACTGATGGAATCAAAGAAGATTGCTGACGCTGTGCGTCGGGTTAAACAGTAGATCAACCAACAAACTGCTTGATTACCGCCATCAGGCGCGCTTTGGTGATGGGCTTGGTGAGATGGTCGGAACATCCGGCTTGTGCTGTTTTTTGGCGATCTTCAGGGAAGGCATGTGCGGTTAACGCAATGATAGGCGTTGCTGTTTTTGCCTTTTGTGTTTCCCATTCCCGTATGGCTCGGGTGGCTTCGAAACCATCCATCACCGGCATTTGCATATCCATCAATACCAGATCAAATCCGCCTTTTTTCACATGGTCAACGGCTTGTTGACCATTCTCAGCAATGGTGAGCGTCACGGAGGCTTTTTTCAAAAGTGCTTTGAGTAGCAAAATATTATCCGGTGAGTCCTCCACGATGAGAATATGAGGTGTATTGGTTGAGGCTTCCAATGGTTCGGTGTTTTTTGAAGGTAGAGGCGCACTACTGCCGAGTGTATTTTGAATGGCCTCTTGCAGATCGGACCGTTTGACCGGTTTAAGCAGCATGCTAACGCCCATTTCACGGGCGCGGGCCAGATCGCCTCGGTGGAGGTAGGAACTCACCACAATGGCAGGCAGATTGGTCTGGCCGGACTTTTCTCTCAGTTTCTCAATGGTGGTGAGGGGGTTTTTCTCGCCTGAATTGTCGGTAAATAGCGCCAGATGGTATGTGTTGCCGTTGTCAATTTCCGCATGGAAAGCCTGGTTGGCTTCTTCAAGGTTGGTGACAAGTGTTGTGTTGGCACCCAAAGCGCGTGTCAGTTGAGAGATAACCAAGCCGGAATCGTCCTGGTCATCCATGAGCAGAACGTTCAATTGTGCGTCAAGGGCGAGTTGTTTGGGCTTGTCTGCCGGTGTTTGAGCGGGTTGAAACTGGGCGTTAAACTGAAATGTACTGCCTTGTCCGGGTTGACTGGATACATGAAGTGCTCCGCCCATCAGGCGAACAAGGCGTTGGGAAATGGTCAATCCCAATCCGGTGCCACCATATTCACGGCTTGTGCTGGTATCTGCCTGACTGAAAGCATCAAAGATAGCGGAGAGTCTGTCTTCGGGAATGCCGATACCGGTATCGGTCACGCTGAACTGCAAATGGTGTGGTTGTGTGCTGTTGGGATCGGGCTCCGCAGTGATGGTGATGCCGCCTTCGTGGGTGAATTTTACCGCATTGCCAACCAGATTGATCAATACTTGGCGCAGACGTTTCGGGTCGCCGGTGATTTGGTCAGGGACGGTGTCATTGATATGAAGCTCTAGCGTTAATCCGCGCTCTTTGGTACGCAGCGTCATCATGTCTACAAGTTGATGGAGTGTATCGCGCAATGAGAAGGGGGCTTGTTCCAACTCCAGACGACCGGCCTCTACTTTGGAAAGATCAAGAATATCGTTGATCAACTCCAGGAGGTTGTCACCGGCGCGGTGGAAGATCTCCACATATTGACGTTGTTCTTTACTGAGTTCTGTATCGACCAGCACTTCGGCCATGCCGATGATGGCATTCATGGGTGTGCGAATTTCGTGGCTCATGGTGGCCAAAAATTCACTTTTTGCCTGGCTGGCTTTTTCAGCCTCTTTCTTGGCCAGTTCCAGGGCCTCTTCAGCGCGTTTGCGTGGTGTTATGTCCACGGCCATGCTGATGATGGTGTCTCGATTATCTACGGGATTGCCCAGCGGTCTGGAGCGAACAAACCAAATTCGTTCTTCGCCTTCCAGGGTACGGATGGTGAGTTCACCTTCCCGGGATAGCGGCTCCAAATTATCACCAACAAATGGTGCGCCCAAACAGGTAAGATCCTGTGGATCGCCCTGGTCTGCGCCGGTGGCCTGGATCCAGTGTTTGATGGTTGGAATCTCTTCAGGCGGCAAGCCTGTCGGTTCTGCCCAGCTCCAGTTGACGGCGATGACCGTACCATCATCATGGTGGATCAGTACGGGATTTGGTGCATGGCGCAGGGCCTGGTTGAGTCGCTCCCAGGTTTGGCGATTGGCTCGTGTCAGTCGGAGCGCCTCTGCACGGGCACGGCGGCGAGTGGAAATGAGTGCCCATGCGGTGATACCCAGTGCTGCCGCACTGATCAGGCCACTGAGCAGCAGACGTTCTGAGCCTGTGGGGTCAAATTGAGCTTCAAAAGCGGGTGTTGGTGAGAAATTGAGCGTCCAGATGCCACCGGCAACCGCACTGCGGTGTTGGCCGCTTATCCTGAGATCGCGTTCCCACGGTAAGTGGACGATTTTCTCAGTCATACTGTCATAGATCAGATTGGACGGACGGGTAGCAAGGCCGTCATACACTTCGACTCGGACCTCTTCGGTCGCACCGGCGAAAATGCTTTCAAAAAATGTTTTTGCATCAAAAGCGGCTGAAATCCAGCCTGTCAGAGCTTCTCTGCGTTGCTCTATGGTTATTGGAGTGGCACCACCGTTATAGATGGGCAGCATATGCAGTAACCCCGTTTTCTGGCTCTGGCTGCCCTGAATGACAATGGCGCGGGAAAAGGCTGGTTGACCGGTATCGCGGGTACGTTCTGCCACTTCGCGTCTGTTTAGTTCCAAGCCCAGGTCATCACCGGGGCTGATGGCAGGGCTTTTCGCGGGGGTCAGGAAGGTGACCACCATATGATCAGGCTGTTGCGAGGCTTTGATCTTAAACGATGTACCCAACTGGATTGCCATATCATTTTGAAAACTGTCACGCTGATCTTGCGGTACATGATGCACATAGGCGAACCATGCCACACTGGGAAAGTGATCAGGCAGTCGAACAGAGTCCAAATATTTATGCCATGCTTCAGGGGTAAGTCGTTTTTGCCCGTGAATAAAGCCTTGTGTTGCACGCAGTAGGTTTTTATGGGCATCAATGCGGCGTTCGGCGGAGGTCTGTACCTGTTGAGCCAGCTGTCGAAAGCGCAAATCTTGAGACGCTTCATTCACTGAAATCTGGTAGTGACGCAACAATAAGGTGATTCCTAAAACCAACAAAAACAGAAGCCAAGGTAGATGCCGCCGCATCAGGCTCTCTTCAGATGCGGGAATGGCGATCTTTTGGTTGTCCTGCGTTTTCTTTAGAAGGGGAATCACCCAAAGCGGCCTTTATTTGGTTTTAATTGCCCTGTGTCAGTGTGTTATCAGCTGATGCAGGGTATGCGTTAGTAAAGAGTATCAGAGTACCTTTAGTGACAGAAAGCTTCCAGTGCCAATTTTGCCATAAACAGGTTCTTTTGAGTGTCTCGCCTACATTGTCACAGAGGGCAGGTTGGAATGTTCGGTTCTTGTGGTGTTAGATTTAGGTGTTACGCAACTGCTGGTTGAAACAGGCCTCAAAGCGTATAGCGTCATTCAACTGCGAAACTCTTAAGATTGACGTAAAAATGGCAAAAACAGTGCTGGAGAATGGACTTTATTTATCAAGAGTGGTAGAGATTGTGTGGTTTGCCGAATCGGCGGTTATTTTGCTTCCGAAAGGTGGGGGTCTGAAACCATGCCAAAAAGGGTCAATTGGTTTAGATCTAGGGTCGGTTGTTTTAGGGGAGATCATCCATGCATGGGGATATGTTGGCAGCTATTCGGGAGTCTGTTCACGATATTGCCATTACCATGTTGGCCATAGACATTGTGCCACAAGAAAACGAAGCGCAGGATTTCGAATCGAGTTATGAACCGGAAAACTCCGATATATCAGCCATGGTTTTTCTCAGCGGCGGTATAGAGGGCGGTATTCGTCTGGCTTCCACAACGTCTGCGGCTTTAGAGTTGGCCGGTGCTTTCTTTGGCGAGCCTTTTGAATCTCTGGAGGGGGATGCTGGAGATGCCTTTTCGGAGCTGGCCAATATGGTCGCTGGTGGTGTGCAGACTCAGCTGGATGCCATCGCTGGTGATGAAATTAATCTGACACCGCCAGAGTTGTTTGTCGGTGATCAGGAAGTGCCGAAACCGGAAGATGAAAATGTCATCTACGAAAGCGTCAGACAACGCTTTGAGGTGGCTGAAAAAGATTTCTTTGTTGAAGCCTATTTCACCTTATAGAAATTGCCGGCCTGATCCAATATTCAGCTTTTGGGGCGTTTTGCCGTTGCTTGTTTTGCTGTCGCTCGCGGGGTGAGCGCGGTTTTACAGCGGGGGTAGTCCCGGCATAGCCAGATGGACCGGCCTGCTTGTTTGCCGGCCGTGAGCTTGCGTAGGCGCATGGGGTTGCTACAGCGCGGGCAACTGGGGGCGGGTTTCTTTCTCACTTCGATGCGTTTTTTCTGTAAATTATTTGCTGGAATGGTGATGGCATTTTCCAGGCCGCCTTGCTTTGTTTGCCTCTTTTCATTTGGCTTGCCCGCTGTTGGCTGGCCGTCTCCTTCGCGTCTGTCGTTTTTACTCTTCTTGGCCTTTCTCTTGGGTGTCGGTCGTTCAGCGTTTTCCGTTTGATCATTGGAATCTGGATCAATAACCCGAATGATACGCTGCACTTTCTTATGGATGATGTCAGGGGCGTGAAACTGATCTGGTGAAATTGAAATCACTGGTAAGGCCGCATTATGCAGCATCTCTCGAACTGAGTCTGACATCACCAAACGACTGGACGAGAAGGGAATGCCTGGGTCGTCTTCGTCAGGTGAGGGATCAATACAGATCAAGTCGCCATTAGTGCGATGAACCAGAGTCAAAGGGGTACGCTTACCCTGAACCGCATGTTGAATAGCACGTATGGATTCCGGGGTTGGTGGGTGATCTTTGGGTTCCAAAATACGGGTGAGAGGAATATCAATGAGCAGACGCCATGTCTGACCAGCCGCTTTTTCTACGGACTCAATAAGTGTCAACTCTTGGGCTGAAAACAGGGTCCGACGCGCACGGGTAGCGGGCAGCGGTTCGTCTTCGACCAACGTCAGAGGACGCAATTGGTAGAGGGACGACAGCAGAAGGATCAACAGGCTTCCGGTTAAAAACCAGATCAAGGATCATCTCTCCCAAGGATGTATGGTTTCAAATGGCTCAATCAGGATGCTTTATCCTGCTCTTCCCCTTCATCAGGCATGAATCGGGCCATGTATACCGCTTGTCCTATCACAAATAGGAAAGTGAGTCCCATAAGGCCAAAAAGTTTGAAATTGACCCAGAACGCTTCGCTGAAATTATAGACAACGAATAGATTCAATGTGCCTGAAAAGAGGAAGAAAAGCACCCAAGCCGTGTTGAGGGTTTGCCACTGCTGATCCGGGAGGGTAACGCGTCCATCAAGTAATTTTTTAATCAGTGGCTGACCGGTGAACCAGCCAGCCACGGCAAAAGCCAGAGCAAAAAGATAGTTGAGAATGGTGGGTTTCCACTGAATAAACAGAGGGTCACGCAATAATAGAGTTGCACCACCAAAGATGATAACCAGAAACAGTGTCACCCACTGCATGGTCTGTAAGGCGCGATTACGATACCAGGTCCAGCCCATTTGCAGGCAGAGCGTCACGATGAGTGCGCCTGTCGCAATGTAGATATCACTGGTTTTGTAGACAATGAAGAAGATTAGAACGGGAAACAGTTCCAATAAAAATTTCATAGCGCGGCCTTTTTGATGTCCAGTCAAAGTCGCAGAGCGATTCGTTTATAAAGAGATAGGCATTAAAGCGTGTACCGTTATTACTCCTGGTAGAGTTAATCTTTTGATTCGCGGATCAGTACATCTTTGACAATCGTCTTTTGTCGAACCCGTTGCGCCATTTTTCCGGCACTGGTGCGAGACATGTAGGGACCACTGTTAAAGCATGTCATGTCACCGTCAGGGCGTTTCAATGGTTTTTTGTAGTAGGGCAGATCCAGATCCTTCATCTGCTGATCCAGGCGTTTAATGTTGGGTTCTGAGCTAAAACAGCCCATCAACAGGTAGTAACGCATGGAGCGCACAGAGTCTGGAAACTCAGACACGTGACGGGGCATCTGGTCTTCCCGGACGACCTCTTCTGTTAAAACCGGCTTATTATGGCCAACGAACTGAATGACTCGGCGTTTTTGTGTGGTTGGTGGTGCTTTTGCCGATTTTTCGGGTGTCTTTTGTGCTGTTTTCTTCAGTGTGGGCTCTATTTGAGCCGGTTTTTTAGCTGTTTCGACCTGCGGGGGCTGTTCAAGAAGTTCCAGAATGGTATCTGGTTCTTTAGTTGAGGGTGCCTTTTTGATCTGTTTTGGAGGCATAGATGTTATTTTGTTAGCGGTCGTGGTGCCAGAAGTCGGTTTCGTTGTTGAGGATTTGCTGATAGCTGTTGCTGTTGCGCTGGGCTTTGTAGTGACAGGTTGTGTCGCAGGGGGTGTGGAAACAGGTATCGGTTTGGTCGGTGGTGACACCTTTACCGCAGAGGTTGTTGGCGCTTTCTTTGCCGGTGTTGCCTTTGGTGACTGAGCAATTGACGCTGTCAATACAGGCTGTGTCGCTGTTTGGTCAGTATGAAGCGCTGGAGCTTTGATATCAAGCCGTTCCAAGTTACGTATAGCGGCTATATGGCGAGGATCTTGAGCACCATAGGCGACTTGAAGAATGGACACGGCTCGCTCAAGCAGGACACGCGCCTTTTGCCGTTCGTTTTTATGGAAATAGAACCGGCCCATATTATTGAGTCGAGGTACCAGCCGTGGGCTATTGGCACCGTAATGTTTTTCATCAATTTTCAACGCGCGTAAGAAGGTGAATTCGGCCTCATCCATTCGGCGCAGTTTCCACAGTGTTTCACCCAGTCCATAGAGTGTCACAGCTACCTTGGGGCTACCAGGTCCTAAACGCTGTTCACGAATGGCCAGAGTGCGGCGCAACGGGAGTTCGGCATCGCTATACCATTTCTCAGCCAGATAGAGTGCAGCCAGGGCTTCCAGGCAGTTTTCCGTTTTCTGATTGGTGCCACCCAGGTGAACTTCCCATATTGCCAGCGCCTGTTTGAACAGGCTTTCTGCCTCAATCATGGCGCGGCGCTTGAAATTCAGCCGTCCCATTCGATATAGGATCTCCGCTGTCTTTGGATGGTCGGAGCCATACTGAGTACGCACCTGACGCAACTGTTTTCTGGCCGTCAGGAGTTCATCAGCCGAGTCATTGGCCATGGCCTGTTCTCCAGCCAGGAAAGCCAGCGCCGCCAACAGAATGATCAGGGCTCTGTTTATCTGTTCAATAGTGCGTTTGATTCTGTTCATTCCCTCAATACCCATTGTTACGCCTGTGTCCATAGACTCCCCATAGTGTCTCATTCTATCTCCCATGAACACGGGATGCACCGGGTTATCCATTTATTGTCATAATCTGACGTTAGCTATACAGTGACTTATTGATAAGTTGTTATGTATTTATTGGTGAGGGTTTTAAGTTGAAAATATAATATGTAGAATAATAAAACTATCCATTACAACTCTGGCGGAGGGTCTCCATGAGTCAATCAGCGTTTATCAATTATCTCAATCTTCTTTATCCGCATCTTTCCTGGCAGGATGTGGTGAATAAGATTGAAGAATCAACAAAAAAAGATGACAACGACGTAGAAACGCCATCGGCCTTTAAGTTTTTCCGAGCTTTTGTGCCTTATTTTTATGATTTGTTGCGCCGGGAAAAGCCAAATCTCGGCGGTTTGGGGGCTATTGATACAGCGCGGGGCTGGGTGGTTGGTGATGCCCATGTGGAAAATTTCGGTGTGATTTACAGTCCGGATACGCCTGGTGTGGAAAAGTATCAGTTCACAATGAATGACTCGGATGACGGCGGCCCTGGGTTCTTTTATGCCGATATCCTGCGGTTTGTTACCAGCGTGATCCTCAACGATGAGTGGAGCCTGACGGTCTCCAATGATGATTTGGAACAAGTAATCGAACGGTATGTCAGAGGGCTCAATGGTCAGAAAAGCAACGGAGGAACGCGCGATGACTGGATTGATGAAGCCAAAGGCAAAGATCCAGGAGTAAAAGATGATTATTACACCTTTAATAGTACAGATGGCTACAAACTGGCACCAAGAAATGCAAGCGAAGGCAATTGGGTTTATGATTATTGTCTCTCACAAAGAGATAAATCGGCCATTGAAGAAAAAATAAATGGTTTTTATGAAAACGAATGGACAATTTGTGATGTGATAAAAATGTCCAAGCGTGCTGGTGGTTCTGGTGGTCTGATTCAGTATAGAGTATTGATGATTCAGGCTGGCCTGAATTGTCAAGAACCTGTTGGGGATGCAGACCAAGATATTATGGTCGTAGATTTGAAGCCTTTGGTTCGTCCGGGCATTTATCCTCTGATGTGTGATTGTCCCGTCTACATCAATGCGGATTCCCATGCCTGTGCTTTGGATCCTGAAAAGATAAAACAACGGGTTGAGAAAACGTTAAAAGAAGAGCGAGGTTATACAGAGTCAGAATATAATCGCGTGGTCAATATTGATAATATCGGTCCATTGGATATACGTCCCAGGCGGAGAAGGGACGGTGTTGGGGTTGAGGCTGATGAGGCTGATATGAATGATATCCGCCTTGAAGCCAATACGCTGGGAATCATTCATCGCAAAACGCTAATGGATTTGCCCGATGCAGGGCTGGGCTATATCTGTGGTGTCACGTCAGATTGTGGGAGCGCCGCGATTATCTCGGCAGCGAGACAGATGGCTGCTCTGATTAAAGATGATTTTGCGATCGTTTCATCAATTGCTTCATAAGGTTTAGTCTGCATGAACACCAATCAGCCACAGTGTGTGAGGCTGTGGCCGATTGGTTTATGTAGAGGTTTCGTCTAAAATTTGAACAGTCAACCGTTCCAGCCCTGGTGATATTTTTGCTCTGATGATCTGCTTCGCCTATCAAAAGCGGCGCAAAAACATCACCAGGGCTTCCACTCAGGTTGTGATTTATTGTCAATTTTGGATCGAAATGACTGTATAGAGGTTTCGTCTAAAAATTGAACAGTCAACCGTT
>JADFWU010000056.1 GCA_015234045.1 Magnetococcales bacterium
CATTGTAATAGGCGGATTCAACACGTGAACCCGGTAGCTTGGCAAACCCCGCCTCTTTTTGGTGCAACGCCAACAAACCTTTTAACCAGCCTTTACGAATCGATTCAAAGCGGTTGTCTTTGGTAGCCTGCCAGTAGTGCAACTCCGCCACCAAAGCCAATGCGGTAATGCCAGTTTTTGCTTTGTCGTGTCGGCGATTCTGGGAGATCAGCCTGCCCCCTTTGTAACCGATGGAAAGTGTTTTAAAGCGGGCTAATATGCGCTCAAGCGTCTGTTGTGCCGTCCGTGCAAGGGCCTTCTGTGTTGGTTGACTACTCAGATATAACAAGTATTCACCAATCGCGTAGGCCGTACCAGCCTGTCGAACCATGTTATTGTCATTTGAGTATTTTTGACTGACAAAATTATATTTGTATTGGAACAGCCCATCGTCCTTTTGCATACGATGCAGCGCTTGGAACGCCTCATGGATAGCCCGGTCCAGCCCATTGCCATCCGCTTGAACGGTACTGATTGTCACCAGTGACAACAGAATAATCCCGACCAAGCGGCCTAATCCGTCATAAATCATCACGATGATTTGACAGAGACCACATCACTGTCCTGATCACAGGTGAGACGGACAGCAAATGGAAAATCTTGATCAAACTCCTGGGAAATCACCCAAATTTGAGCAATTTCCGGACTGATATTCAGAAATGCATCCAATGCCTCACGGGTTCGAAACCGATCAAAGTAGGCAAACGGTTCATCAAAGATCAGAAACTGGGAAGTCCGTGCCGAACGTGCCACAACTGCCTGAGCCAATGCCACACGCAGTGCCAAAAGCATTTGATGCTGCACACCGGTTGAGACCTCATCGAAGCTGAGAAAATCATTCTTCTGGACTGAGAAGGCCTGCACCAACAGTTCATCATCAATACGCAAATGCTGATAACGCCCTTCAGTGAACTGTGGCGTAACCTGAGAAAGGAAGCCCTGTAATTCTTGATGAAACAAGGTCATGGCGCGTCTGGCTGTACCGGTTAACAGCTCACGGCTGATCTGACGCACATCAATACTCCGTTGAAGCGTGGCCAGCTCCTTATCCAGTTGTGCCATTTTCTCAACCAAACCCGCATCCTCTGCCCGACGCTGTTTCTCTTGTTCGATCTCTTGATCCAAATCCTCAATAGTCCGTTGAAGATCTGCAAGCGATTGTTTGGTCTCTTGGACTTGTGCAGTGACATCGTTGATCAACTGATCCTGATGGATAGTAAACGCATCGTAGGCGCTTTTACACGCACCCAGATAGTGTCCACGCAGGCTTGAATCCAATAGGCGTTCACCATGCTTTTCGTTCCAGTTATCCAGACTCTCTTTCCAGGGCGCATCCTCAATTTTTGCAAGTGCCAACACCTGACGCTCCAAAGGTGCGTCCAGTGCATTTTGCATCGCTTCCAATCGATCCTGACTCTCACGCGCTTTCTGATTGAGCGCTTTTAGCGCCTTGGTACGCTTGGCAACCTGTGACGACCAGCGCAACGAACGACCAAACACCATCATGCCCAAAAACAGAGCGATACCACCACCAATACCTGAGTAATTCCAGTAAGCAGGTTGCCAATGCGGCACATGCGTTTCAACCAGCGTTGTCCCTTTCTGCACCATGGGATGATCCGCCATCCGATCATGCATTCCCCATCCGCCAGCACCCACGATACCGATCAGAAACAGAACCAAGGCCATGATGGTCAATAAACGCTTTTTGCCTTTCAACTCGGCCTGTTCTTTCTCCAGTGTGGCGCTCTGTTCCAAAAAAGTGGGCTCTTCGTCACTACCCGGACCATCACCCATCCAAGCCGTCAAGCTATTCTGATTGGCAATGACCTGATCCTGAACAGTGCGATATGCGGATACATGTTCACGGAATCCGTTTAACCAGTTGGACAATTTCTTCTCGCCATCACTGCGCGTATCTTCTTCGGACTGCTCAACCAGTGATTCGGTTTGTTGCCAATTACTGATCGCTGTATTGAGCGCATCGGCATTGGTTTGCCATTGAACAAACTGTCCCTTGTCTACTGAGCCGGTGAGCGTTTGAACCGCGCCTTGCACCTCTGATCCGGCCCGCCGCATATCCGTGGCAACCTGCTGCCACTGTTGAAGATCCTTGTTGGCCGTATCCAATCCATCACGCGTGGCAGCCCGCGTGCTTTCCAACTTCCCCAACTGTGCATCATTCACTTCCAATGCACGCCGCTGTTGTTGCAAATCCAAACGCACCTTGTCCTGACCAACCACCTGATGTTCGGCTTCAATCTGCTCCTCATGAAGCTGACATTCCGTCAAATCCAGCACATCCACACCCGCCAGCGCCTTCAACGTGTTACGATCCATTCCCGCTTGATCGCTTCCCCGTTGGACCAAATAGAGCGCTTCCAAATAGCGTTCAAAAATCAATCCAGTGGATTGAATCATAGTGCGGTTGACCGCATTCCAACCGGTGATAAAAGGTTCGGACTCGCCATGACGGGATAGCTGTGCTCGATGGTTGCCCTCGGTATCAATATAGCGCGTGACACGATAGGTCTGATCATCCCGACCGGTAAAGGACATTGCCACCAATGCCGAAGTTTCACCCCAGCGAATCACCCGGTCTAACTGATCTTCCGTCAATACCGATGTGCGACCAAATAACGCCAGACACACCGCTTCCGCCAGAGTGGATTTTCCCGATTCATTGCGTCCCTCAATGGCAATGATGCCGCGTTCCGGCAGATCATCAAGATCCAGTTTGGCATACTTCATCAGGTTTTCGCCGTGCAGGCTGCGAATAATCATCCCTGCATCCCCTCGCTTTCCAGTGCCTTCAGTCTATCTATGGTCAATGAAACGGCCTCTTCATATAACGTCTCATCAAAACCGGTATCTGACTCTTTACGACGATGGATCTCTTCCCGACTGTATTTGGCAAAGTCTTCGCTGGGTGACTTCTCACTGAATCCGCTTTTTTCGTCCTGTGCTGCCGTCATGGCCTACCCTCCGCTAAAGAACCTATGAATATCAGGCTCTGAATCTATTCTTTGGAAAAGATATCACGACATCAATCAATTTTCATTTTTTACCGTCAACAATCCAGCCCGCTGCAACACTCGTGAGGCATGCCAACTGATCAATGCGCCTATCAACGCCGCCAGACTCATGTAGATAAAGAGCGTCTGAGCACCTTGCAGCTTAAACAGATATCCCGACACAATCATACCCATACTACCACCCAGTCCAAACGAAAAGGCAGAGTACCATCCTTGTGCCGTGGCCTGTCCCCCCGGCGGAGACAACTCAAACACCCGTTGAATCGCCGCCACATGGAATGAACCAAAGGTAAATGCATGCAACAACTGACCAATAATCAATAGTGGCAACCAAAGCGTGAAGCCATAAATCGACCACCGAATCGCCGCGATAAAGATTGATCCCACCAAGACCGTAGAGATACCAAACCGTTTCAATAACGGCCTGGACCACACCATCACCCCTACTTCCGCCGCCACACCCAACGCCCACAACAAACCGATCTCTGTGCGACTGAATCCGTTATTCTCCAGATGCAACGACATGAAGCCATAATAGGCACCATGTGAAAACTGCATCAGCAGTGTGGAAAGATAGAACCAAGTCACTCCCGGACGCTTAAACAATCGCCCAAACTGCCCGCTACTCTGACGCACCATACCCTGTTCACTGCGCGGCAATCCCAGTGTTAACAAAGCATCAACGACCAGCAATAACAGAATAATCTCCAATATCCACTGAATACCCCAACGATCCAAAATTGGACCCGCACCCAACGAAAGAATGATAAATCCCACCGAACCCCAAAGCCGTATCCGCCCGTAATCCCGATCATGCCGCGCCACCCACTCCATGGTAGTCGCTTCAACCATGACCAACGGACCCGCATGGAAAAAACTATAAACAACAGTCACCAACCCCAAAAACAGTGGACTCACCCCAAAGAAAAACAGCCCAAACCCCGCCACCGTAGCAAAAGAGGTCCCCACTACCACCAGATGCCGCGCCCCACGATCCGCCAACCCACCCCAAACCGGCGGTGCAATCACCTTCAAACCAAGCGCTGCCGCACTGAGCATGCCTATCATCTCCGGCCCAATACCCAAATTATCCAAATAGAGCGGCCAGTAAGGCAACCAAACACCCAATACGCCAAAATAACAGGCGTAGTAACCGGATAGTGTCCAGTAGTGACGGTTTATCAAGTGGTTCCCTCTATAGCTAAAATTGGAATAACGCCCACTGCGGTACCATAATTCTCGGTTCATAGCCATGAAACCGACTCTCAAACAGACCATCACCATCATTATCTATCAGAAAATAGCGTGGACCATCCTTTGGTGAGACTTCATATTGAAACACCGCGCCGCGCATGCTGAACTCCCGCACCCGATTCCCAGCTGAATCTTCATAGACACGTACCACCGTTGCGCCTTCCGTGCTACTGCTCTCCTCTTTTAATTCAGAGATCAATTCACCCTTTGTTGGTGGTTGCATCGGCACTTCCAGTTGCTCGGCCTTCACCAGCAATGGCACTATGCTGAGTACCATTGCCAAACTGAACAATCGTATCATCCGCTGCACACTATTCGGTTGGCAACGCAGGGTATCTGCGCGTATCATGAAAGGCATGTCTGATACTCCTCGTTTATATTTAATTGATGGGTCCGGTTATCTCTATCGGGCCTTCTATGGTGTGCGTAATCTGTCGCGCCGGGACGGTTTTCCGACCAACGCCATCTTTGGCTTTATCAAGATGGTGCGTAAGGTTGTGGAAGAAGCCGGCCCCGATTATCTGGCCATGGTATTTGACCATAAAGGCCCTACATTTCGCCATGAAATGGATGAAAACTACAAGGGCAATCGCAAAGCCATGCCCGATGAGTTGCACTCCCAAGTGCCGATTATCAAACAAGTGGTGGATGCCTACCGCATCCCTCAGTTTGAACTGGCTGGATATGAGGCGGACGATATCATCGGTACAATCGCCTCTCGCGCTGCCAAAGAAGGGATGCAGGTCGTCATCGTCACCGGCGATAAAGATCTCATGCAGTTGGTCAATGATCGCGTCAGCATGATGGATACCTCACGCGACACCCTTTTTACCACTAAAGAAGTGGAAACACATTGGGGTGTGCCACCAGAAAAGGTGGTGGATGTGATGGGCCTCTCCGGTGATGCGTCGGATAACATTCCCGGCGTGCCCGGTATCGGCATAAAAACCGCTGCCCAACTCATTCAAACATATGGCGATCTGGACACCCTGCTCAATAGCACAAGTCAGATTAAACAACCTAAACGGCGTGAGAAACTGATACAGTTTGCCGATGATGCCCGGCTTTCGCGGGCGTTGGCCACCATCAAGCTGGATGTACCGCTCTCCTGGTCGCTGGATAAACTGAAGCTGCAAAGCCCCAATATTGCAGAACTGCATCGAATCTATAAGGAGATGGAGTTCAACACCCTGATTCGGGAGTTGGATTACGCGGTTGAAGATGAAAATCTGTCCGGTGGCCCGGTACTGCCTGAACCAGAACGGGAACCGATCTATCACACCATCACAACCCCGAATGCGTGGCAAACGCTGCTTGCCACGCTGAAAAAACAGAAAAGCTTCTCTATTGATACCGAAACCACCGGCGTTGATCCAGTACAAGCGGAACTGGTGGGCGTGTCGCTGGCTTGGGAAGCGTATGAGGCATACTATATTCCCGTTGCACATACGCCTGACGCTGCGCCTGATGGTCAATTGGATCGACAAACCGTTCTCTCTGATCTCAAACCGATTCTGGAAGATGCCAGCATCGCCTTAACCGGGCAAAATATTAAATATGAATATGTCCTGTTCAGACGCTATGACATTACGCTGTCCGGTCTGGATCGGGATTCGATGCTCATTTCCCACCTGATCCATGGGCCTGCACGGCGACATAACCTGGACGCTATTGCACTGGAAGAGTTGGGACGCACCACTATCACTTATAAAGAGGTTGCTGGAACCGGCAAAAAACAGCTCCGTTTCGACCAAGTACCATTGGAAAAAGCCGCGCCTTACGCCTGTGAAGATGCTGAAGTCACTTGGCAAGCCGCTGAAAAAATGGCACCTCAACTTGCCGCATTAGAATCAGTCCAAAAACTGTATCAAGAGGTTGAACTTCCGCTGATTCCCGTGTTGGCAGAGATGGAAATCGCTGGCACCTGTATTGATAAAGCGACCTTAGCCACCATGTCGGCAGATTTCACCAAACGCCGCGCCAAACTGGTTGAAGAGATTCACGCACTGGCAGGAGAAGCGTTTAACGTCAACTCACCAAAACAACTCGGTGAGATTTTGTTCGGCAAAATGGGTATCAAAGGCGGCCGAAAAACCAAAACCGGATACTCCACCAACGTCAATGTACTCACGCGATTGGCAGACCAAGGCCACGACCTGCCCGCCCGCGTGCTCACCTATCGTTCGTTGACCAAACTACAATCCACCTACACCGATGCGTTGATGGCTTTGATCAACCCGGAAACCGGACGCGTTCATACCAGTTTCAACCAAGCCGTCACTTTGACAGGTCGCCTCTCCTCTTCTGATCCCAATTTGCAAAACATTCCTATCAGAACAGAGGAAGGCCGCGCCATTCGCACAGCGTTTATTGCGCCAAAAGGGTGGAAACTTCTGTCTGCGGATTACAGTCAAATCGAATTGCGCCTGCTGGCGCATCTGGGCGATGTACCGCGCTTGAAAGAAGCATTTCTAACCGGTCAAGATATCCATAGCGCCACCGCTTCGGAGATCTTCGGTGTCAATCTGGAACAAGTGGATGATGATAAACGCCGAATGGCCAAAACCATCAATTTTGGTCTGATCTATGGTATGAGTCCGTTTGGATTGGCAAAACGTCTGGGCATCAGCAATATGGAAGCCCGTCACTATATGGATCTTTACTTCAAAAAATATGCTGGCGTGCGAGCGTTTATGGATCGCACCATCGTTAAGGCACGTGAACAAGGCTATGTGCAAACGCTGGCTGGTCGGCGCTGTCGCGTGCCGGATATTGAAAACCGAAACCGCAACCTACGCGAATTCGCTGAACGCACCGCCATCAATGCACCGTTGCAAGGCTCTGCCGCTGATTTGATTAAAATCGCCATGATCCGGCTTCACCACCGCCTGAAAGAGGATGGTTTTAATAGCCGTATGGTGCTTCAAGTCCATGATGAATTGATGCTGGAAGTACCGGAAGACGAGTTGGAAACCGTCCAACCGGTCATTCGAGAAGCCATGGAAGGCGCTATGAGTCTGAGTATTCCACTGGTAGTGGATATCGGAATCGGCATGAACTGGGCAGAGGCTCATTGACGCATGGCTGTTTTTGTCATTGAATCCACACCGGTTGATCAACTTGACCCAAATAAGATCTTTCCACCTGTTGCACTGGCGGAACCAAACGGACTACTTGCAGTAGGCGGAGACCTCTCCGTTGAACGGTTGCTGGCCGCCTATCGAGCCGGCATTTTTCCATGGTATTCGGAAATGGATCCACTGATGTGGTGGAGCCCTAACCCACGCATGATCCTCTTGCCGGATCAACTCCATGTATCCCGCAGCCTAAGAAAATTAATCCGAAAAAAGCCCTTTAAAATCACCATCAACAGGGCCTTCGATCAGGTCATCCGCGCCTGCTCCCAAGAGCGTGAAGAGAGCGGCACATGGATCATTCCAGAAATGATCGACGCTTACGTCACCCTACACAACCAAGGCTACGCCCTCTCCGTAGAAGCATGGCAACACCAACCCGACAGCCCACCACAACTGGTCGGCGGTGCCTATGGTGTCTGCATTGGCAAAGCGTTTTTCGGTGAATCCATGTTCTACCGTGCACCAAATGCCTCAAAAGTGGCCTTTGTCTATCTTGTTCAACACCTTCATCAACACGGTTATACTTTGATCGACTGTCAGATGAATACCGACCATTTAACGCGGTTTGGCGCGTTTGAGGTACCACGTTCGGCGTTTTTGAAGCGGCTTAATGAAGCGACAAATATCACCTCACAATAGCCGTAAGCATTTAGCAGTAACCCACCTTCACGATACCATCAAAAACAATAACAGTGTATTATTGACAAATATTTTTAAACTATATTACATATTGACAATATGATTATTCAGCATGCTATATTGAGGTGGTATTGTCTATAATCTGGACAGTCAACCTTTCCGGCCCCGATTGGGAGCCATTGTCAAATTTTGGATATAAATTACTATATCATGCGATATCATAGTAACCTTTAAGTTGACAGGGTGTTGATATGCAGAATATTACTGAAAAAGATAAACTTCTCTGTTATGAAATCGAAAGTCGATCAAAAGCGATTGAAAAAAAATGTCAACCTTCCTTAGAGGAACTTTCAAGAAAACATAAAGCATATGCATTCAAATATAGGAAAAAAGGACTTATTGGCATTTGTTCAAAAGTATCAAGGAAGAGAAAAGAGGGGAAAAAGAATTATGGACCGCATAACCTTACCGATATTTGGGCATGTCGGTATGTCACACTTTTCCAAAGCGATATTGAGCCAATTATCGATGATCTAATCAAATTATTGAAAGGTAAAAAAATCTACAAGCATGATTCCCCATTCCAAGAAAATGCATTGAGAGAAGTGATTATTTGCACAAACAGACCATTGGAAGATCCTCTATCCAATGCGATGAATATATATGAAAAATTAAATGAATCTGGCCTATTAGAATCTCTTTCTTCAGATGAACGAAAACGCATCATTCGTAAACCGGAAAATCGAGAGTCTGGTTATTCATCCATCCATTTTACGATTAATGTTTCTGTAACAGATAACGATGCATCTCCCCCTAAAGATGTCAAAACATGCTTTGAAATACAATTAAGAGATATATTTGAAGAAGCATGGGGAGAGATTCAACATAAACTGATTTACAGCGGGAAAGACGATACTTCAATAAAGAAAAACAAAAAAAAACAATGGTGGGAGCAACACCTGAATGCACTCAAAACATTTGCTGATGGGTGCAGTCAACATGCCAGCATTATCAAAGATAATGCCGTGCAATTAGAAGATGCTGTCATGAAATCTCCTTTCACTGATCAAATTTCTCAACCTCAGGCAAATTTACAAGAAGTCTTAACTGCATTACCTCCAAATGCACCAAAAAATATAATTAGTAAAATAACAGCAGCCTATCATTTACTTGAACAATTCAAAAAAGAACTACTAAGCCCTGGGGCTGAGCAGTTTGACGCGCTATCAAACATGTTTTCTGAAGCATATAATGCCGCTCGACCATTTCTTGATTGTAAATGCCCGAATGGAAAAAGCATCAGTTATCACCTCAAGCTTGAATCTGCCTATGCGCTATACAATTCTAAAGAGATTGAAGCTCAAGAAGAATCAATGGCTCTATATGCTGAACTCTACACAACTTTTCCAAAAGATGCCGTAACAGCCTATCGGTATGGTAGAGGCCTACTCAACTTTGCAGTATCCGATGCTGAATATGAAGAAGCAGAGAATATTCTCAAGCATGCATTGGAAAATTTAAATGATGAAGACTCTATCATCAAAGAAGAAAAATCTGCATTAAAAGCGGCTATCAATCAATATCTTGCTCTGCGCCAATGGTATAAAGTTGACACAAAACATAATGATGCCATAACAGCTGAAGAGGCAATTTCCTATATTGATCAAGCCATCGCCTATGCTGACACCGCTTTTGACTATCTTTCAGATCAACCGTTGGACCAACCTTATACCCATCAAAGATTTGCACATATTATTTCAGATATTTTATATTATCATTATGATCGATTTCGCTGGAGTTTTCCTAATCCAACAGCGTACACACCACCAGACGGTCACAAGCCAACATGGGATTCCAGCCGAATACAAAAACTCCTGGACCTCATATATAGCCCAGAACTGAGTCACTTTGCTTCTGACTATCTAAGTCGTGACAGCCTTATGGTTACTCACGGCATGTTGGATCAATATGAACACTGCCTCCAACTAGCGGAAAAAAACACCAAAGAGCTGCAAAACCTTGCCCAAGCTAATGCGGGCGGGAAACAATTTAAAGCCCCGTGGGAGATCAAGAAACATTTAATGGAAAAACCCGAAAAAGTTTGCTACGACAAAGCATTACGGTTTGGAGAGTGGGCCAGTCAGCAGCTGGATAGAAAGTAACCTAGCTACTCTGGAACGATTCTGGCATAATTTTGTCTAAACAACTAGATAGACTCTAAATTCAGGAGGACACCAATGCGTCATCCCCATGTCTATAGCTAAATTGGTATAAGTCATACTCATTAGATCTCTTTTTTGTTCAATTAGTATGGCATACCAGCCTAATTTACCCATCAGCTGGGTTTGTTTCTGGTGCTATTCCAGCTGAATGGGTAAAAACGGTGTGGTAGATCTTTTTACACAGGACACACTCACTCGCGTGTTCGTTCTTCCCTGTTGTCTCTTAGCCCACGATAGTATTAACAAACCAATAGAACTGAAAATGACGCTGCAAGCCCAATTGCTTAGTCACTTTAAGCAGTAGTTGTGCGATCATCCCGTTGACAGGATCACGTTTCCAAGCCTGTTCATAATAGTCAAATGCAGGCACCAACACCCCTTCTGAATCCAGATAGTTCGCCAAGATCCACGGATCGTCGCCTGTTTCATCCAACAACGTTGTAACCCGCTGATCTATCCGCGCTGTTTGGGCCTGATCCAGCCAAATCAACTGTGCTGAATGTTTGGCTTGGAACAGTTCAACTGCGTCACTGATCCGATAGGCACTCATGAACATTTCATGTGTACCAGGGGTTAATTGGGGCACTGTCCAGCGAATCATTTTTCCGGCCACTTCACCGGACACTTCATGCACTTTATTCTCAATCTGAATACGAAACAGATATTCTGGCCCTGGATCTGGCCAGATCAGTTCTGGATATGAGGATGATAGCGTTGTACGCCGTATCCGATGCCAACGGTATACACCAACCTTTTCGAGTTTTGGCACACTGGCTGGCATGACAGCACTTCGCCTACCACGCTCTAATCGCTTATCCAGATCTACTATGCCAACATCATTCAAACGTTGTCGTGCAGTGTTTTCCCGCTGATTTTTTTCCGCCAAGAAGGCCCCATGATCAATGCCATTCATTGATATGGACAACATCCACTCCCCTTCTTTGAACGCACCATTCAGATAGGCGGAATAGGCAGCAATAATCTTACTGATATTCAAACCACCATCAGCACGCACTACAGCACAGTACATCAGTACAATCAGCGCAATCATTCCGAAGACAGATCTATACACCAGCCCTCTCGGATAAAATCCAATCACCAGCCTCTCCATACAACATAATTGACTTTCCCCCCTATACATCGTCTAAAATAGAGTAATGATGATATATTATTGTATCAACGGACAGAGAACTATTTTTCAATTTTAATTAGAGAAATCTTAACGCAACTCAGGGGACGCTTTATGAATCGATTCATCACCTTATTCAGCATTCTATTTATCGGCCTATCTCTGACAGCATGTGGCGCCACATATCAAGTCAAAACCCGCAATGGCAATACTTATAAAGCACAGGATGAACCTGTTGCTGGTGGTGAGTATCTGGTATTTGAAGGAGAAGATGGCGCTGAAGTCCGTATCCGCAATGAAGAAGTGGAAGCGGTGATTAAAAAGTAGGATTTGTCATACAATCACTTGATTTGAAAGCAGGGAGGTGTTTTTTTTATCTTCCTGCTTTTTTGTTTAAATTTGGGCACTTCCCAAACCCGGTAGAGGCGGCACAGCCTTCTCTGCTCGCCGACCTGTTTTAGTTGCTGCATTTGAACTCCCTCTCTTTGTCATTTTATTGATAAAAAAAAAGGAGGCCCGAAGGCCTCCCGCGAGGAGAAGAGACAAAAGTTTGCGGTTCTAAGAACCAGCATAAGAGAGAACAGCTTTTTCATCCAAAGTGATGTTGTGTTTACTAAGATTGCGCTTCAATCTGTTCCAAATCGCATCACTATCCCATCCAAATTGTTGGCAAATCCAGGCGTAAGAACCCATTTTACTGTTTTTAGATAGGAACCAGCGATAAAGATCCTGATAAATCTCCGAAAATTCGCGATCCTCCACAAGATTTGGATCTTTGGACAGACACCGCTCCATGATCGCGAAATCAAGCACAGCACGTCGCAACACGCTGGCCCATAAGCGACCCTCCGAGGTTGTGGGTATTTTCAATTTCATGGAACTAAACCTCTACCAGAGCAAGATATTAGGCGCTTTTGTTTAAGCTCTTTTTAATGGCTCTATTTACGCCTGTTTGATCTCTAATAAAGCAAAACATGTACCAATTAAATGCACACCATTAATTTTCCAGAACAAATCATTCAATTTATTGTTTTTAAACAATTTATTGACATGAAAAACAAAAAACGCCTTCCACAATGCGGAAAGCGTTTTGACTTAGTCAACCAATTGACTATTCATCGCCAGTAAAGCGATTTTTCGCCAAAATTCATTACATTTCCGCATAATCAGGACCACTGCCCCCTTCTGGCGGTGTCCATAGGATATTTTTGACCGGATCTTTGATCTCACAGGTCTTACAATGCAGACAATCACCATGCTGAATCACATAGTGCGTATCATCCGTCTTTCTAAACACACCGGCCGGACAGTAGCCCAATTCCGGGTTATCGTACTGTCGTGAACCCTCTTGAAGCGGATAATCAGGATCAAACAGTTTAATGTGGCACGGCTGATCACTATTATGACGAATCCCCGCCCGACTCAACGCAGTGGCCCGATCAAATTGAACGATACCATCATAGGCACTATCCTCGCGCTCAGGATAGCCCTCTGCTTGCTGAAGACAACGCCGGTCTGATCGATGCCAATGGTGCGGCTTAACCTCTCGACCTTCTCCTGATAACGCATGCAATGAGGCGTTGACCATACCCACCAATCGGCCCCAACGGAAACCAGGACGCACATTGCTTACAGCACGCAACCGCTGACCGTAGGAGCCCTCTTTCAAGGTGTCCGAATACGCAGCAAAAGCGTGATCAGAATAATCATCCTGAGCCAGCGCGTCAGCCGCCACATCAGCGGCAACGCGTCCTGAATATATGGCACCGCCGATGCCTTTTAATCGGGCGGCATCCATAAATCCTGCTGAATCGCCCAACAACATGCCACCAGGAAAGGTTAATTTAGGCAAACTCTGCCATCCGCCTTCACTGAGGGTGCGTGCGCCATAACTGAGCAGATTTCCATGCTCAAGAAAAGGGCGCACTTTTGGATGCGCTTTCCACTTCTGGAACAGCTGGAAAGGATCTAGTCGAGGATTGGCATAGTCCAAACCAATCACCAATCCCAAGGCCAAATGCGTACGATCAGGTCGATAGATATATCCACCACCATGCACGGACTCAGCAAGCGGATATCCCAACGTATGCACCACCTCGCCCGGCATGCCGGATGATACTTCCCAGGTCTCTTTAAACCCCAACGCATAGGTAGCCGGCGAGGCATTCGCATTCAGACCAAACCGGTGAATCGCCTGACCAGCAAGCGATCCTCGACACCCTTCTGCAATCAGGGTAATCGGCGCGCGGATATCCATTCCGGGCTGAAAATTCTCACCTGGACGACCCGTTTTATCACGCCCCATATCGCCGGTACGCACTCCGACAACATGATTGTTTTCCATCAACAGATCAACGGCGGCAAAACCGGGATAGATCTCCACACCACCAGCTTCGGCTTTTTCAGCCAACCAGCGACACAACCGACCGAGAGAGACCAGATAATTGCCTTTATTGGACCACGCAGCCGGACCGGGTATGGAGAACCCATCCTCTTTACCTAATAGAAGATAGGATTCGTCTTTAACCTCGGCATCTAATGGTGCATCAGCCGGATCAACGCCGATTTCCAATAGAAAATCGGACTCCAAGAGTGCGCCTGAGAGAATATGACCACCAACACGAGAGGCTTTTTCCAGCACACAGACAGAAATGGCTCTATCCTGGCTTTCTGCCAGCTGAACCAATCTACAAGCTGCTGATAATCCCGCCGGGCCTGCCCCGACTATGACGACATCGTAGGTCATTGTTTCTCTATGAGATAACATACACTCTCTCCTTGGATCATTGCTGACTTTTGACCGATGCTTGATTCAGACGTACCCTGATTGCGTTTCATCTCATCATTGGCAGGTCATTCCCCAACAAAAAAAGCCGACTCAGAGAACACCCTGAGTCGGCTTTTTTATCAGGGCCTGTAGACCCTTTCAGAATTACATATAACGCTCTTTTGATTCAATCCAAATCGAAATCAATTCAGCGAATTGTGATAGCGTTTTCGTCCTCTGGAGCGCGTCAGAATAAAGCCTATTACCATGCCCAACACCAGAATCGCAGCACCAGCGACTAAAAATGAGCGATCAGATTGTTGTTCCAGAATCATTTTTTGATTGGTGACTCGGTTGAGATTTTCTTCCATCACCTCAAGCCGTTGCGCCATCTCTTTATTGCCCTGCTCAAGGGTCAAAGCGTTTCTGGATACTTTGCGAATTCGATCAAGTTCGGTCTGAAGTTTATTCTGATCTCTCAGATCCACTTTCAGCGCTTTGATCTCTTCACGAAGGCGATCACGCTCTTCCTCAGCGGCTCTCAGTTGTTTATTCGATTTAAACAACTGAACACGCGCCGGGACATCTCCGGAAAGAAACCGACGCAGGACCCAACCTTCCGACCCATCACGAGTACGGACGCGGTCCCAACCGGTCTTACCGCTTTCCAACAACTCCACCTCCATACCGGTTTTGAGAATTCGGACGACCTTAAAGGTCGCATTCTCGCCCCGCCGCATGGTAACGGTGAACTCATCGGTGATATAACGCATCTCCGCTTCTGCTGCATTGGCACACAGAACAAAGAGGCCCACAAACATAATAAAAACAGATCTCAACCGCTTCGGCTTCATAATGAATCAGCTATCGTTTATGGTTGGGATGATACCCTGATGTCACCATGACGTATAAACAGGGTTGGAATCGACCGGATTATGGCATATACCTTCACCATTAACAGTGTATTGATGGTGAAAGCAGCAATACTGTTTGAAACTTTGTATTTGTACACTGTGTAACGCTTCGACACCAGCGATACCATAATTAGATCACACATGGATCTGGTCTTAGCTGTTATTAAGCAAGTTCCATGCAACTTAATCGTAACCATCGGATTTTAGGCTTTTTTCAACACGATTGCCTACCGACTGTGAGAGAGAAATCCTCTCGAAGGAGCACAACAATGCCATTGACTGGAAAAGAAAAACTCAACGCAGAAGTCCTCATTGAGGCTTTGCCCTATATGCGTCAGTTTGATGGCAAGACAGTTGTAATCAAATATGGTGGCAACGCCATGGTAGCGGAAGAGTTGAAAAATGCCTTTGCCAAAGATGTCATCCTACTTAAACAGGTAGGCATTAATCCGGTGATTATCCACGGCGGAGGACCTCAGATCGGAAAAACCATGACTCAGATGGGTTTAAAGTCACGGTTTATTGACGGACTCCGCGTCACTGACCAAGAAACCGTCAATGTGGTTGAGATGGTGTTAGCCGGCAAAGTGAATAAGGATATCGTCAAACTGATCAATCTAAACGGCGGTCGTGCAGTTGGACTTTCCGGCAAAGATGGCCACACCATTCAAGCCCGGAAATTGACCCATGTTCGACGCGGACCCGATACCGAAGTGCCGGAAATCATCGACCTCGGCTGGGTTGGTGATGTTCAACACATTGATACCAGCCTGCTTGACCTGTTATCCGCCTCGCGCTTCATTCCCGTGGTTGCACCGGTTGGCGTTGGTCGAGATGGCGAAACCTACAACATCAATGCAGACAGCGTTGCCGGACACATTGCTGAAGCGTTGAATGCCGAGAAATTAATCCTACTCACCGATGTACCAGGCATTAAAGATGCCGAAGACAAGCTGATCAGCCGCGTCACACCGGATGATGTTGAAAAATTGGTCCGAAGCGGCGTTGTAACAGGCGGCATGATTCCTAAAATCGAAACCTGTTTAAAAGCCTATAATGGCGGCGTGTCAGCCAGTCACATCATTGATGGCCGCATTCCACATGCACTGTTATTGGAAATTTTTACCGACAAGGGCATTGGAACTGTGGTCAGATAAGGAAGCAATCGAAACCTGGAAAGGGATACGTCCCTTTCCAGAAACAAATACAGAACACTGCGTTGAAGTGGATACGCAGTGTTGACATAGTAGCTCATCTACATCTTTGTCGCTTCTCGCAACCGCGCCAGATCATCAAGATGACCCAAACAAATTAACAAATCGTTTACCTTCAAAACTGTTGTCGCGGTAGGATTAAAATCCAATTGCCCTTCCGGTGACATAATAGCCACAACAATCACATTGAAACTACTGCGAATTTCCGACCCCATCAAAGTAACCCCCTCAAAGGTCGAATCTTCTGGAATGATCACCTCTTCCATCTCAAGTTCAACATGACCACGACGAAGCGCCATATCAAAAAAACGTAATGCTGATGGACGTAACGCCGTATACGCCATCTGACGACCACCGATATCAAACGGCGTAATCACCCGGTTTGCACCCAATTTCAACAACCGTTTTTCGGAAACCCGAGTGGAGCCACAGCCAACGATAAAACAGTCCGGCCTCTGTTCACGTACCATCAAAATGATATATACATTCGCCGATTCAGCCACCATGGAGCTAATCACACACCGCGCCTGTTTTAGCCCCACTTTATTCCAGGTGTCATCAACAAGCACATCGCCTTCCACGGCAATCCAATTATTTTTCAGCGCCGCCTCAACTTTAGCCGGGTCAGTATCCACAGCAACAAAGCGCTCACCCTCCTCTTCCAAAGTACGACACACTGCACGACCAAGCCCATCAAGACCACAGACGATAAAATGATGCCTAAGCCGATCAATCTTCTGTCTCATGCGATGCTCCTTCAACATGGCGATGCGCTCGGTCAGACCGGTGACAATCAGTGAGGTCATAAAAACGACCACCCACATGCCAAACAGTGTTCCCGCAACTGCTATGACCTGCCCAGCTGTCGTTTTAGGCGTAATATCACCATATCCAACAGTGGTAATGGTAATAATAGACCAATAAAACGACTCCCAAAAATTGCTGACTCCCGGATTAACTGCCCGCTCAACAATAAAGAACGCTACAGCAACCATTCCCCAAACCACAAAGGCCACTGTAAACAGTGAAATCAACTCTTCAGAATTGTCCTTGATGATGCCGGTAAAAAAAGACAACCTCTTAGAATAGCGAAATAACTTCAGGACAAGCAAAACGCGCAAGACACGCAACAAACGAAATGCCCGGAAGATCGGTAAAATTGCCAGCAAATCAACGATCGATTGCGGCTCAAGCATCCATTTAAGCTTGGGTATAATGGCAATACGAAACGCACGCCAGAAGATAAGAATCCATGATGGCCGATGCGAACGACGTCGAACACGGCGATAAGATGAGATAAAATCACGGGTAAAGTTGGATGAAATCCACCAGCGCAGCAAATATTC
>JADFWU010000057.1 GCA_015234045.1 Magnetococcales bacterium
TATTTTAGACGAAAGCGCTATATAGTGATTTCGATCCGAAATTTGACAATGAGCCACAACCTGAGTGGAAGCCCTGGTGATGTTTTTGCGCCGCTTTTGATATGCGAAGGGGGGGATAGAGAACCAAACTGGATTCCCGGAGACAAAATTCATTTAACTGCGTAACGCCTATTTTTGATCAAGAGGTGGGTCTGCGTGTTTTTAAAATAAAGGTTCCGGTCTGATCATCCGCCATGGGTGAACTCACCCAACACCCTTCATCCACCAGCGATAACGGCACGTTATGTAACGGCTCTCCGCCATTCAATCGGATGGTCAACTCTTGGCCGGGTGGCATGCTTTCCAGCTTCAATTTGACTTTGACAAAGGTCATCGGACACTGCTCGGTAGTGATATCTATACAGGCGGCACCCGCATCATCCTCTTGCCTATCTTCGACAACCTTGTCCGCAACACTACCCTTGCTACAAACCGGGCAATCACCCTGCCTCTCAACAGGATACGCTTTAAAGGCTGTGTCAAAAGGCGAGAAACACCAACGCTGCCCACGCAATCCTGTACCTAGTCCCATCAACCATTTACACGCTTCAGTGGCCAATACTGTGCCTACCATTCCGGCTAGCAGACCGGAAAATGGCTCTATGGCAGTCACATTGCCACGCTGTTTAATTCCCTGACAGCGCATGCAGACCGCTTCAGATTCGACACCCACCAAACTCGCCGCAGCCCATCCACCGTGTTGATCGACCCAGCCGGAAAAGAGTGGAACCCGCTGCTGAATACAGACTTGATCCCATTTAAGAGACAGATCAGCGCTCAGATCCAATACCAGATCCACACTTTTGATCTTATCAATCACATAGTCATCGGAAAGAGGAAGGTCCAAGGCTGAGATCTCAACCTCTGGATTTACAGCATGAATACGCTGTTTAGCTGAATAGACCACCGGCTGGCCGGCGTGGATGCGTTCATGGATAATGTCACCCGGCAATAAACTATCTGCAACCCGCGCATCATCCACCAAGGTCAAACGCCCTACACCCGCACCGCCCAGATAAAGCAATGCAGAAGCACCTAACGCACCAACACCCAGCACCATGATATGTGCATCCAACAAATGGCGTTGGCCAATCCCACCGATCTCTTTGAGTATAATCTGGCGTGAATAACGCGCCATCTGCTCTGCTGTCAGAACAGCCGCGCCCATTACAGTTCCTGAAACAGCTCAGTGGAAAGATAACGCTCGGCAAAACTGGGCAGAATAATCACAAACCGTTTGCCCTGGTACTGTGGCTGATCTGCAAGCTCTAACGCAGCGGCTACAGCGGCTCCAGACGAGATACCACAGGCGATCCCCTCTTCCCGCGCCATGCGTCGTGCTGTTGTAAAGGCGCGATCATCACCCACATTCACCACCTCATCAACCAGATCTTTATCCAAAACCGTAGGAATAAAACCTGCGCCAATCCCCTGAATCTGATGTGGTCCTGGCATACCACCGGACAGTACCGGTGAATTCTCCGGCTCAATAGCAATCACTCGACAGGCAGGATTACGCGCTTTAAGCACCCGAGCAATACCGGTCAATGTACCACCGGTTCCCACACCGATCACCACAGCATCCACCTGACCATCGGTATCCGCCCAAATCTCCTCTGCCGTGGTGTCAGCATGGATATCCGGGTTGGCGCTATTTTCAAATTGATTAGGCATAAAAGATTTTTTATGCTTTTTCATCAATGCATTGGCACGATCAATCGCACCACGCATGCCGGTTTGTGCTGGCGTCAATTCCACCTTTGCACCCAACAGCTGGAATAATTTTCTCCGCTCAATGGACATCGACTCCGGCATGGTCAATACCAATTGATAGCCCCGCGCCGCACAAACAAAGGCCAAAGCGATACCTGTGTTGCCGGATGTTGGCTCAATGATCACTGTGTCCGTGTCAATCTGTCCAGCTGCCTCAGCTTTTTCAATCATGGCCAAACCGATCCGATCCTTGACCGATGACATGGGATTGAAATACTCCAGCTTGACAAGAAATTCCGCACTTTTTTCCGCACCTAATCGATTTAAACGAACCAAAGGCGTGCTTCCAATGGTTTCTGTAATATCTTTGTAAATCCGACCCATGATATTTTCCGTAAATAATCCTGTTTCAATAACACATGGCCAAGTTATTCATGCCCACATCCCGAACATCCGGCACGACGACGTAAGATCACTTCCCGCCGCCGACCCTGATGAAAATCAATCGTCATGAGACGATTCACCATAGGCTGCCCCTGTCCATGAATCAGTTTGGCAACTTCCAGCGCCATCCACCAACCCATCTCACCAACTACCGGACCCAACACACCCTGAGTTCGACATGTCGCCCCCTCTTCATCAGGCGGCCCATCAAACAAACACCTCAAACACGCGGTTTCATTGGGAAAGATCGTCATAAACTGCCCATGCAATCCCACGACAGCTCCATGTACCAGTGGTATACCTGTTTTCAATGCGGCATCGTTGGCAGCAAACCGAGTCTGAAAATTATCCGTTCCATCTACAATAACCCGACATCCAGCCGCCTGAGCCGCAATGGCTTCCGGCGTATCCAAACGTTGCGTTATGGTTTTTATCGACAACGCATCATCGGTTAGCGCACAAAGATGCGAAACCGCACTGGCCGTTTTATCCATCCCCACACTGGATATGTCATGTAGAACCTGGCGATGCAGGTTGGATAGCGACACCTGATCATCATCCACAATAATCAACTCTGTGATTCCAGCACCCACCAGAGCCAGAGCAACTGCCGAACCCAGTCCTCCAGCACCGAGCAGTAATACGTCCAAGCGTGCCTCCAAATGGGCTAGAGCAACACACTATTAAATCGAAAAATTAATCCGATTGTATACTTCACTCGACACACCCGATCTAAATGCCCGATTACTCAACTCTTCCACTGAAATTTCATCCATCATCACCAAAATCTGTGACTGAAACTCCAACCAAAGCGGCCGGATAACCGATTTGCCAATAGGTCCATTGGCGACATCATTGGGCAACCCCATTTCTACGTCTTTACTCATATCCATCACCACACGGGCGATATCACCAACGCTGATTTTGGCGCGTTCACGAGCCAACAAATAACCACCACGCGGACCACGAATCCCCTTTAGGATGCCCGCTTTTACCAAGCGTTGCATCACCTGTTCAAGGTAGCGCTGAGGCACACCCTGTCGGCTGGTCACATCTCGGATCTGTACCGGCTCTCCACCGGAGTTGTATGCGATATCAACAACCGCCTCAATGGCATACAACAGTTTTTTGGAAAACTTGAGCACAACAATAACCTTCTGTTATTCCAATCTATTGGTAAAGCACCTGACCAAAAACGTCCCTGGGACCGAAGATGCTCATGATTCAAAAAATTATCCCGTGTGGCCAAATCCACCCGCACCACGAACAGTGTCATCAAGATCATCAACCGAACGCCAAATCCCTTGAACCACCGGAGCAATAATCATCTGTGCAATGCGATCGCCACGTCCAATATCTACCAACGTATCACCATGATTAATCAGAACAATACCAATCTCACCACGATAATCCGCGTCAATTGTGCCAGGACTGTTCACAACCGTGACACCCTTCTTGAAAGCCAAACCCGACCGAGGTCTAATCTGTGCTTCGTAACCCGAAGGTAAACCGATAGCTAATCCCGTTGGAATCAACGCACGCTCACCCGGTTTGAGTTGAACGCGCTCTTCTATGGCTGCCATCAGATCCATTCCTGCGGAATCTGAGGTTTGATAGCGCGGCAGTTCAAGCCCTTGACCATTTGGCAACACACGCACTGCAATTTCAACCTGTTGGGTCATTTCACTCTCTCATCCGGTGGTGCCTCCGTCATGACATCCATGCCCTGACCATTCAACACCCGCGCCACCACATTGATCAACTGCGTACCGATCCAGTTTTTTGTCCCTAACGGCCAGGAAAGATTCCGTCCAGCCTGATCCAATACCACCACACGGTTGGTATCCACATCAAACCCCACACCCGGCTCTGCAACATCGTTGACCACCATCAGATCACACCCTTTGCGAACCATTTTACGTTGGGCTTTTTCCAATGCCTGACCTGTTTCAGCGGCAAACCCCATCAATAGCGGTCCAGCCCCTGCTTCCTTCCGCCATTGTGCGACAGAAGCGAGAATATCCGGGTTTTGGATCATCTCCACAGAGAGTTGATTGCCTTTTTTCTCTTTTTTAATCTTCTCAGTCGCCTGATATTTTGACCGATAATCCGCTACCGCCGCTGCAAAAACAGCCACATCAGACACCTGCCAGTGATCCTGAACCGCGTGATACATCTGTTCTGCACTCTGCACAGCAATCATCTGAATACCGGCAATCGGCGGCTGACTGACCGGACCATGAATCAACGTCACCTCAGCCCCTGCCCTAACCGCTGCTTTTGCAATGGCCCATCCCATTTTCCCGGAAGACCGATTAGTCATGTAGCGCACGGGATCAACCGCCTCTCGGGTTGGACCAGCGGTGATCAAAACAGTACGCCCTGCGAGGATATTCGGTTCAAGAATGCGTCGTCCTGCCTCGATGATCACAGTATCATCAACCAATCGTCCGGTATCCACATCACCACAAGCCAGTGATCCGTGGCCCGGCCCGACAAAGGCAATACCATCACTTTTCAGCGTCTCGACAGAGCGACAGGTGGCCGGATGACGCCACATAGCACCGTTCATTGCCGGCGCCACCAAAACAGGCCCCAAACGCGCCAACAAAAGCGTACTTAACAGATCATCAGCCAGACCATTAGCCATCTTGGCCAGCAAATTGGCCGTGGCTGGCGCAACAACGACCAGATCCGCTTCCTGCGCCAGTCGGATATGCCCCATATCCTGCTCTTGACTCAGTGAAAACAGATCATCATAAATCGGACGATCACTGACCGTCTGAAGCGTCAACCGAGTGACAAATTCAAGAGCTGCCTTTGTGACGACAACAGTCACTTCAGCGCCCTGCTCGCGGAAGCGGCGTATCAACGCAGGCGCTTTGTAGGCCGCTATACCACCGGAAATTCCGACAACGACCCGCTTGTCATGCCAAAAGCCCACCACACCTCACCTGTCCGCCAGAACGCGAAAGAATTACATTTCATCTCAATTCAAAAGGTATTTTACAAATGAATTATCCACTAAATTCGGTGTATGTCAAATTTTTTACCACATGTTTTTTGGGCTTTTTCATGTTGTTTCATCACTGTTACAAAGTCTGAGACTTCATTATTTCACACCTAATATAAGGGCTACGGAAATATAAATTGACGTGATGCTCAATAAATCAACCTTGAAAAAAAACTTCAAGCTGAATTGACTCACCGCCCAGTTGACAGTTAAATGGAATTGAAATCCCAAATACGATTTTAGAATCTCCCAGGAGAGAACTGAGTCCCCCGAAAAAAGGTAGCTTCCCTCATGAGCGTATCTCCACGTAAGGAGTGCACTGGTTGAGATTGCAGCACCAATTCCACGCCAAGCGGTCATCCAACCCGGATTTCAGGCACTTCTCCCCTGATTATGCCGGAGTTTCCACTGCTTCCAACCTATTTTCCGGCAACAGGGCGTGTAAACCTCCCATGATTAGTGCCACGTATTTTTAGAGGTTTCCGCTTGGTGTTTGATCAAATACTCCGCCGGTGTGAGGTGACCCAAAGCCCCTTATCTCTTCTGGTGAAAAAGAGAATTTTTTTGGCAGTTTTAATCTTTTCTTAACTGCTCCATCAGAGCCATCGCATTGCCCACAAATTATAGTTTCTGGAAATCTTGGTAACATATTTCCATATCTACTGACTGAGTGGTCGTGATGCTTTGTAAGCGTAGCAACCCAATCAAAAAAAGGATTTGGTGAGTTTGGAAATCTTTTAGTCCAACGGAGAATTTGAAATTTAGTTCTATTACAGGCTGGGCAGGTCCATGTATCATCTAATTCTTTCCAGAGAAGGTGATAATGTAGTCCAGTATGGTTTATATAATCTGCATATAACGGTATTTTTATACTCATTAAAATAAGTACCGATCTATTCTAGTGATTTATAAATTTTTTCCGCATCCATTCTTGTATTAAAAATTGAGGCGATATAAATCACATTTCCATCAACAGAATACAATATTTTAAAATTATATTTTGATTCAATAATCTCTCTGATATTTTTTATAAATGATTGCTTTCCTGAATATGGATTGTCTTTTAATCTCTCAACAGCCAATGAGATTCTTTTGAAAACTCGCTGACTGGCTTGCGGATTTATTGAATTTAAATAATCAACCTGATTTTCTAAAAATTCTCTAGCCTCTCTTGAAAACCTAATCTCCATCAATATCAACGCCCTTACTTTTGTAAAATTCTCTCATTTCAGCTTCTGTATAGTAATCACCTGCTTTTGCTGACTCCAAAGAATCAAGAGTAAATTGTTTCTCAAAATCAGTAAGAGGTCTATCATTTTTCTGACTGATCGCCTTTTGGAACAGGTCAATAGCAAACTTGTCAAGGTTAGGTAAGGCTTGTAGTTGCTCTCCTAGTTCATCAGGAATATTAAGCGTAATATTCATAGCTCACCACCGTTCTAGTATTTTCATCATTATATCGTTATATTTGACACAATTTTATTGTTTTCATTGATATTTATCAAGTAAAAATTCAAGAATACCGAAAGCTCGCTTTTTTACAAAGCGAACATTTGAAGGGAACCAACTTGGAAATCTTCCTTACAATTAAAACAACTGTTTTTATTTTACCTCACAAAAACAAGGTAACATACCCTCAAGCAATTTTTATGAGTTCGGAACACCTGTTCCACTAAGAATGTCAATTTTCTTGAAATTGGGTTTGATACGATTTAGAAGTTACACAATGGCCGGTTGAAACAGGAATCCAGGAGACACGGAACCAAACTGGATTCCCCCTTCCGCAGGAATGATGGGTACAAAATTCATTCAACTGCGTAACGCCTACGATTAAATTGAAATACGCGATGTTCGGGTTAGATAGGTGGTACGATTCAACTGTCAACTGGGACATGAACCACTTCAGCCTGAAAGACTTGTTAAAGGCTGATTAGTTGAACCTCGCGTTAATTTGCGCTTTTTTATGAGTAACAAAACACCACGACTGAATTGACACACTATCCACCATGTCGTACAACCCTCTCTGATACTCTCAATCACTCAGAAGCAATTATCGTGATTTCGGTTCAAATTTAGACAATCACTCCTATTCTGAGTGAAGGCCCTGGTGATGTTTTTGCGCTGCATTTGATTTGCGGAACAGATTATCAGAGCAAAAACTTCTATCGGACCGGAACGGATAACTGTTCAAATTTTGGACGAAATCCCTATAAAAACAGCTTCTCAACTCAGTTGGAAAATCATGCAGCCTGATAAAGCCCTTTTGGAAACCTTTGAGAATCCCTACCCGAACAGAGACTATGAAATTGACATGGCCTGCCCGGAATTCACTTGCGTCTGTCCGAAAACCGGACAGCCGGACTTTGCCGATATTCGCATTGTCTATATTCCCAATGAACGGTGTGTAGAGCTGAAGTCTCTTAAGATCTATTTATGGAGTTTTCGCCAGCATGGCGGGTTTCATGAAGCGGTCACCAATCGGATTCTTGATGACATCGTTGAAATCACCCAACCGCGCTATATGCAGATTACCGGTGCTTTTAACGTGCGTGGTGGCATTACCACCACCATCACAGTCACTCATGAAGCTGATAAATAGCGCTTCCTCAAAAAGCCCTGGTGATGTTTTTGCGCCGCCTTTGATATGCGAAGCAGATCATCAGAGCAAAAACATCACCAGGGCTGGAACGGCTGACTGTTCAAATTTGAGAAGAGATCACTACACATATATCCTATTGATTATTAACCGACAACACCGGTCAACCCAACCGACCACCGGTTAGACGATTTAGATAATAACGCATCGGATAAGTTCTAGTCGCTGTCGCATTAGCATAGGTCAATTTTTGCGTTAATTGCCAATTTTCATCACGACCGTATACCTCAACCCGCCGCAAGATAAACGGATTCACATCTCTTTCATTAAAACCTGCCCGCACCGATAGTCCCTGAGCAAATCCCGCATTCCGAACTGCGTCACACACCGCGTCAGAGAAGTTGCCATAGGGATAGGCAAAGTGCTTCACAGACTCACCCAACTGTTGTTCTAAAATATCACGCGCTTCAACAGTCTCACGCAACAAATCCGCACCGGAAAGCGTAGCCATTTTCGCATGACTCATGGAGTGACATCCCATATCCATACCACCCGCCGCCATTTCCCGCGCCTGCTCCCAACTGAGCATCTTCCGCGCAGGAAAGCCTTCCGCCTGCATCCAACCATTTTCTCCGCCCATCAATCCTGGCAACACAAAAAAGCTGGCTGGAAAACCATGTTCAGTCAATATTCTAAACGCCTGACTGTAGGCATCTTCAGTGCCATCATCCAGAGTGATCACCAAGGCGGTCTGATCGTGATGTTTTGCCAACCAATCAGGCAAGGCACCCAAGGCAATCACCGGCATATTCTGATTATGGATCAATCCCATATGCTCAGAAAATCGTTCCGGTGTGATGGCATACCGCGCCTCAGCCTCCGAACGTGGTGTGTCCACAATGTGATACATGAGAATGATGGCACGGCCCATAGTTATACTCTTTCCAAAACAAGTAATAACACCATTAAATTAACGATCACTTGCTATCCTTTGTTGAATCAAATTATAGAGTTTCTGAAAATCATCAGGCTGGTGATGCAGGTCTTTATTAAGCAGCTCTTTAACCACAGCCTTGCAAGCAAACTTCTGGGAACACCAACCAGGATCATCTTGTTTTGGTACTCTAAAACAATCAGTAATCACTTTGTTAAGTATCTTCTTGCCGCTCATCTGATTCTGCCAATCTCCCACTCCAAACGCTAACTGATCAGACCCACCACTCCATGACTGGAGAATTGCATTAAATGAATCAACGCGCCCACTAACGCCTAATGTGTTCTGCGTCAAATTCAAATGTTCTACACACTCTGAAAGCGCTTCTAATCTTTCAATTGCAACCTCTTTACTTGGAAAATCATCAGGGTTACTAAGCAAACTTATCCAGCTTTTCTTAAGTGACTCACGCATGGAAATGATGACTTGGTTTGCGACATCCAGATAGAGCCGCTGTTGGGCATGTTTTATTATGAGTCTCTCAAGCCCTGCTCTATCAACACCTTTTTTCAAATAGGATGATAGCATCAGATAGTTGGGATCAAGAAAGTAGTTTTCCAACTCACGCTTACGCCAGATCAATAGATTATATTTGTCAGGATCGGGAAAACAACGCCATGACTGCTCTACAAAATCATCATCATGATAATCTCTATCCACTAAAAAATAGTAGTTTGGATGTGCAGTTACCAAAGCTTGGGCAGCATTTTTTATACTGTGAGAAGGGCCTAAAGGCACGATGGAGATGCGTGGGAGTAGTTTCTTAAGAACAGTCGCATCAAGGGAATTATTATCCCCTTCAACAAACAATTTATGCGCTTGAATCTCACTCCTATTTACACCAAATTGAGCACTTGTCATAACACACATTCCGCCACGTTCGATGTACTCACGCTTTGCTTCAATAATAAACGCTGTTCAGGCTCGACTGCGCCAAAGATATCTTCTGAATGCGTAGCAAGAATATATTGATTATCCGGTGCCAATTCATAAAGTTGCTCAACAAACTCACGATGCCACTCAGCATTGAGGTGCAATTCAGGCTCATCAATAAAAATTATTTTTGGATTATTAACCGTATGATACCAAATCAGAAAAAGCGTTGATATAATCTCTTTTTGCCCAGAACTCAAACCATCAAAGGCAAAAGCCTCTCCGCCTTGACTGGGTGTGACACATAATTCAAGCGTGTCATCTGACGTTGGACGCAATTTCTCTACTGTTCCACCAGCATACATTTTAATAATTGAGTTTAATTTATCCAATGCCTCTTGCGAGTTGATTTCACCTTGCTGAGATACTTCAAAAAGACCAGCGCGCCCCATCATCGCGCGAAATACGCTTAATTTAAAAGCACTTATTGCACTCCTCTTATACCCCGCAATATTCATTGGCCCTTTTTGTTTCTCTTCTTGATTGATCATCATACCCATTGCAGGATTATCTTCTGGCGTCTTTCTATAGCCATGAAAATAGTAACATCCTCCGAGTTGAACTGGATCAACCAGACCACCTTTAATAATATTTTCAACCAGGAGATATAGATCAATCTTTTCCTCCTGTTTCTGCAACACCATCTCTCCTATTTTGCCATCATTTCCCTTAACACGTATCGCACTCTTACGGTTAATTTCAATATCAGAAGTGAGCACTTCATGACCACATCGGAATGAACATACTATGGATAATGTACTCTGATCAGATTTAATTAGATTACTGAAATAGTTCTGAATATTTGGTAATTTGATATAGTTTGGACGATCAATATCATCATGAATCAAGAGCACCAATATAGAAATGGCACAAGCCTCCATCACGGAAGTCTTACCAACACCGTTCCGACTTCCCATGACAACAATGTCTGGCTCATTTGGCAACTCTGGTCGAGGAAAAGAGATATCAAGGCTGTCCAAACACTTAAAATTTGTCAGTTGAATCCGCTCTAGGCGGAGTAATTTTCTTTTGGTATCAATATCCATTGGCTACTTTAATCCAATCATTAAAAGCACTTCTACTTGGTAGCATAACCCATCATACGCCCAATCTGATAGGCAACCTTCATCAACTGGACAAAAGCACCGCTTGGCCCCTTACTAACCAATTGTATTAAATAACTGACCAATAAACGCAACAGCTGATTGACGATAAACAGCGGTATACCAAACAGTGTGCGTGAGTAACGATCAGGATCACGGGCTGCATTGATCTTGCCGGAGTTATATTGGACGATCATAAAATAACGCCTTTTTAACTGAAAATCATGCACTTTGTGATAGACCAATGCATCCGGCGTATACCACATCATACACCCTTGATCGCCCAGCGTATTGAATAACACCGTCTCCTCACCTTTGATCAATTCACTGGCCGAAGTGCCGGTGCCTTTCCGGCCTAAATTGGGATCAAAACCACCAGCATTAATCAATACATCCCGCTCAAATCCCATATTACCGCCATAAGGATAGGTTTTATGACCATCCAGCGCTTTTGGCTCAGGACCATAGTCCTGGAAACCGATAAAGCCTTTTACCACTGGATTTTGTTCAATCCAGGTTGGTACTGGAACGGTTGGATCAAGGTGAATGCGTCCGCCTACTACCTGCGCTTTTGTTTGCTGAAATCCGCGCCAATAGGCGGCAATCCATCCTGGAGAGACACGGATATCATCATCGGTGAAGACAATATATCGACCTTGGGCAATCTCGGTTCCGTGATTGCGTGCATTACTTAGACCTTGTTTTGCTTCAAAGGTATAGCGCAGCCTGTAGGAGACTTTCTCTATCAACGCTTGTACCACTGTTTGTGTCGCATCATTGGAATTGTTATCCACCAGGATCACTTCCCAATCCACACCGTCCAGATCAATCTGATCGTCAAAAGCTGACAAACAATCCGGCAGATTGTAATCACGGTTATAGGTACTGATGACAATGGAAATGTCCACGTTGAGACACCTTTATTCAAATGAGACACGATGCGGATGCAACTCTATGCTATCCTACTGTCACGGACTAACCAACCACCTGATTTATCAAATGAACGTAATTGCAATCATATCAATCTGGTTTACGATTTGGACAGGCCTTGGGCTACTGTTTTTTTTCAAGGCGATCCGTGCCAATTGGCGTGAGCCGGTATTTCATCATCCGATCCTGATTTTTGAAAGCGATGATTGGGGCCCAGGTCCAACAGAGCATGCTGATGCACTCAACAAACTAAGTAAAACGCTTTCTGGATATCATGATAAATCCGGCCAGCATCCCTGTTTTACCTTAGCGTTGCAACTCACCGCGCCGGATCCGAAACAACCTCTGACCACTTCTGGCAACCAACTGAATCGTATTGATCTATCCCATCCTGATCAAGCACCGGTATTATCGGCCATTAATGCCGGCGTTGCGGATAAAACCTTCTCACTACATCTGCATGGACTGGAACATTTCAGAGCCGAAACGCTACTGGAACACGCGAACCAAAAAGAGGGCATTTTTCACTGGCTCACCAGTCGTGCGGAGACTGAATCCCTTCCACCAATGCTGCAAACCCGTTGGAATCCAATCGCCCATCATGACCAAACACGCCAAGCCAGAGTGGATACGAAAAGCGCCTACGATGAGGCCAAGCTGTTTGAAAAGATATTTTCCCATCCGGCTCAAGTGGCTGTACCACCCTGTTTTGTCTGGAATCCGAATGTGGAACAGGGTTGGCAAAAAGCGGGAATTTCGGTTGTTGTAACACCGGGTTGTCGTTTTGATCAACGCCGGGATGATGGTACACTTTCGCGTGTATCTGGCGCTATTCACACAGGTGATCTTTCACCAACAGGCCTGCTTTATCTGGTGCGTGACCGTTATTTCGAGCCCTATTTAGGCCATACGGCAGAAGATGGACTGCATGCACTCAGCGAAAAAACCGCCCAAGGTCGCCCAACTCTTTTGGAAACCCATCGCGCCAACTTCATTCGATCCGCTGAACACAATCAGCACGCTCTGGAACATCTTAAAATCATTTTGACCGAAGCTCAGAAAAAATGGCCAGAGCTACGATTCACCAACACATGGAATCTGGCTCAAGCGATTCGTACCGGTGATCCACAATGGATCTGTTTTGACACCATACGCCGCATTCGAATCTGGTGGCACCGTATGGAGAGCGTGCCACGCTGGCGGAAATGGCTTCTGGTAAGTGGTTGGTGGTTGGTGAGTCGTCTGATGAAGGAAAAAATCTAGGACGCATTATTTAACAGATCAGCACTGGTATTATATATTTCCTGCAATTTTTCACTCTGATGACTTGCCTCGGCAAAGTGCCCTTTGCGCGTCATGAGCAACAACCGCATCACCGTTGCCCGAATTCGGTCCGCACCCACATCCGCCGCCAGCTGTTTAAGCCGTTGTCCAGCGGCTTCTACGCTGGGCTCATCTTCTGATTGCAGGGCATTTGAGATATTTTCAAGTAGTGCGGGTACCGAATCAAGAAACACAGCGCGTTGATTATTTAGTGTATCAGCGCTTTCTGTTATATCCGGCTTCCAAAGCGGCTGTTGACGCTTGTTGAGTTTTCGGCCAGGCCGTGCAGTTTTGGCTGCCATAACCTTTTCTATGGTCGCCAGAAGGATATTTGCTCTAAAAGGTTTGGAAAGGTACGCATTCATACCCGCTGAGAGCGCTATTTTTCGATCCAGATCCATAGCTCTAGCGGTTAATGCAATGATCGGAATCGATGCATTAACGCCCTGCTCACTGCCAGCACGAATCCGTTCTGTAGTGGCCAATCCATCCAATTCCGGCATTTCGAGATCCATCAACACCAGATCAAACGCTCCTCCTGAAAGCAGTGCCAGGGCCTCCAATCCATGATTGGCCACAGCGGTCTGGTGACCCGCTTTTGTTAATATATTGACTGCCAATTGTTGGTTGTTGGGCTGATCTTCAACCACAAGAATGTGCAAACAACGCGCGGCTTTTTGATGTTCTATCTGCTGTTGAGCCTGTGCCATCTGCTGCTGTTTCTCAGGACTAAACAGCTCTTCGAGGGTTTGGATCAATACCGTACGCCGAACCGGCTTGATCAAACCACGAGCAACATTCATGGTAGAACACGCTGGAATGCCATGTCTGCGCTGTCCGGTATAGAGCATCACAATGATTTTTCCAGTTTGATCCATTAGATCTCGCATTTCAGCTTGCACATTTTCCGCTTGCACACCGAATGCGTGACAATCCAACAGCGTAAGATCAAAAGGCATCTCCATCTGTTTAGCCTCTTGAAGTGCGGCCAATGCCTGATCTGCTGTACCGGCGGCAATGACCGTGTAGCCCCAAACGGAGAGGGTCTCCACCAGAAACCAGCGAGCGGTTCGATTGCGCTCAATCACCAGAACACGCAACGCCACCGGCTCAACACCTTGAGGCACAACACCACTGGCACGTGGATGGTGCGCTGTTTGAAAAACCGGATTGAGATAAAACACACTGCCGCGATTAGGTTTACTCTCCACCCGAAGTTCACCATCCATCATGGCGGTTAACTCCTTGGCAATTGCCAAGCCCAGACCGGTACCACCAAATTTCCGGGTTGTAGACCCTTCTGCCTGACTGAAACTATCAAAAATCAGGTCCAATTTTTCCTGTTTAATACCGATACCAGTATCGGAAATGGAGAAGTTGAGCCGATGGCCTTTCGCTGTATTTGTTCGATCTTCTTTTACGCGAACAATCACTTCACCTTCGTGAGTGAACTTAATGGCATTACCTACCAGATTAATAATAATCTGCCGCAGCCGAATCGGATCACCGTTGACCACATGTGGCACCATGGGATCAACGTGACACAACAGATCCAGCCCTTTGTTATGGGCCTGAACCGCCAACGTTTCACATCCCTGCTCAATCACGGTTACTGGATCAAAATCCACCTGTTCAAGCACCAGCTTACCGGATTCGATTTTTGAAAAGTCCAGAATGGAATTAATAATAGACAGCAGTGCATTAGAAGATTGTAAAACGATTTCAAGGTATTGACGCTGTTCTCGGGTAAGTTCTGTGGAGAGTGCCAAATCGGTCATACCGATCACTGCGTTCATGGGACTGCGGATCTCATGGCTCATACTGGCAAGGAATGTACTTTTGGCCAGCGTTGCTTCTTCTGCGCGCCGTTTGGCATCCCTTAGACGCTCTTCCACCTGTTTTCGCTCGGTAATATCCCGAGCAAACGCCATAATCAATCGCTCTCCATCAGGCGGATCGAGAACACCAAGACGCACTTCTACCGGAAAGGTCGTACCATCAGCGCGTCGATGTGAGCCTTCTATTGTAACGCCTTCTCCAGGCTCCATATCCTGCCAAGCTTGCTGGGTCTTTGCCATCTGTTCGGGATCATCCAACAGTATGTCAACATCGCGTATGGTGCGCTGTGCCAACTGCTCTTTGCTGTAGCCCAAACTACTGCATGCCTGCCGGTTGGCCTTGATAATACGGCCTTGCAGATCATGAATAACAACCCCATCAGCGGCTTTTTCCAGCAGCAAACGAAACAGCTCTTCACTGCGCTGTTGTGCTTCTTCAGCCTCTTTACGTTCTGTGGCATCGCGGGTGATGACAACCACACCCCGCTCTCGACCGGTGGCATTTACATACGGATGATAGGAGACATCAATCCAGCGCCGACCAATCTCGGGAAAATCTGCCCATGCTTGATAATTGACGGCTTCTCCAGACAAACAGCGGTCCAGATCCGGCTTGATTGATTGGAACACCTCATCACCCAACAGATCAGCAAGACGCTGGCCCTCCATCTCCTGGCGGCTTTTTCCATGCGCCTTAAGATGGGCATCATTCACTGCCAAATAGACATAATCATCACTGATAATGGACATATGGTCCTGTGATGCGGACACAATACGCCAATATTTGCCTAATTCAGAACGCTGTCTTTCCAACTCCTGTTCTTTTTTAGACATGGCACTATTCAACAGATAGCGCATTATCAGTGTAATCAGTATGGATAGAATCGCCCCATCCACCATGGCCTCAACCAATGTTTCCATGGCCGGGAACAGGTGCAGTATGAACATGACCAGCACTTCGGAGCTGAACACGACCAGACCGATCACAATAAAGCTTCTGTTTTTTAATGCTTTGATCAGCGAATCATGCCAATCCATAGGGGCTCCAATAGAGAGTGCTGACTGTTTGGCGTTTTTGTCCTATCAATCACAATACTATCCAGCACTTTACATACTAATCCTTCTGTCTTGCCATCGAAAGCGAAAGTTTATGATTAACAGCGGTTCATTATTGTGACAATCATTGATATTGTGAGTGTTCACTTTCAAAAAAACAGTGCCAGTCTTAAGAGTGATCTGCACCTAAATTTCTGGCTCCGTTTATCAATAGCTAACCTTGGTTGATATGAAAACGGAAACGTGGAAACGCATTGTACATATGGGCATTCTGTTCGGTGTATTGGTCCTGCTTCATGTATTGGCCATGCACTTTTTGGAACAGATGCGTTGGGGAGATGCGTTGTGGGTCACTTTAACCACGGTCACAACAGTTGGCTATGGTGACCTTTCAGCCACCACCGCGCTGGGACGTACAGCCACAGTTATACTGCTCTATGTTGGCGGTATTTTTATCCTGGCCCGTGTGGTCAGTGACTATTTTGATTTTCGTCTAGAGCGCCGCGACTTGATGATCAAGGGCTTCTGGAGATGGAAGATGAATGACCACCTGTTATTGCTGAACTGCCCAAAAAACAATACCGAGCAGTATCTACACCGGCTGTTGGATGAATTTCAGTCCAACACGGCACTCACCGGTATTCCGCTTCAACTGCTGACATACCGGTTTCCCGAGGGTCTGCCTGAACCGCTTCGACAACGTGGTTTACTTCTGTACAGCGGCAAACCCGGCAATCCCGCTGATCTACAAGCGGTTGATGTCAACAAAGCCCGTCATATCATTGTATTAGCCCGTGATGAGAACGATACAGAGTCTGATGTTCACACGTTCAACATCCTGCATCGTCTGCAAGAGGCCAAAGTAGAGGCCCGAATTATTGTTGAGTGTGTGGAGGATAACAACCGTCAGCGCTTTAAAAAAATCGGTGCCCATTCGGTTATTCGTCCCATGCGTGCCTATCCTGGCATGATTTTACAATCACTGGTTTCGCCGGGTTCGGAAAACATCTTCGAAAACTTCATGTCCCAAAAAGGCGACCATTACGCCCGCTATGATTTTCCACTGTCTGGCCTTACTTGGATGGATGTCGTGCAGACCCTGGTGGCCAAAGGCGTAGGCACGCCCATGGCGTATGTTGATCATGATGGTGAGGTGATCTGCAACCCGCTCGGAACAGACACCGTAGACGCTCAAGCACTGTTTATCATGACCCGCGACCAAGGGAGCTGGGGTCAGGCTGAAATTGCAGGGTTGTTCAGTTAATACTTAACAAGTAATATCAAACAGATTCGCGCTTCTGAAATGATCATCATATCCAGTTTAATTGTTTACTGAGGAACTTTTTTCCGTCATCATTGCCGAAATTTCTTTTCATTAAGTAATGCCGGTGGAATTTATTCATGCCGAATTCCCATACTAAAGCACTCCACATCAATTATCTGTTTAACAGACCCCTTGGCAATCACCAATGGAATCGTTTATTCAATCTTTTTGAACAAACAGACTTGATGAATTACGACAGGCTAACCCGCTATTATATAGTCATTCCATTCTAAAATCTAACAGTGTATAATGTACTCATGAGCTATGATATTGATTTGAGAAAACGCG
>JADFWU010000058.1 GCA_015234045.1 Magnetococcales bacterium
TCTGCCCGATCTGTTGTGTGGCCCTGCTTTAGCCTGATATTGGCTATTGCACTTTCGGGTTGCGCGTTGATTCCTGCTGGTCCCACGGTTGAACAGCTCGCATCCGTTCAAAAACAGTACCTGATTGATCAACAGCAACGTCAGAACGGTCTGAAAATTTGGGCTGTGTCTGGAATTGTTGATCTTGAAACGCCGGAAGAGACCCGGCGGACCCGTATGGAACTGATTGGATTGTCTGTGGATCGTGGTCGTATGCGTATCCATGGACCCATGCGTCAGATTGCCGGTGATTTGGTAATCAATACGGATTGGATCAGACTGGTCCTGCCTGCTTCACGCAGCTATGTGCAAGTACCGGCAACGATTGACGGGTTGAAGCAACTTTCCGGGCTTGGCTTATCACCAGAGATGCTTCTGCCGACCGTTCTTGGTGTGGCGGATAGAATCGTTGGGGCTGATGGAGAAAAACGACTACCCTTTCGCACTGTGGCTGGTGAAAGAGTGCGTTTGGATTGGATGACTGGTCATATTCTTGAACGGGCAGGGACGCTTTCTGATGGCAATCCGTACCGTGTGCGGTATCAATGGCCGGAGCAGTGGGAAAGTCATGATGAGATCAGCGGGGCTGTGATGCCCAAAAGTGTGGAAATTAACTGGGGCGGTGGAGAGAAACGGCAGGTTCAGTTGGTTATGCGCTCTTGGCATAGGCCGGAGCAGAGTTCTGAAGCGGTTTGGCAGCGTTTAATAACACTGCCAGATGGTTTTGTTGAAGGAGAATTGCCCGCACGTCAGGAAGAGAGCAGGGCACCATGAATCGTTTTCTTGCACCAGCCAAGGTAAATCTGTTTCTGCATGTGATGGGCCGTAGGGATGATGGTTATCACCTGTTACGGACGGTGATGACCTTTTTTCCACTCTATGACATTTTGGAAATGGATGTTGGTGGTAATGAGGTGACACTTGCCTGTCATCCACCGGTCACTGGTAACCCAGAACAGAATTTGGTGGTACGGGCAGCACGTCTGCTTCAGAAAAACTGTAACTGTCGCCAAGGCGTGCACATCTCTTTGACCAAAAATATTCCCGCTGCGGCGGGATTGGGTGGTGGTTCATCAGACGCTGCTACCACATTGATGGCGTTGAACAGGCTTTGGTCGCTTGGACTGTCTCAGACCGAGCTTGCCGAAATTGGGCTGACACTGGGTGCGGATGTACCCCTCTTTATTGGACAAAAAACCGCGCTTGCAGAAGGGATCGGTGAGCAGTTGACACCGATGGAGACGCTACCAACCTTTCCTCTGTTGCTGATTAATCCTGGCGTGCCGGTCTCAACCCCTGCGGCTTTTAGTGGACTCAATGGACGTTGGCCTGAACGTGACGCGAATTGGTCGCTTGCAGAAGGATTGCAGGAAAATGATGCTTTAACCTGGATGGAAAATGATCTAGAATCGCCTGCACGTTGCTTGGCTCCTGAGATTGATACGGTTTTTCAGGCACTTCACCAACAGGGTGCGCGGATGGTGCGTATGTCTGGCAGTGGGGCATCGGTTTTTGGGGTTTTTGAATCTGACAATCAATTAATTTTTGCAGCGGAATCGATAAAGTCCCAATATAACAATTGGTTAGTATTTTCTGGTCGAACCTTTCATATTCATCCCTTTGCCTCGGGATAAGTGTGTTGTAGAATCCCTTCTCGAAATATTCAGGACACGCTGTTACGGCGTACCTGGAGAATATATTGGGCCGTCGCCAAGCGGTAAGGCACCGGATTTTGATTCCGGCATCCCCAGGTTCGAATCCTGGCGGCCCAGCCAAATAACGAGAGAACGCGATCAGGAAAACCGGGTCGCGTTCTCTCATTTGTTGTGTTTAGTGCATTTATTACAGTATCAGGATGGTGGGACGCTTCCCCCATCTGTCAGATCTACTCTGTTGTGAAGCACCCTCTCAAGCGGGACCGAATCCTATCATGGCCATTCACAAAGTGAAGCTCTTTTCCGGCACTTCCAACCCGGATTTGGCCGCGAAAATTGCCGACTATCTCAATGTGATTCTCGGTAGTGCCACGGTGAAACGTTTTTCCGATGGCGAAATTTTCGTACAGATCAATGAAAATGTTCGCGGACGGGATGTGTTTATCATCCAGCCCTCATCGCCGCCCACCAACGATCATCTGATGGAACTGTTGATCATGGTCGATGCGTTACGCCGTGCATCAGCAGGTCGTATTACTGCGGTGATCCCCTATTTTGGCTACTCTCGACAAGATCGCAAAGAAGCTGGGCGGACACCCATTACAGCCAAATTGGTTGCCGATCTTCTGGAAGCAACCCGGATTCAACGGGTGCTGACCATGGATCTACACTCTGGACAAACTCAGGGTTTTTTCAATATTCCGGTGGATAATATTTACGCGTCTCCCGTGCTGTTGAATGCGCTGCGTAACCGGGGTGTGGAAAATGCTGTGGTGGTTAGCCCGGATGTGGGCGGTGTGGTTCGCGCGCGCTCCTACGCTAAACGGTTGAATACCGAACTGGCGATTATCGATAAACGCCGTCCAAAAGCGAATGTGGCTGAAATTCACCATATCATCGGTGACATTGATGGTAAGGATTGCCTCATTGTCGATGACATGGTTGATACTGCTGGTACACTCACTAAAGCGGCTGAGAAGCTGATGGAACATGGCGCACGCTCGGTTGTGGCTGCCTGTACCCATGGTGTGCTCTCTGGCCCTGCGGTAGAGCGGATTGAAAATTCCGTTCTAAGTGCTTTGTTGGTGACCGATACATTGCGGTTGTCGGATCATGCGGCTGCATGTAGCAAAATTGAGAGCCATACGGTTTCCAATCTGTTGGGTGAAGCGATTCGTCGGATTTCCGATGAAGAATCACTGAGTTCATTGTTTGTATAGTTGACCAACAAAAAGGGGGCTTGCCCCGCTGTTGATGATTGTGTTGTTTTCGGATAGCAAAAAGCACCTCTCAGCACCCCTGGAGGCTGGTGGTTGCTTGTCTGTCCTGTTTTTCATTGTGTGTTAAGGAGTCTTGAACATGGCAACAATTGACGCTATTTCCCGCGACGGGACCGGCAAGGGGGTGGCTCGTCGTCTGCGTGCAGCGGGAAAAATTCCTGGAGTGCTCTACGGTGGCAGTCGTAAAAACCTCAACTTCGCCATTGAGGTCACTGAGTGGGCAAAATTGATGGATCGCGTTGGTGGCAACCTGCGTATCAAGCCTCAGAAACTGATTGTTGATGGCGAGGATCGTAAGGCGGCTGTTCTGCTGCGTGATATGCAAGTTCATCCAGTATCTGGCAATGTTATGCATATCGACCTTCTCCGCTTTGATGCTGAGAAAGAGTTGGATATTGAGGTTCCGATCGTTGTTTCCGGCGAGGATAAATGCCCTGGTCTGAAACGTGGTGGTATTATTCAGCTTGTCCGCCATGAGCTTGAAGTACATTGTAAGGCTAAGGATATTCCTGAATCCATCAACGTTTCTGTTGCTGGTTTTGACATTGGCGATGTGTTGCACATCGAAGATGTTGAGCTGCCTTCCGGTGTTGAAGTAATCACTGACATCAACTTTACCCTGGTCTCCGTGGTCGGCGTCAAAGGTGAGGCAGCTGATGATGAAACTGAGACCGAAGGTGCAGGTGAAGGTGAAGCAGAGGCAACCGAGGAGTAATCCTTGAAACTTCTGGTTGGATTAGGCAATCCGGGTAGTAAATACCAGGATACACGCCATAATCTTGGATTCGACGCCCTCGATCAGATTGCCGATTATTATCGGCTTTCTGCCGGGGGCGTTCGTTTTCGTGGTCGGTTTGGTGATGGGCGAATAGAAACACATCGTGTTTTTTCGTTGATGCCGGATACCTATATGAACCGCTCAGGACTTTCTGTGGCGGAAGCAGCTCGTTTTTATAAAATTCCAGTAGAAGATATTGTCGTTTTTCATGATGATTTGGATCTGGCGTTAGGTAAGATTCGGATCAAAAAAGGCGGCGGTAATGCCGGTCACAATGGGTTGCGCTCCATTCAACAGATGATAGGCAGTGCCGATTTTGTTCGGGTACGTTTGGGCATCGGCCGGCCACCACCAGGATGGAATACCGCTGATTTTGTGTTGGCACGTTTTACAGGTGACGAGAAAAATCTGGTTGAAGCACGGTTGAGAGGATTGGCTAAAGTCGTCCCGGCCATTTTGGATGGTGCCTTTCCTGCTGCGTTAAATAAATTGGCACTTGATCAATAGAAATTAACAGTTTGAGGCAACACCATGGCTTTGAAATGCGGTATTGTCGGTTTGCCCAACGTGGGTAAGTCCACCATCTTCAACGCGCTCACTGCGGCGGGTGCTGAGATGGCTAACTATCCTTTCTGCACCATTGAACCCAATGTGGGTATGGTGACAGTGCCTGATCCACGTCTGAATCAGCTCAAAGAAATTGCCAAACCGGAACAGGTTCTGCCAACTACCATGGAATTTGTTGATATTGCAGGGTTAGTCCAAGGAGCCAGCAAGGGAGAAGGGCTGGGTAACCAGTTTCTCGGCCATATTCGCCAAGTGGATGCGGTTGCGCATGTGGTGCGCTGTTTTGAAAACGATGACATCACACATGTTCATAACCGAATTGATCCTTCAGCGGACACAAATATTATCGAAACTGAGCTGATGTTGGCTGATCTGGCCAGTGTTGAAAAGCGCTATGCCGGTGTGGTGAAAAAAGCCCGTATCGGTGATAAAGAGGCCAAGATTTTAGCGCCAGTCTATGAAAAGGTGATAGAAGGGCTGAATGAAGGCACTCCGGTGCGCCTGTTGGGCCTGTCTCCAGAAGAGATTGAACTGTTACAAGATCTGTTTCTGATCACTTTGAAGCCCGTGCTCTATGTTTGCAATGTGGATGAAGAGAGTGTTGCCAGTGCCCAGGTGGAAGGCAATCATGAACTGGTAGATCAGGTCCGCAAGCAGGCCAAGGCAGAGGGTGCCGGTGTTGTGGCCATTTGTGGTTCTATTGAGTCTGAAATTGCAGAACTGGATGAAGTAGAGAAAGCGGCATTTCTGGAAGATCTGTCACTGAGCGAACCTGGTTTGAATCGTTTGATCTTTTCAGCTTATAAACTGCTTGGTTTGTTTACCTATTTTACCGTTGGTCCCAAAGAGGTCCGTGCCTGGACCGTTCATGAGGGTGATAACGCTTATGATGCTGCCGGCGTGATCCACTCCGATTTCCAGCGTGGATTTATCCGGGCCGAGGTGATCGGTTTTGATGATTTCATCAGCTGTGGTGGTGAAGCTGGCGCTAAAGACAAAGGTAAGCTACGTCTGGAAGGCAAAGAATATCCCATGGTAGATGGTGATATCATGCATTTCCGTTTCAATGTGTAGTGCTGATTAGTCAGTGAATTGATCCAATAGACAGAATCTTAGGGCGTGTTGATGTGTGGTGATCAACACGCCCTTGGTGTTTTTTGATCAGTGATTGGTGTTTTTAGGTCAGTGAATCAATCTGTGCCAAGTATAAACCGGCATCAATCTCAGCCGGCGCACATACTCAGTGGGATCTTTCTTTGTGACCGTAGATCCACCCCTTGGAAAGACGCTATCAAATGTTCGACTCAGAGCAAAACGGAGTGCGGCGGCTTCCAAAGCCAAGGGCAGACGTTTTTTCTCTTCCGTTTCCAATGGTCTGATTGATTGATACCCTGATAAAAAGCTGCTGAATTGTGCCTCTTTGACTGGACCGTCTACGGTAAAACACCAGGCATTGAGTGCTACTGCCAAGTCATAGACTAAAATTTCTCGGCAGGCGAAAAAGAAATCGATGATACCGGTCAGTGCTTCGCCTTCAAACAGAGTATTGTCGGGAAAATAGTCGGCATGACAAACACCTTGCGGTAGCGGTTGATCAAACAGCGCGAGGCGGACATGATCCAGACAGGATTGAAACAGTGTAATTTGATCAGGATTGTGTTGTTGAAGATGGGCAGACAGGGCTTGAATTTGGCGTTGCCAAGTGCCTGGACCCATGGGATTATCCCGATTGAAGTGACAATCAAGCCCAGCTTGATGCATTTGTGCAAGCGCTTTTCCGGCTGAATGGCACTGATTGGCGGATGGTTGCTTGGGGGCTGATCCTGGTAGAAATGGTACAATCAAAGCCGGACGATTGTGCAGTTGCTGAATCACTTTTCCGCGATTGTCTACCACAGGACAGGGACAGGGAATGCCCCGATTGGCCAGATGGGTGATCATATGGATCAACAAAGGCAGCGCCCGTGACTCGCCCGGATCTTCCACTAACGTCAGAACAAATTGGTTTTTGGTGGTGTTTAACCGATAATTGGTATTGATAACGCCGTCAGCAATGCCTTCCAGTCCTATAAGCGTCCCGATAGAATAGCGCGAAAGCAGAGCGCTGAGGTGTTCCGGCTCAACGGTTGTAAAAACAGACATGGGCGGCGTTCCTTCGTCGATCACGGTTAAATTCTATGGATGATCAACCCATTACAGTGGCTATGACCGGTGCATCCGGCATGGGTTATGGCGTGCGCCTGGTTTCGGCCTTGTTGGAACTGGATCGGCGCGTTGACCTTTTGCTTTCCGATGCAGCTCGAACGGTTCTTGAACAGGAATTGGATTTGGATTGGCGAGGTGATGTCCATCAGGTCAGCCAAATCATTCATACCTATTTCGACGTTGATGGTAACCAGTTACGCTATTTTGGCAAGGATGATTGGTTTGCACCGCAGGCATCTGGTTCTGGTGGTCGGCGTAGCATGGTAATTTGTCCCTGTTCCATGGGATCTTTGGCTTCGATTGCTCAGGGATTATCAGAAAATCTCATTGAACGGGCAGCGGATGTGGCGTTAAAAGAGCGTTTTCCACTGATTTTAGTCACGCGTGAGACGCCGCTTTCCGCCATTCATTTGCGCAATATGTTAACGCTGAATGAAATGGGTGCGATCCTTCTGCCAGCCAGTCCAGGCTTTTATCACAAGCCCCAATCCATAGAAGCGCTGATTGATTTTATGGTCGGTCGTATTTTGGATCAATTGAATATCTCGCACCAACTGTTGGATCGTTGGGGCGCATAAAATTGCACCTGTGCGGTGAGTGGGCTAAAATAGGCTATCGTACAAAAAATTTGGTGCCGAATATCAGCACTGATCAAATAGAATGAACCCCCATCAGGAAAAGTACTTATAATGGACAAAGTGGAGGTCCTATCCCCAGCAGGTAACCTGCCATCACTGAAAGCGGCAGTGGATAATGGCGCGGATGCTGTCTATTTTGGATTTCGGAATGAAACCAATGCCCGTAACTTTGAGGGATTGAATTTTTCTGAAAAAGAGGCCCGTCAAGGCATTGAATATGCCCATAAAAAAGGGTCAATGGCCAATATCACCCTGAACACTAATCCGCGTGCTGATGATCCTTCAGCATGGTATCGAACGGTGGATGTCGCGGCAGAGTTTGGTGCGGATGCACTGATTCTGTCAAATCTTTCACTGCTCAAATATGCTCGGGAACGCTATCCCAAACTGCCGCTGCATCTTTCGGTGCAGGCCTCTGTCAGTAACTATGAGGCGATCAACTTCTATCAACGTCATTTTGGCATTACCCGTGTGATTCTACCTCGGGTACTTACTGTTGAAGATATTCGGCTGTTGAGTGAAAAAACCAGCGTTGAGCTTGAAGTGTTTGCCTTTGGTGGACTCTGTGTCATGACCGAAGGACGCTGTTTCCTAAGCTCCTATGTGACCGGTGTTTCGCCCAATATTCAAGGTGTGTGTTCGCCTGCAAAATCAGTACGTTTCGAACATCAAGGTGGACAGCTGCAAACACGGCTTGGTGGCGTGCTTATCGCTCAGTATGAAAAGGGCGAGCAAGCGGCCTATCCCACTATATGCAAAGGCTGTTTCGAAGCCAATGATCAAGTCTATCATGTGATGGAAGAGCCCAGTTCATTGAATATTCTGGAGATGTTGCCAGAGGTGCTGGATGCCGGTGTCACCTGTTTGAAGATTGAAGGCCGCCAGCGGACTAAATCTTATGTAGGTACGGTGACCAAAGTGATCCGGCAAGCCGTTGATGCATATTATAAAAATCCAGATCAATTCCGCGTAAAAGGCGCTTGGCAGAAGGTGCTGAATGCGGCATCTGAAGGCTCTTCACACACTTTGGGCACCTATGAGGAGAGTTGGCAATAATGAAAATCTCTCTGGGTCCGGTACTTTTTGATTGGGGTCGCAAAGGCTTAACCGCGTTTTATGAGTTGATGGCTGCTCAGGCACCGGTGGATATTATCTATCTTGGTGAAGTAGTCTGCTCCAAACGCAGCGGATTTGAGGCCGATGAGCTGATCTCTGTTGCAAAAAAGATTAAACAGGCTGGTAAACAGCCAGTGATTTCAACCTACGGCTTGGTGATGTCCGAGCAGGAGCAACATTTTCTTCGTGAGGTTATCGCTCAGGCGAAGGAAGAACAGATCTGGGTTGAAGCCAACGATATGGCAGCAATCGGTGTGGGTGAGGGCGGTGAGCTGGTAGCTGGACCGCATATCAACACCTATAACGGCGAAACCATGGATTTTCTCGCTGATGTGGGTGTGAATCGGGTTGTGTTTCCCGTTGAACTACCTGCTACTGCCATGAAAACGATTATTGATGGGCAGAAGGGCGCTGGATTGGAGTCGGAGCTGTTCGCCTATGGTCGTCTTCCGCTGACCTTTTCGGCACGCTGTTATACCGCACGTGCATTTAACCTGCATAAGGCTAACTGTCAGTTTAAATGCGCTGATTTTTCCGATGGCATGCGGGTAAAAACGCAGGATGGTAAAGGATTCCTCAATCTGAATGGTGTTCAGACCATGTCTGATCCACTGTATAACTTGCTGGGTTCTATTGATCTTATCAAACAGACCGGTATTGATATCATTCGGCTTTCACCGCAAAGTCAAAACATGGTAGAAGTGGTTCATATTTGGCGTGACTGTTTGGATGGGCGTATGGATGCGGAAGAAGGGATCACTCGGATGGCTGAGTTAACCGGTGATCAGAGTGGTTTTTGTAACGGCTATTTCTATGACAAACCCGGACTTGATTTTATTGCTAATCCCGCTTGAAATATAAAATTTAAACTGTATACACTGTGACGGACTGGTAAGGTTTGTTTCAGTTTTGAATGTTAGCGTAGTAACTCGACTTTGGAGTCCCGAATCATGCAGATTGATAATCAGATGCTTGACCAAATCGCCCAGAACGTTCTTGGCGTGTTCGATAAAGTAGCGACGACTCGTGAAGAGGGCATCCGCAAAGTACGTGAAGCAGTAAGTGAAGCTGTGGATCATTTCGATATCGTGACTCGTGAAGAGTTTGATGTGGCCAATCGTCTACTCAGCAACACACGCGTTAAACTGGATGCGTTGGAAAAGCGCGTTGTCGAATTGGAAGAGGCTTTGTCTAAAGCAAACGGATCTGAGGGGGAAGCAAAATGAAAAAAGCCTATCTCGGCGGCGAATGGGTTGATACTGGAGAGACGATGGATGTTCTCAACCCGTTTAATGGTGAAGTGGTTGATACGATCTCAGTATGCGGACACGAAGAGATTGATAAGGCTATTTCCCTGGCTGTTGAAGCTCAGGAAGAGACACGACGTTTGGAGCCGTATCAACGTGCCGAAGCGTTGGCTTTCATCCGAGATGGTATAGAGGCGCAGAAAGAAGCATTTGCCAAGACTCTCAGTATGGAAAATGGCAAAACGCTGGCTGAATCACGTCTGGAAGTGGCACGGGCTGTGGCAACATTTGATATTGCTGTGGGCGAAGCAACTCGGATCTATGGCGAGGCCTATGATTTGGGTATCAACGCTATGGGTGCGGGTCGGCGTGCATTGGTGCGGCGGTATCCCATTGGACCTGTTGCAGCCATTGCGCCGTTTAATTTCCCGCTCAACCTGGCCATCCACAAAGTAGCGCCAGCGCTGGCGGTAGGGTGTCCGGTCGTTCTTAAACCCGCCTCCAAAACACCACTGACCGCTTTGATGATGGCTGAACTGGTTGAAAAATCCGGTTGGCCTGCCAAAGGGTTCTCTGTTGTGCCGTGTGGCCGTGCTGCCGGTCAGATGATGGTGGAAGATGATCGCTTTAAATTGCTCACCTTTACCGGTTCGCCGGAGGTGGGTTGGAATATGAAGCGTGAAGCGGGCAAGAAAAAAGTAGTGTTGGAGCTTGGTGGTAATGCCGGGCTGATCATTGATCGCGGTGTAAAAGATTGGGATTGGTTGATTAATCGCGCCGTTATGGGTGCTTTTTATCAGTGTGGTCAGGTGTGCATTTCTGTACAGAGAATTTTTTTACATCAAGAGATTATTGGTGAGTTCCGTGCGCGGTTTAAAAAAGCTGCTGAAGCGCTGAAGCCCGGTGATCCTATGGATAGCTCAACGACTCTTGGTCCGATCATCGACACCAAAAACCGTCAGCGTCTGCAAACCTGGGTTAAAGAAGCCATGGAGCAAGGCGCACGCCTTGTGACAGGTAACCAAATCGCACCGGTCGGGCAGGGTAACAGCATGACTGCCACCATTTTGGAAGAGGTTGATCCCTCTCTGAAAGTTGTGTGTGACGAAGCGTTTGGACCGGTGGTGACATTGATGCCGGTCGAAAGCATGGAAGAGGCTTTCGCGCGGGTTAATGATTCCCGATTTGGCTTGCAAGCTGGTATCTTTTCCAATGATTTCAGTACAGTTATGCGGTCGTTAGATGAGCTTGAAGTGGGTGGTGTGGTCCACAATGATGTACCCTCATTTCGTGTGGATTCCATGCCGTATGGCGGTGTGAAGGATTCCGGCATGGGTCGGGAAGGCATCAGATACGCCATGCATGACATGCTTGAAGAGCGTGTGTTGGTTTATCAGTCATAATAATGATCAAAGATGGCGCTGAACCATTACAATTAGGCGTTACACTGAGGGTTAAGGCCTGTTTATCCACTGCTATGTGGTGGTTGACAGGCCTTTATTTTGATTACTACGATAAGGGCATGCATCATGGATAGTCTGGAATCACTGACCGAATTTGTGGCTGATCTTCCTGGTGAGGAAGGGCGGTTGATGCGGTGTATGTCTAAAGCTCATGGTGTGATGGATCGGGATATTGCCCAAGGTTTGGAAGAACAGATAGAACGGCGTAATAATCCGTTAGCGTGTCAATCTGGTTGTGCTGTGTGTTGTCAAAATCGTGCCATTGCTATTCTTTCCTCAGAAATTGAGGCCATTAGCTGGTATGTGGTTAATCGTGTTGATGGTGCGGCAAAAGAGCGCTTGATTGAACGATTGAAAGTGCAACATAACAGCCGAATTTGTCCATTTGTTATTGATGATGTGTGTCAGATCTATCCGGTTCGTCCCTTGGCTTGTCGTGCGGTTCATATCTTTGGTGAACCCTGTATGGCGGGTGAAGATGTATTGGCCAAAAGGCCTGGTGATGTCTGGTATCCCGGCATTGACACCGCTAAAGCTGTCTCTATGGAAGTGCTCTCCTGGTATGGTATTGATGATCCTGAAGAGAAGGTGAAAGCTTTTGAAGCTGAGTTTCTGATTGAAAAGACTGGTTCCATGCAGGATCATGATTGGGGCGTGCTGGTTGCTCTGATGTCCAAATAATATTAACAACTAAAATTTGACAGTATAAAGTTAACATTGGAGCGTGGGTCGGTATTGATATAATATATATTATTTAAATGCCGAGGAGCCTCCATGCTTTCACGTATCAATACAATTGCCCTTGAAGGTATTACAGCGCTACCTGTTGAAGTGGAAGTGGATTTAAGTAGAGGTTTGCCAGCGCTGAATGTCGTTGGTTTGCCTGAGGCGGCAGTACGTGAGTCAAAAGATCGGGTGCGCTCTGCGCTCAATAACTCTGGATTTCAACTGCCTGCTCGCCGAATAACCATCAATTTAGCACCTGCCCACCTGCCTAAAGAGGGCAGTGCTTATGATCTGCCCATCGCTTTGGGATTGATGGTTGCGATGGGGTTGCTCTCTCCTGAAGTGACAGCTAAACGACTATTCCTTGGTGAATTGGCCCTCGATGGCCGTATTAAACCGGTTCCTGGCTGTCTTCCCGCTGCACTGTTGGCACGTGAAACAGGTATCGAAGAGATGGCTGTACCGTTGGCAAATGCCCAGGAAGCTGCTTTAGCACCGGATGTGCGGGTGATTGCCCCTGATACACTGCTCAACCTATATAAACATTTGATTGATGAACAGCGGATCGTGCCAGTGCCAACCACTGACTGGCCTGCTTATCAAAAGAGTGTTTACCAAACGGAAAGGAATCTGTCTGAAGTAAAAGGGCAGGAGTATGCCAAACGCGCGTTGGAAGTCGCCGCAGCGGGTGGTCATAATCTGATCATGACCGGTCCTCCAGGATCGGGAAAGACATTCCTGGCCCGATGCATGCCTGGTATTTTGCCGGGACTCTCTTTGGATGATGCGTTGGAGGTGACAGCGATCTATTCGGTTTCCGGCAAATTGTCATCCAATCAACCATTGATGGCAACACGTCCTTTTAGGTCACCACACCATACTGCAACCCGTGTGGCATTGATCGGTGGTGGTAGTGGTACGCGATTGCGTCCGGGTGAAGTAAGTCTCTCTCATAAGGGCGTGCTATTTTTAGATGAAATTCCAGAATTTGGCAGACCAACGCTGGAAGTAATGCGTGAACCGCTGGAAGCGGGTCATGTGGTGATTTCCAGATCCGCCCGTACAGTGCGATATCCAGCCCGTTTTCAGCTTCTTGCGGCCTGTAATCCGTGTCCTTGTGGTCATCTTGGCGATCCGTACCACTCTTGCCGCTGTTCGGCTAAACAGGTAGAGCGCTATCAATCCAAGCTTTCAGGCCCTCTGATGGATCGTATTGATATTCATGTTGAGGTGCCGCCTGTGCCCTTTGAAGATCTGGCAAGGCTCGAACCTGGAGAGTCTTCAGAAGTGGTGCGTCATCGTGTCATGACAGCGCGGTCTATTCAATCCGAACGCCAATCTGACACGGTATTGAATGCGCATCTGGAAGGGGCAGAGTTGGATAGGGTGGTGGTGTTGGATAACGATGCACGTCAATTTTTGTTGGATGCCAGTCGAAAATTAGGATTTTCTGCACGGGCGTATCATCGGATATTGCGTGTAGCGCGAACCATTGCGGATTTGACAGAAACAGAGCAGGTGCAGATTGAGCATATTGCTGAGGCGGTTCAATATCGAGTCAGTCGAACCCATAATGATGGGTCATAAGGGCCACGGAAAAAATTAATCATCCCAGTCGCGCAGGATATTGATTCGTCCGCAAAGCATAAAAAAATCCTCCGGCTGAATGAACCGGAGGATTTTTAATTACTTCATACTGTCAGAGCAAAAATTACAGCGCGTCAGCATGTTTCGCGAGATAATCGGCAACGCCTTCAGCGGAGCCTTTCATACCTTCATCGCCACCTTTCCAGCCAGCTGGGCACACTTCACCATGCTCTTCTGTGAACTGGAGGGCATCAATCGTACGCAGCATTTCATCAATATTGCGGCCCAAAGGCAGATCATTAACAACCATGTGGCGCAGGATACCCTCTTTGTCGATCAAAAAGGAGCCGCGTAGCGCGATGGATTTGTTAAACAGAACGCCGTAGTCCTTGGAGATGCTTTTAGTCAGATCAGCAAGTAGTGGGTATTGAACGTTGCCAATGCCACCTTCGTTGACTGGTGTGTTTTTCCAAGCCAAGTGAGAGAAGTGGGAGTCAATGGAGCAACCGATCACTTCCACGCCACGGTTTTTAAATTCTGCCAAGCGGTGATCAAAAGCGATGATCTCTGAAGGACATACAAATGTGAAGTCCAAGGGATAGAAAAACAGCACAACATATTTGCCTTTATACTCTTCCAGGCTGATTTCCTGAAAGCTGTTATCCGGCATTACGGCTTGGCCTTTGAATTCGGGTGCTGCTTCGGTCACCATGATGTTGCTCATGAATATATCCTTAAATGCTCTATTCCGTTGTCAGGTACACTCAACAGAGTATTGTTCTGAAAAAGCCAAACACTCTGAACGGGTGGGTGCAGTGTGGTTGGCTATTATGGCCTGCAAATAATCAGGAAACCTCAACGGAAACCGGATCACATTCCCATAGACCATGCTTGGTGCAGTAGGAAAGGGCGGTCAGGCTGAGTTTGTTTCCGGTGGGGACGATGTTGAATGTCACCTCAGCTTGACCTTTTGCGCCTTGGCCACCGAGGGTTCCTGGAGGAAATGTTGCTTCACCCAACAGGGTAGCACCGTCAAAAAGCTGCATGGAGCGGATGTAGTGATCAGGATCGTCTGGGTGAGCATACTCTTGGCCCATGGTGACGGTCACGGCAAATTTCTCACCTTTCTTGGCGGAGTCGCCGCAGCTGATGAAGGGAGAGTGGCGGTCGATATAGTCTTTTTTTGCTTCACGATCGACGGTGGAGATGTCCACGTAACGATTAATCTTAGGCATAACGCTCTCCAGTGCTGGATTTACATATATTGAAAAGTGTGTATTTGTTTGTTCAGTGATTTGGAGTGTGCCAAACACCCGGTGGTCTGTCAATATAAAAAATAATATGAAAACAATTTTGACAGTATGCCAACATTTTCTGAGAGTTTAGAGATTGCTTATATAGTAAGAAATATAAATAAAAAAATTGGTAGAGATGAGAGGGTGTGTTGGTATATCATCATGAGTGTTGATGATTCGATATTGATACTTGGTTGAATCAGGCAGGGCTGTATGAAAGTCGTTCAAGTGAGGGAGGCTTGCTTGATTTACGCAGGTAAGGTGTGAATGATTTCCAATCTCGTAGGCACACGGATACGCTCATTGCGTTCCAAAAAGAAAATGACACAGCAACAGTTGGCTGATTTGGCTGATGTGCCACGCGCCACATTGGCTACGGTAGAGCGGGATGATGCCAATCCCAGTTTGGCTGTGGTGTATCGCATTGCCAATGCGCTAGGTGTGACGATTGATCATTTAGTGGAGGAGTCCCATCAAAGGATTCAGGTGATACAGGCCAACCAAATGCAGCAAATCCAATCCGGCGATGGTGTCTACCGAGCAACAACTGTATCTCCAGCCAATGCATTTCACTTTCATCAACAGTTGTTTTCTTTGGCAGCCAATACGGTGTACGAGGGCAAGCCTCATCCTCCGGGCAGTGAAGAGTTTCTGCATATTCTAGAAGGGGAAGTTGTTCTGGAAGTGATTGAAGAGACAGTTCATTTACAATCTGGTGACAGCGCCATATTTGCTGGAAATGTTAAACATACCTATATCAATCCAGGCAAAAAAGAGGCGCGAGGCGTGGTCTCAATTCTGGAAGCGGGTCAGCAGAGAAATGGAATTAGTAAAAATAATGGATAAAATCTCTTGACACCGGAGAGCAAAATCAGTTTACTCATGCAGGCTTTTTGGAGGGGTTCCCGAGTGGCCAAAGGGAGCAGACTGTAAATCTGCCGGCTCAGCCTTCGAAGGTTCGAATCCTTCCCCCTCCACCATAAGAGCTTTGAGATATTCGCTATAAGAACTTGTGCGAATGCGTTTAAGCTCTCATAATGCGTCACGGATAAACGCATGCGGGTGTAGTTCAGTGGTAGAACGTCAGCCTTCCAAGCTGAACATGGGGGTTCGATTCCCCCCACCCGCTCCAAAATATCCGCGAAGGCCCATGTAGCTCAGGGGTAGAGCACTTCCTTGGTAAGGAAGAGGTCACCGGTTCAATCCCGGTCATGGGCTCCACTTAGTTTTTATTAACCCACACCTTCGACGCAAGCGCGTCACTTCCGAAACTTTGTAATCAAAGGGTCGGGTTGCTAAGGTGTGGGAGAAGCTGTTTGAAATATTAAGATCCATTTGAGGCATTCAGGAGAGACGGGCATGTCCAAGGAAAAGTTTGAGCGTACCAAGCCTCACGTTAATATTGGTACTATTGGCCACGTAGACCATGGCAAGACAACATTGACCGCAGCCATCACCAAAGTGTTGGCAGAAAAAGGTCAGGCAAGCTTCATGGCTTATGATGCCATTGATGCCGCTCCTGAAGAGCGTGAGCGTGGAATCACCATCGCCACCGCCCATGTTGAGTATGAGACGGATGCCCGTCACTACGCTCACGTGGATTGCCCAGGCCATGCTGACTACATTAAGAACATGATCACCGGTGCCGCACAGATGGATGGTGCTATCCTGGTTGTGTCAGCCGCAGACGGCCCAATGCCTC
>JADFWU010000059.1 GCA_015234045.1 Magnetococcales bacterium
TGCTTACCTCCATGGATCGAGACGGCACCAAGATCGGTTATGCCCTTGAGTTGACCAGAACCATTACGGATTCGACGACTATCCCGGTGATTGCCTCCGGTGGTGTGGGCACTAAAGAACATCTGTTGGAAGGGCTGCGTGATGGGGGTGCGGATGCGGTGTTGGCGGCCTCTATTTTCCACTTTCAGACCTACTCCATCCCGGAAGTAAAACAGTATCTGCGTGAGCAGGGTATGCCTGTTCGTCTATAAGTTGTGATTCATTGTCTAATTTCGGATCGAAATCACTATAACGCTTAGGGCCACGGAAAAAATTAATCATCCCAGTCGCGCAGGATATTGATTCGTCCGCAAGGCGCAGAAAGGGGCGCGTGCTTATTGCACGTAACCCTTTCTGGAACGCAGTGGACGGATCAAGAGACCAGTGAAGGGGATGATTAATTTTTTCCGTGGCCCTTATATCAGTCAGTCAAAGATAAGTAGAGGCGGGTGGGGTGAAGTTTCTTATTGGTTTGCCGCTTATAGTGCTGTTTTGTGGTGTGATCTGGGCGGTGATTCGCAGGATTCAGGAGTCTCGCCAAAGGGCACCGGTAACAGAGATGGTGCAAAGCTACCGCTGTTACCATCACGGTATGCCGAGTCGGCCTGCACGAAAACCCATTGAGGGTCAGCAAAAAAATCAGGAGCGATAGTGCTTATCCTGTGTGGCTGGGGGGGTTCTATTCTTTATGCGGGGCGCAGCCGGTTTCCGGCCATACTTCGGGATCATTGCCGCAATCATAGCGGCGGCACCGGGTAGGGCGTTGTTCCCAGATTGTGCAGGCGCGTGTGTCACGATCCATATGGGTGCAGTAGCCATCATCGCCTTTAGCGAGGAAAAACGGGCGGTTGGTATCGTAAACGTACAGGCAGTTTTCTGATTCTTCTTTGGTTAGAGCAAAGTGAAAGGAGCAGCATTTAGCCTGACACTGTGCCAAATGGCGATCACAGGGAAAAATTGAATCTGGCAAACCTGGTTCCTCATCGGAGTAGGCGGCCATAATTCCTTTTTTCAGCATCTTTTCCATCACCCGAACCAGTCGGCGCTTTTCTTCAAGCGACAGCTTGGCATAATCAGGATCGTCTGCAAAATCCTCATCCAGTTCTTGAAGGGCTTTATCTTCGCGCTCTTGTTCTGTGGACATAATATGGTATCAATTAGTTGCTGGAGAAAGATGTCCAGCAGGAATCCAGAACAACGTAGTAGCTGCCAGTATTCAGTGTATTGTCCAGTTCTGTTCCGGTAGCGCCACGATATGTATCAGAAGCAGGGGTGCCAGAGCTGTCCACATAGAGAAGGCAGTAGTCACTGGTGTCAACGTCAGAAGCGGGTGCATTGGCGTTCATGTTTTGGGAGCCGGTAAGCGCGCTGGTTTCCGGTACGGTCACATGTTTATTATTGGCTGAATCCGCGTTATCCCAGCAGCGGGTATTGCCATAACTGCTATAGGTTGGGTTTTGATTGTCTACATCTGCTGTGATGCATTGAGCCAGGGTCATATTACTGGACTGAGCCAAGGCAGCGCCGCTTTTCAGTGTCAATAGAGCTGGTGCGCCTGCGGCCAGGGATTTCAACAGCCGACGCCGTCTGAGGAGGCGTTTATCCTCATCAGAGAGGGGGTTCTGAGGTAGCGGGTCAGTTGAGTCCTTCTTCAAGGCGAAATCCTCCAAAAAGCAAAAAAAATCCTCATTACCTATAACAAAATCCGCATGCAAAGTCAATCATTATACACGCTCTGAACACGCTCTTTGCGCGGCCCTAAATGGCCTGCTGTTGCCATGGGTGTAGATGATATGTAATGTTGTGTTTGATGCGTAAGATAATATATCATTTTTATCGTGATTATCTCTATTGATATCTTTTCAACGTGTTGTTGATGAGGCGATATGCCAAGATCTACTACCGTCTATCATGCCGATCCTCCTGAAATCAGTCTGTTTGATATCTGGACTATTATTGTACAGCAAAAACTGTATATTGTATTTATTGGGCTGATTTTTTCATTGGTTGCACTGACGTATTGTCTGATTGTGCCAAAGGAGTACGCAGCGAAAGTGCTCATGGAGCCGGTGAGTGTGGGAGGGGAAGACCAGAAGGCCTCCGGTTTAGGTCAACTGAGTGCTTTGCAGGGGCTTTCCGCGCTACCGCTTGGCATGAGTGCGACATCCAAACATTCTGCTATGGCCGTTTTTTCTTCTCAGCAATTTTTAGGTGCATTTCTGGCTCAAGAGAAGATTCTGCCCGATCTCTATCCTGACCGGTTTGATCCAGCAACCAAGCAGTGGCAGGAGGCCGAGCCAACGCCATTTATGTCCGCTAATCTGTTTCTCAAAAAAGTGATGTCATTGACGGAGGACAGAAATACCGGGTTGGTTACGCTCTCTATTCGTTGGGTTGATCGTAACAAAGCGGTGTTTTGGGCGAATACCTTGGTTGAACGCATCAATAAATATCTGCGTGAAGTGGCTATTCAGGAAGCTCAGAGTAGTCTGGAATATCTTAAACAAGCGTATCAGAAGACCGATGTCATTGCCTTGCATCAGGCGATTACCAAATTGTTGGAAAGCCAGATGCAGAAGGTGATGCTGGCCAATATTCGCAAAGAATATGCATTCAAAGTGTTGGATGCTGCTTTACTGCCGCCGAAAGGGTCATATATCCATCCACGTCCGATTGTGTATCCACTGCTCTCTTTTTTAATAGGTCTGTGTGTTGCTGGATTTCAAGTGGTGATAAGCCATTTTTCCAGCGTGCATAGAGCACGAAAAGAGCGGTTGGATACCAAAGCCAAATCCGTGTTTGATCTCTCGTTTTGATCATGGATGCGCTGGACTATTTCTGTACGCTCTATCAAAAAAGAACCGGTATTCAATGCACCAGGATGGATTGGGCGCATCTTATCCCTGTGACTGAGAAGATGTCTGTGTTGTTTGGTGCAGATCGCGCTCTTCGGCAATTGCATCAGCATGTTTCATGCTCTGAACATAAAACGGCATTCCGTCTTGATGATGTGGCGCGATGTGTCGTGGATATTCTGAGTCGTCAGGAGGAGTGTGTTCATCCCTCATTGGATCGACAGGGCCGTTATGATGGGCATCAGTCTGGACTAGTCGCGCTGGGTCTTGGGCATGAGCCGATTGTAGATCAGCTTATGCAGCGTTGTGCCGAAGTGCTGGGGCATCCGTGGAATCCGTTATCTGCGTTTGATGGTGTTAAGGCGATTATCGGTTTGAGTCATGATGTGGACCGGGTGGATGGTTTTTCCTATCTACCGATGCGCTATGGGTATTGGTTGGGTCGTGCGGGTTTATCACTGTTTGGTGGGCAGTGGAGTGCGGCACGGCGGTGGTATGGTCGGTATTGCTCTTGGCGTAGCTATTCAGATGATCCTTTGTTCGCCTTTGATCGGTGGATGGCCTTGGAATCTGAGTATGATGTGCGTTCCACCTTTTTTTTTATGAGTCTTAAGCGGGGTCTGAGTATTGAAGGGCGGCGCTATACCGTTACAGATCCAAGAATCAAGCGCGTGGTTCGCCAATTGGTGGATAATGGTTGGGAAGTGGGACTACATGCGGGGCGCCACAATGCCCAGAGTCTGGCATGGTTGAAGGATCAGAAAAGACGCTTGGAGGATGTGGCCGGTGTGGCCATGGATGGGTGCCGCCAACACTGGTTGAACATTCGCCTGCCTGAGAGTTGGGAGCTCTACCATCAGGCAGGATTTAAATATAGTAGCAATATGGGCTGGACACCAGAGCTTCAAGGGTTTCGAGCCGGAACCGCCTTGCCCTATCCTGTGCCTGGTTTCTCAGGTCTCTATGAGATCCCTTTTCAAATGATGGATAGGATGGTTATTCAAGATCCAGGACACCATGTCGCTCTGTTCGATACTTTTCTGAAACAGATTAAAGCCATCCATGGCTGTTTGGTTTTGGACTTTCATCAGGAGTATTTTGATCCGATAGAGTCGCCTGGGGTTGGTGATGTTTATCGCACTATTTTGCAACGAATCAGATCTGACACCGAAATAATAGCCCTTCCATTAGGGGCGTTTATAGCGGACTTTTAAACGTTTCAAGGCATCGGTGATAGGAATAAACAAGCTGTGGGCAATAGCTTCGCCCATGTCTCCAATATATACGCGTACGGCTATTCCAACGACATTCCCATCCTTATCCACCAAAGGTCCACCGCTATTGCCGGGATAGACATCGCAGTTTGCTTGTATGATGGGGTAATTTGTATCTTTTTCAATTCTTAGTGTGCTTACGATTCCGTCGCTTATTGTGCCTTGCATTTCGGGATCACTCGGGGAGCCGAGTGCAAAAACCTTTTCAAGCGGTAAGGCTATTTCTTCTCGTAAATGGAGAGAGGGAAGATTGGAAGCGCCTTTGATCTTTAGGAGGGCTACATCTCGTTTCTCGTGGCTGCGGATGACTTTTGCATCCATCTCCATGCCGGAATAGAAGCGCACTTTAACTTTTGTTCCTGTGTCGCCTGCAACGTGATGATTGGACAGAATGTATCCGCGTGGGTCGATGACGAAACCTGAGCCATGTCCGCCATTGGGGGCGAGGATTGTGACAACAGAGTCCTGTGTGGTGGCCACATTGTTCTCTAGAGCGTGTTTTGACTTCTCAACGCCTTTGATCTGAATTGTTCGATTTTTTTTCTTTTGATCTTTGCGTTTTGTCTCACTTTTCACTGTCTCATCATCATCTATTTCTTCAGTATCTTCATCCTCTTCCCACTCTTCATCATCATTATCAGCTTTTCCTGCCATCATTAAATCAACAAACTCTTGGTACTCAGTGAGTCTGGCGGCATTATGACCAAAAAGAGAGATGATGTGGCTGTTTACTTCCTCATTGACACCATCAACATCCGCAATTGCATTGATATTTACTCTATGTTCGTTTGTTGATGAGGTCGTGAGTGTGAGAAGTGTTTTCTTGTTTAATGAATCATAGAAGACCCACTCCACTTCCATGTGGGTGATGATTGACGTTTCATACAGTGGATCACCTAAAAGATAGCCATACATGGTGCACGCATTGCTTAGGATTTTTTTTATTCGAGCTCCCACAGAAATTTTGGCGCGATTATACTCTTTCTGCCTATTAAACATCACCGATGATTTTCCGACAACATCATAGCCTAAATCGTTCAATGTCGAGCGAAACTCATCTACCATATCTGGTTCAAGATGTTGTCCTTTATAGTTTCCTGTGCCCCATCTGATCTTTGCTTGATAGAGTCGGGACGGATTACAGATAATATTGGTGTCCTTATAGTAACCGCCGTGCATAGCGAGTATTTGGCGGCCTCGGGGAATATCCCAGAACAGCTTAGAGATTTTAATGGGTGTTGGTTTATTGTCTTCAGGAATGGGAAGGGGTGTGCCAGGCTCTATATGAGGGATGTTGAACGGAGAGACGTAAGAGGTCGAACCCAACACGCTTAAAGCTGATTCACAGCCACTGAGTGTTAAAACCAATAGAGCGATCAGTGAAAAATAAGTCAGATTTTTCATAATACGTTTTTTCACCATAACAGTAAGTGCTGTACATCAATAAATAAACCTAACTTATCATAGTTAGTGTTTGGCCTCTGTTTCAATGGAAAAAACGAAAATTACCACCAAGATCGGCAATCTTATGATATCCTAATCAAACCGCTGAAAATGGGTATCACACACCAAAGAGGGGTTTGGATTCAGGGGTGGTGTGAGTGCTTCTTTAACAGCTGTATTTTATAGATAAAATCAATTGTGACCAGTCCTGCTGCCCTGGAAGGATTGCTGCATGAAAACCGCATCGCCTTGGCAAAATTTAGATGTTGCCGCTCGCTCTGTTGATACGCAGAACACCATTACCTTCAATAGTATGGATGCCGGAATCACTGTTCCGGATGCCAGCTGGTTGAATCAAAGTGACTTTTCCATGGAGGGAATGGATCTGATACTGACCCATGCCAGTGGAGAGACGCTTCGGATTGAAGGGTATTTCCAGGCCATGCAATCGTCCTATCTGAGTGCAGAGGGAGGGGCGATATTGTTGCCGGAAACAGTGAGGCATTTGATTGACATGCCTGCTGAAGGGGAACAGGTGGCTGGTCCGATTGTCGCACGTGCTGTGGATGGAGTGATCGGCATGGTGGCGCTGCTGGGTGGTCGTGCACGGGTCAAGGATACACAGGGCATTGAACGGGCAGTGAAAAAAGGCGATTCGGTTAAAAAGGGCGATACCCTGAATACCGACCCGGACAGTTCTGTGAAAGTGGTGTTTCGTGATGGCACATCATTTCAGTTGGGCGCTGATAGTGAATCGGTGTTGGATAAATATGTCTATGATCCAACCACCTTACAGGGTGCATTTCAGGCTACGGTTCGGAAGGGATTTTTTAATTACAAAAGCGGCAAGTTGGCCACCTTTGGCAGCGGACGTCACTCCATCATTAAAACCCCTTCTGCTATCGTGGGTATTCGTGGCAGTGAGCTTGAGGGTGAAGTGCGTGCTGATGGATCCTCGGTGTTTGTCCATAAGTTTGGTGTGATTGATGTGCTTGATCCCATGGGCAACGTGATGTCCACGTTGTTGGATGCCGGTCAGGCCATCTCAATGACCGTGGATTTCAAGCCAACTGTTTTCAAGGCATCAAAGGCGATGATGGATCGCTTTGACAACCAGTTAAGCGCTGGTCAACCTGGTTGGCGTAAGGCAAAAGGCAAAGACGACAAAGCAGACGAAAAAGAAGATCAGGACGATAAGGAAGCCAAAGACGAAAAGGACGAAAAGGGCGAAAAAGAGGGCAAGGAAAAAGACGGGGAACCGCCGCCAAAAGAGGGAGAAGGTAAGGAAGGCGAAGAGGGCAAAGAAGGAGAAGAGGGTGACGGTGAGCTAAAAGAAGGACCAGATGGTGAGAAGGAGTCACCGCCAAAAGAGGGTGATGGTGAAAAACCACCAGAAGGCGAGGGATTGGGAGAGGATGGTAAGCCTCTTCCCGTTGGAGAGGGTGCGCCTACAGAGGGTGGAAAAGTGGCCCAAGCCGCTGATGCCCTTATGGAGCGTCTCGGCAGTATGGATGCAGCGACCAGTGGTGACGGGTCGCCCGCTTTGGCGGAAGCATCACCACAGCTGGCTAATATGCTACCAACGACTTTTGTTGATATGGTCACTGGTATGGCTCCGGCAGAGCAGGGCTTTGATTCCAATAATGTGCAGGAGCCGTTCTCAACTTCAAAGACTTTGATAGGCAGCTCAGATACCCCACAAAATGGCACGGCTGATAATGATACTCCGATGCCAGAGCCAGATTCCAATACAGATCCGATTAATACCACTAACTCACCGCCTTTTGCCCAAGATCAGGGACCGGAAAGTGATGAGCGGACCAATTTCAATGAGGATTCTGTTCTTGTTCTTCCTCTGAAGGCGGGTGACGGTGATGGTGGCCCTGTGGTGTTTGACATCCCAGAATTGGGCCATCCCATGCATGGGATGGCTGAGATCACCATGAATGAAAGCGGTGATGTTGGTACCCTTGTCTATACGCCTGAGCCCGACTTCAATGGTATGGATCAGATCAACTATCGGGTGAAGGATGTTGTCTCTGGCGCTGAGGCGGAAGCTACGGTGACGGTAAATGTTTTACCAGTCAACGATGTTCCAATCATTACCCTTATTGAGTCTGTTGTTGTTTTGCCGGTGGGTGGCAGCTTTTCCCAAAACCTTTTTGAGAGTGTGGTTGATATTGAGGGTGAGGATATTACGCTCTCTGCTGCGCTTTCTGATGGTTCCTCTTTGCCTGATTGGCTCTCCTTCAATGCGGCTGAACAAATATTCAGTGGTGAAGTGAGTCGTGAGGATCTGACGGAGAGTTTGGCAGTGGTTATTACGGCTTCCGATGGAATAGACAACAGTCAGGTGACTGTTACTTTTTCTTTGCCGGATAACTTGCCGCCGGTAGCTGATGATTTGGTTGCCACGGTGTTGGAAGATGAGTCGGTTACGGTGACTCTGGTTGCCAGTGATCCAGATGGTGACGCACTGACCTATACAGTGGATCAGGCACCGGATGGTAGCCAGGTTTCCATTGAAGGCGATCAGCTGACATTTCAAGCCGCAGCGAATGCAAATGGTGAATTTAGCGTTTCCTATATCGCCACTGATCCAGCTGGTGAAACCGATACTGCTCTGATTACAATAACCGTTGATCCGGTCAATGATGCACCACAGGCATCGGATCAGGTTGAAGTCGTTGAAGAAGACACACCCACCACGTTCGAGTTGGCGCTGACCGATGTTGATAATGAGTTGCTGCAACCACAATTGACCGTCCAGCCAAGCCATGGTGACATTCAGCTGGATGGTCTGTCTATCATCTATACCCCAGAGCCAGATACCTACGGAACCGATACATTTAGTTGGACAGTGACCGATGCAGCGGGTGTGTCTGTGGAGCAGACCGTCACTGTGGAGATTGTGGCTGTTAATGATGCACCGGTTGTTAATACGACACTTGATCCATTTGATCTGAGTGAAGCAGATACACTGAACTGGTCTATGCCAACGGGCACAGTAACCGATCCAGAAGGGGATACGCTTACCTGGAGTGCAACACTGGCTGATGGTTCAGCACTGCCGGGTTGGCTTGCCTTTGATGATCAGGCTGTCACGCTGAGTGGTACACCGGAATGGGACAGCCTGACCGGTCCTGTCACGATTGAATTTCATGCCTCGGATGGCGAAGCGGAACCGGTTGATGTTTCACTGAACATGACCTTCTTGTTAGAAGGTGCTCTGGTTGCAGAAACAGTATCTGGTATGGCATTCAGCACAGAAACACAGAGTGGTCTGACTGAGGCATCCGGCCAATACAGCTACCGACCCGGTGAAACCATCACCTTTACCATTGGAGACACGGAATTCGGTACGGCTCAGGCTGCGGACTCATTAACCCTGCTGGATTTGGCCTCAGAAGCCAATGGTCAGTTGGACGATCCTTCCGTGCTCAATCGTGCGCGTCTGCTCTATACACTGGATAGTGATGGTGATGCGTCCAACGGTATTAGCCTGGATGGGTTGGTTTATGACAGCGGCAGCACTGTTTCTGCCAGTATGCCATCATTTAATGATCTGTTTTATTCGGATACAACCGTGTCTGGTGGCTACGGCGAGCCATCCACGTCTGGCATTGATTTTAGTCTTCCTGTAGAAGAGTTTGCGCTGCAAACCGCACTGATTGATCTGGTTACTACGGCCACTGGCAGTAGTACGCTTGTGGAAATTGATCTGGTTAGAAGTACGTTGTCTGAAAGTCTGAGTACAACGGATCTGATCTGGATCAATGATCCACTGGATGCGGTAGAGGCTGTTGAAGCAACAACGTTTAGTTGGCATCTGCCGGATGATACGTTTGGCACTACACCGGCCATTGAACAGGTTGAATTGACGGCACTCGGAGGCACGACGTTACCAACATGGTTGAGTTACGATGATGTAACCGGTGTGCTATCCGGTGTCGCGGGCATTGACGATGACAGCACAACCGTGACCGTGACCGCCACCAATACAGCCGGCAATAGCGCGGCTTATGACCTTGAAATTACTGTCACGCATATCAATCATGCGCCTGAAGCGGATGAAACCGCATGGGCTGATTATGATTGGATCACCGGGCAAGCTGGAACCACTTTTACGGAAAGCATCGTTGATCTGTTCACTGATCCTGATGACAGCGATACGGTAACGCTCTCCATTACCATGGAATCTGGTGAAGCACTGCCCACATGGCTCAGTTATGATCCTGTTGATTCCATGCTTACCGGCAATCCCACAGGTGAGAATACCGGTACGTTTTCCCTTTCGGTTGTGGGTACTGATAGTGGCGGTTTGAGTGCGACTTTATCGCTGACGTTAGAGATTTTGTCAGAGGATCTTGCACCGATTATCAGTAATTTATCGGATACAGTCGCGATCACCAATAATGGCACGTATGCCATTTGGGAGGGTGGTTATGTTGAGGATTTGGATAGTGTAGCTGTTGATTTCACTGTTGAGATTACCGATTCAACGCTATTGACCATTACTGATAGCGCACTCAATGCAATCGGTCTGGATCTGCTATCACCGGGTGTTTATTCTTCCTCAATCGCGCCGAGTGATGCCGCAGATCTGTTCTATGCACTGGATTTTCAGAGCGTTGATGGTGCTACTGGTACCAGCACAGTGACTGTTTCTGTAGATGATGGTGAGAACGATCCTACCCTGTTTAATACCTCTGTAAGCGTGGCGGCCAATAGTGTGCCGGTACTCAGTGGCGTACCCATTGCGCTCAGTTCTGAGTCGGATTATGCGACATATCCACTCACTTCATTGTATGGAACCGATCCTGATGCTGGTCAAACCCATACGCTGACCATCACACTCGATAATGCGGATAGCGGCGCTTTTACCGCGCAAAGCCTCACTTATGCGGGTGTGACTGATCAGGGTAGCGGTGTCTACGCTCTGGACGGAGCACTCTACGCCATTAATGAAGCGTTTTCCATATTGGCTTTTCAGCCAACAGCGGACCGCTTGGACATCGGCAGTTCAGAGACCGTTACCTTTACCGTAATGCTGGATGATGGCGCTGCTCAGACCGAAACAGCGGATATCACGCTCACCATAGAAAATCCCAACACACTACCCTACGTCTATGGCCTTGATCTGACAGTTGAAAGCGATACGACACAGACGCTGTCATGGTCTTTGTTAGGATATGAGGATCTGGATGGTCAAGAGGCACAAACTGTAATTTTTGACACGCTTCCTGCGTATTCTACGCTGCTTTGGGATGACGCGCCGGTTACGATTGGTCAGGAAATTCCAGCGACTTCCATACAGGATGGACTGGTGACGCTTACGCCGGGTTCAGTCAATGGTTACGAATACATCACCTATCGGATCTCCGATGGGTTGGATTATAGCGATACTGGTTGGTTAATGGTCACGGTGACCGGTAATAATCTGTTGCCTGAAGCCATGGATGATCAGTTCTCCACGGTGCAGGGCACGGATTTAACGTTGATGCCCAGTGAGTTGTTAGACAACGATTCCGATCCGGATAACGATACGCTGACCATCCTAAGCATTAGTGCTTCATCCACTGGTCATGCCGTAGTGACGCTGAATGAAGATGGGTCTTTGCTTTATCAGCCCGATGCCGCATTCACCGGCAACGATACATTTTCCTATACCATTGAAGATGGTCGCGGCGGTGAGTCTACCGCCACAGTAACCATCGTTGTACAGGATATCATTCCCGATGCAGTGATCTGGAGTGGTGCTGCCGAGGTGAGTGATTGGCATGAGGCCGGCAACTGGGTGGATGAAGCGGTGCCTGGATTGAATGATTCTGTGGTCACGCTGCATCAAGGTGTGACACCAATTGTCTATTCAACCGGTGATACCGAGTTGGACCAACTGGCTGTCCATGGTGATCTGCAACTCTCCGGCGGTGTGTTGAACATCGGTGGTGAGTCCACGGTTGCGGACGGTGCCACACTGACGCTTTCTGGCGGAACGCTGAATGGCTATGGCTCTCTCTCCATTGAGGGTGACCTCAATTGGTATTACGGCACGTTGGAAGGGCCGGGGCTAAGGTCGATCAATGGTACGCTCTGGATGGACTCGTCCAGCAGTGGCACGCTCAATACCACGATGTTGGTTACAAACGGCGAAGCCTATTTCTCTCAAGCAACCCTGAGTGGTGATGGCTCTATTTATAATACTGGTAGCTGGGTTCTGAAAAACAACAATACCCTGGACATCTCTCTGACCAATGCCACAGATGGCACGGTTACGTTATCAGGGCCAGACTACGCCAGTGCGTATCTCACGCTAAACAGCGATAGCTATAACGATGGGCTATTGGTGTTGACCGATCACGGTGAACTCGCCTACCACTCTTATGTCACCATCGGCGATTCTGCGGTATTTCATAACAATATTGGTGGCACCATATGGATGGAATCCGGCCTTGGCGGTGCGGATCGATATTGGCAAGGTGCATTGAATAATTTGGGCAGTGTGGTGATTGATGGGCACGGCATTTTCCAAAATGCCGACATCGTCAATACCGGTCTGTTTGATTTCAACAGTGATTCGCAGTTCAACAACTATGGCTACACCATGGACTTCTCAGCCGGAACCATGGATCTGGCTGATAATGTTGTAGTGACTGTCTATGATGGCTCATTGGCTTTTGGTGACGAAACAGTCGTGAGTGGCAATGGTACATTGGCGCTCAATGGTTCTGTTCAACTTTATGCCATCGGTGACGGGACAGGAACAACCACTACGACAGGCACGACAGGCACAACAGGCACAACAGGTACGACTGGTACGACAGGTACAACAGGTACAACAGGTACAACAGGTACAACAGGTACGACTGGTACAACAGGACATGCGGATTACATCCATGACAGTTCTGCTGTGATCTCTGTTCTGGGTTCAACGACCATATCGGGTCCAAGCTGGCAGATAAACGGCAAGATCATGGTGGAGGGTGGATTGCTCACGCAAAACACGGCTCTCGAGATTGGGCAGGATGGTGAGTTGGCACTGGTGGGTACGTACTATGATACGGCTCAATTTCAGAGTGGGCAGTTGATCGTCAATGCCGGCGTGATCACGTTGACGGATAGTGATGTCAACGCCTATGTCTCTGTGGACCTCAACAATGACGGCTTTGTCTATAATATGGGCACGATCCAGGTCGATGCCGGGGTTGGTGGTGGGTCACGGAACTGGTCTGGTCCTTTGTATAATGATGGTGTGGTCAATATTGATCATCAGTTTGATTTTGATGGTTCTTTAGATACCAGTTATGGCACGATAAATATCGGCCAGGATGGCACCTTGGTCATGGGTTATGCGTCATCGTTGATGATTGGTGAAATGACCAATTTGACCGGTACAGGAACCCTTCGTTTCAGTAATAATTCAACTTTGGATTCCATGGATGGTGCCGTTTTGGACAGTACGGTCACTTTGGATATTGATGCCAATCTGTATTTGAACGGTGTTGGACTTGAAAATCGCCAAACCATCCATTTTGAGGGTTCTGATTTTACCGTCAATGCGCCTTTGCTCAATGCGGGTGAGATCATTCTGGATGGTCAATATTACAACGGTGCCTATCTGTATGGTTATGCGGATCTCAACAATGAAGGCACCATCACACTGACCGATTCCAGTGCTGCCAGTAGTTATCCAACAATTCAAATGCAGGATGGTGCAACATTTACCAACATGACATCAGGTGTGATCCTCAGTGATGTGGGTGCCAGCGGCAGTGAACGGACCATCAGTGGCCAGTTTGTCAATGATGGCCTGTTGGATGTGGATTATCAGTTGCGTTACAGCGGTGGTGATCTGATTCATACCGGTAGTATGGATCTGGACGCTGATTTTACAGTAGATATCCTCAACCACTATTTTGATTTCCAGAGTGGCAGTGTGGATATCGCCGATGGTGCAACACTCACGGTCAGTGGTGGCACGTTCCTGGTTAGTGATGCTGTTGAGGTGACGGGTTCGGGCACTCTGAAATTGGATGGCACCATTGCGGTTGATATGACCGTCCTTGATATCGTTGTCGATACCAGCGCGGAAATTGATCTGTCGGGCACGGTCACTTTTGTCAATAACGCCTGGACCAATGCATCAACACTGAATATTCATTCTGGCACGGTCTCCTTTGATGGCCTGTTTACCAATACCGGCAATATGGTTTTGGAAGGACACTACTATGACAGTGCCGATGCGGTTTTCTATTATGACAGCACCAATGAGGGGCTGATTCAGCTCACTGATGACAGTGCCAACAGTACATACAGTCAGTTGATTGTGGATGATACGGCCATTTTGACCAATGCGGCAGGCGGAACCATTCAATCTATTTACGGAAGTGGCGGTTCCGGGCGCTTTATTTCCGGTGATCTTATCAACGAAGGTACGTTGGATATCGATCATACCTTGACCATGAATGATGGTACGCTGGTCAATAGTGGCACCATTGATCTGGATGGTTCGCTTATCCTGAATAGCTATAATGAATTGGTTAATTTGCAGGGCGGTAGTATCAATCTAGCCGATACCAGCACGCTGACTCAAAACAGTGGGCAAATCATACTGGGTGAGACTACGACGTTTACCGGTTTGGGTTCCTGGATATTGGCTGGAACGATCTCTGTCGAGTTGGCCACTGACTACAGTCATACCACTACGGCTGAGACATCTATCGAAGGCTCAGTGTCTGTTTCCGGTGGTGTGTGGACCAATCAGTCGGATCTATTGATCAATGGTGGTGATCTTGATTTCAACCAACAACTCATCAATGGTGCTGACGGCGCTATTCTTCTGGAAGGTCAATACTATAACTCCGCCAATGTAAATCTCTATCAGGGCATGTCCAATTTGGGCTCCTTCACGTTGACAGATAACAGTTCTGGTAGCAATCAGGCCAAGATCTGGATTGAAAGCGGTTACAGCCTGGATAATGAGAGTGGCGGAACAATTCTGATTGATGCTGGAGTAGGTGGTAGTGGTCGTTATCTTTCCGGCTCGGTGAATAATGCAGGTCTGCTTGAAGTAAATCATACGCTGTATATCAACTCCGGTGATTTTTCCAATACCGGTCATATGGATCTCAATGCGGCTGTTGAAATCAGCAACAGTAGCCATACAACCGATCTGTCAACAGGTAGTGTGGATATTGCCGATGGTCTTTCAATGGTCGTCAATGGTGGCACCTTACGTCTTGGCACAGGCAGTTCCGGGCTGACTGGCAGTGGTGTTCTGACGCTTTCCAACACCGTTACAGTTGATTTGCTTTCCGATCATGTTCACAACAGTACCGTCTTGATGGACTTTAAGGGATCAATAACGGTAACCGGCGGAACATGGACCAATCAATCGGATCTGAAAGTTTATGAAGGGACTGAGATTTTCGAGCAACAGTTGATCAATGATGCCAGCGGTACGATCACCTTGGAAGGGCGCTACTACGATAGTGCTGACCTGGATCTTTATCAGGGTATGTCCAATTTGGGCACCATCACACTGACCGATATCAGCAGCAGCGGTAATCATGCTGAGATCTGGGTGGAGAGCGGTTATAGCCTGGATAATGAAAGCGGTGGTTCAATCCTGATTGAAGCGGGTGACGGAGGCAGTAGCCGTTATCTTACCGGTACGGTGAACAACGCTGGATTATTGGAAATTAATCATGGATTGATCATCCAGTCAGGCAATTTTACCAATGTTGGCACGTTGGATATCAACGCGGATTTGGATGTCAGCAACAGCAGTTATATCACCGACATCTCAGCGGGCGGCGTAGACATTGCGGATGGTGTTTCCATGACCATCAATGGTGGTACGGTCCGCCTTGGTGATAGCTCTGGATTGACTGGAAACGGAGTATTGAATCTGATCAATACTGTAACCGTTGAGTTGATTGCCGATTACGTCCACAACACCACGGTTTCGATGGACTTTAAGGGATCAATAACGGTAACCGGCGGAACATGGACCAATCAATCGGATCTGAAAGTTTATGAAGGGA
>JADFWU010000005.1:0-64008 GCA_015234045.1 Magnetococcales bacterium
AGGCTGGGTGTGGAAGTGTGGCGACACACGAAGCTAACCAGTACTAATTGGTCCATTGGCTTAATATTGATGCTCCAAGACTCTTGCTTGCCCATTCCCTTCAGTTGTTCAAGAACATTATTGTCAAAATTCGTTTTGGCACAGAATGAGATCTTCGGATCTCAAAAAGTGTTCTGGTGGCTATAGCGAGGCTAAAAAACCCGATCCCATTCCGAACTCGGAAGTGAAGAGCCTCAGCGCCGATGATACTGCATCTTAAGATGTGGGAAAGTAGGTCACTGCCAGGCATTTTTTATCGCGGGATGGAGCAGTCCGGTAGCTCGTCGGGCTCATAACCCGAAGGTCGCAGGTTCAAATCCTGCTCCCGCATCCAAAATTAAAAAGCCCGCAGGCTATATGCTGCGGGCTTTTTTTTGGTTTTAGGGTCTGCACTGCTTTGATTATTGGTTTTAGGGTCTGCACTGCTTCAAATTTTTGGTTTTTGGGTTTGCTATGCTTCGAATTTGTGGCGGTGAAAAACGCGGATTGCGTCTGTTTTCTCCTAAAGTAGACTGGATTCGTCCAACTACTGAGCGGGTGAGAGAAGCGCTGTTTAGTCGGTTGATACATTTAATTCCAGATAGCCGTGTTTTGGATCTGTTCGCTGGGTCCGGTATCCTTGGGCTTGAAGCGATTAGCCGTGGAGCTAAACAGGCAGTTTTTGTTGATCAGAATAGACAGGCACTACAACTTGTGCAAAAAAATCTGACTAAAACCGGTATGGACCAAAAAGGGATCACAATTAAAGGCTCGTCAGTGAGTAGTGCGCTCTATCATCAGTTAACCAAAAAAATGCTTGGGCCGTTTGATCTGATTTTTCTTGATCCACCTTATGGTAAGGGGTTGGCTGAAAAGGCCTTGAATCAGTTGACTGATTCAGGTCTACTCGCCTCAGAGGTTTATGTGATCGTTGAGCAAGGGTCTCATGATGCTGAGAAAATTCCGAGTCCTTGGCAGGTTGAAGAAGTGAGAAGTTACGGGTCTTCTGAGATTGTGTATTGCCGGCTGTAATAGAAATTTTGATTTAAAATAAGACAATGGTGCCCAATCAGAAGTGCAATGATATGTTCTGAAAGGCGCATGGAGATTTTGCTACGATGAGAAAAATCGCACTCTATCCAGGTACATTTGATCCGGTAACATTGGGTCATTTAGATATCATTCGGCGTGGTTTGCGTTTGTTTGACTCTGTCGTAGTGACGGTTGCCGGTAATTTAGGTAAGAAGTCTCTGTTCAATGCTCAAGAGCGGAAATCTCTTGTTGAAGCCAGTGTAAAGGGTTTGAAGGGTGTGTCAGTTATTACCCATGAAGGATTGACTGTGGATTTGGCACAGGAGATTGGCGCAGTTGCCATACTGCGCGGTCTGCGTTCTATGACTGATTTTGATGACGAATATCAAATGGCGGCCATGAATGCCCGCATGCAACCGGATGTTGAAACTGTTTTTCTTTCGGCTCGGGCGGATCATGCGGCCACCGCTTCACGACTCATCAAAGAAGTGGCAAAAGGGGGTGGTGCTGTGGATCTATTTGTACCAAAACCTGTTGTTATACCTTTGACAGAGCGTCTCAAGCAGTTGAAATAAAGGACTGAAATTGAAAAATCGTTTTCATATCAAAACGTTTGGATGCCAAATGAACACCTACGACTCCGTGCGTATGGCTGAGTTGCTCAATGGTACCGGCATTTATGAATCAGTAGACGATCCCGCTCACGCTGACCTGATCATCTTCAATACCTGTCATATTCGTGAAAAAGCCGAAGACAAGCTGTTTTCAGAACTGGGACGCATGCGCAAATCCTTGAAAGGTCGGGATGTACGTTTTGCTGTTGGGGGGTGTGTAGCTCAGGCGGAAGGGTATCAAATCTTTCGGCGGGCACCGTTTGTTGACTTGGTTTTTGGTCCACAAAACTACCACCGTTTGCCGCGCTTGTTGCAGCGTTTGGAAGCGGGAGAAAGTCGTATTTGTGATGATGCCGAGCATGCGGAATCCAAGTTTGAGGCACTTCCAGATACGCGCACTGGTGGTCCTATTGCGTCGGTTGCTGTTCAGGAAGGGTGTGACAAATTCTGCGCTTTTTGTGTGGTTCCTTTTACCCGTGGACGGGAGTGGAGTCGTCCGGTTGATGAAATTCTTGCCGAGGTGACTGAACTTGCCAGGGGCGGCACACGAGAGATTCATCTGCTGGGTCAGAACGTCAATGCCTATAAGGCGATGGATGGCGATGGTGTTGACCATGATTTGGCGTTATTGATTCGTCAGGTAGCGTTGATTGATGGTATTGATCGAATTCGTTTTGTTACCTCACATCCAGTGGATATGAATGAAGATCTGGTAGAGGTGTTTGGTGATGTACCAGAGTTGTGTGCTTATTTACATCTGCCCATCCAGAGTGGGTCTAACCGCGTATTGGATGGTATGGAACGCGGCCATGACGTTGATGCATATCGGCATTGGGTGAAACGCCTGCGTGAGACATCTCCTGACATTGCTTTGGCATCGGATTTTATAGTTGGTTTTCCGGGTGAGGATGAGGCCGCCTTTGAGGAGACGTTGGCCTTTGTTGAAGAGATTGGTTTTGATCATGCCTATTCGTTTAAATATTCGTCTCGACCGGGTACGCCAGCGGCGGAAATGGAACATGCAGTTGAGGAGTCGGTAAAAACCGAGCGTTTGGCGCGTTTGCAGGCGGTATTAAACAGACATCAAGAGATGAAAAATAAGGCACAGGTTGGCAAAATTGAATCGGTCTTGGTGGAAGGTGTTTCCCGTCGTCATAGTGGTGAGATAATGGGGCGGACATCGGGCATGCGTACGGTTAATTTTGCTGGTTCTGAATCATTGATTGGAAAGATTGTTTCTGTTCAACTCACTGAAGGACGGGCAAATTCACTGCGCGGGTGTCTTATTGATGAAGAGTGTGACAGATTGGATGCAGAGTGAACGATACTTCTCAGCCCAGGATGCATTTTCCCGATAATCAACTGGCTGTAGCGTTATTTGGTGAGGTAGACGCGCATCTGAAGCTGATTGAGAAACGGTTGAACGTGGTGCTTTATCCACGGGGCAATACCGTTACGATCGCCGCACCGACTCGTAAGCAGGCCCAGCAGGTTAAGGAACTTCTTACAGAGCTTTATCAGTGTCTTGAGCGTGGAGAAACTGTGGATATTGACAGGGTACAGGATTGTGTACAAGCGGTTGAAGAGGATGCGCCGCTGGATGCTCTTCTCACTGAAAAATTTGCCATAGAGACACCGAAAAAATTAATTTTGCCGCGCAATGTTCGACAAGTGCGTTTCATAGAATCTTTAATCAAGAGTGATTTGCTATTTGGTGTTGGTCCAGCGGGTACGGGTAAAACATATTTGGCAGTGGCAATGGCGGTTCAGGCACTTATGCAAAATCGTGTAACGCGCATTGTATTGACACGACCTGCCGTTGAGGCAGGTGAAAATCTTGGTTTTTTGCCAGGTGATCTTCAGGCCAAGGTTGATCCTTACCTTAGACCGCTATACGATGCACTGCATGATATGGTTGGTGGTCCAGAACGTATTGAAAAAATGGTTGAAAAAGGCCAGCTTGAAATAGCACCATTGGCATATATGCGTGGTCGAACGCTGGATGATGCGGCCATTATTCTGGACGAAGGACAAAATACCACGCCTCAACAGATGAAAATGTTCTTGACCCGGTTGGGAAAGGGGTCCAAAGTCATCGTTTCTGGTGATGTGACACAGATTGATTTACCAAGTGGGCAACGCTCAGGACTTGTGGAGGCACTTTCGGTGCTGAAAGGGGTTGAGGGTGTTTCCATGACGTTTTTCCGAGAGCGGGATGTTGTGCGCCATCCATTGGTGCAACGCATTGTAGTAGCTTATGATCAAGCCAGATTACCCGCTTCACATCCATCAACGTTGTAAGGTGGTTGACGGGCTATGCCTGAAGGATTGGAACAGACTCGTTTGAGAGGACGTAAGAAGCAACGTAGCCCGCTAGTGAATTGGTTTCGTTCCTCTATTCTTGTAGACCAGTTTTTTTTCGGATTACTGGTTGCACTGCTTACGCTCATATACTCCCCTGTCGTACTCAGACCGCCCTATTTGCCAAATGTTGGTGAAGTAGCTGGCTACGATATCAAAGCAGATCGTGATTTGCTTATTGAAGATAGCGAATCAACAGAACGGCGCCGCAATGAGGCGGCTTCAGCCATTCTTCCTGTTTATGATTGGGATGCGGGCATGATGGATCACATCATGACCCATATTGAGAGAAGTTTGACTTGGATGGCTGATACGCGCCGTGCCAATCCAGGAATCTCTGAAGAGAAATTACGCGATGGCTTGATCCAACGGCTTGAATTGGATGAACCGGTGCCCATTCCGGTATTTCGAATTCTATTTGATTTGGATACACCTTTTGAAGATCAGCCCATTCAGCCAGAAATTCAAACTGATGACACTGAACCATCTTCGAATGTGGTTGATTCTAAACGTGTTGTTGATGACCAAACAGCGGCCACTCAACCCATCACAACAGGTTCAGATCTCTCAGCATCCACGCCTACAACAGATATTACTGCACTAGCACAGCCTATTGCTACAGCAAGTCCACCTCAGTCATATGTTGATATTGTCAAAGAGTTGCGTTCTTGGCTTCAGCCTTTTGCCCAACAACGGATTGTCAGTCGTCGAGAAATATTGAGAGATCTGGCTCGTTCAGCTTATACAGTGCGTAAAGTCGAGCAGCAGGGCGTGGAGAGCCGTGCGTCCGGTTCCGCCGAGTTGATGGATATAGAGTCCTTTCGAGAAGTGCTTAAACGTACTGTGGGCAGGCTGTTTTTGGATCATCCTGGAATATTACGCAGTTGGATTCTTAAGCTTGTAGATGATCAGATTCGTCCGAATTTAGCGCTGAACCTTACTGAAACCAAACTGCGCCGCCAGCATGCATCTGAAGCGGTTGAGCAAGCCTATTTCAGTATTCGCAAGGGCGAGATTCTGCTGCGTGAAGGTGAGGTGGTCAAACCTGTCAATCGTTTGAAAGTTGAGCGGCTCTATAAGTCTGATAGTAAAAGCCGTAATTTCATCAAACTGCTGGGTATGGCTGGTGTGTTGGGTATGATCTTTGTGGTAGGGCGTGGTTTTTTATTGCGTACTGCTGCGACTTTCCCAAGAGATAAGAAGACGCTCTATCTACTGGGCACAATTTTGTTGGTAGTGGCACTGGTTTGTATCAGTATCAACGCTATAGGTGATGGATTGGCGGATCTTTTCCACTGGCCGGATCGTATGGTTGCCTATTTGCCTCCGGTTGCTTTAGGGTCTGCACTGGCTTCATTGATGGTGGGTGCTCGGACTTCCATTCCGGGTGGTTCTTTGGTTTTGGGCACCACGTTATCGTTCCTTTCAACCATGGCGGTCAATGGCGGAACGTCCATTTTTGCATACTATCTGCTTGGTTCTTTGGTTGGTGGTGCGGGGTTGCGTACCTCTCGGCATCGGTTTGGTGTGCTTAAATCTGGATTGTGGATTGGTATCTTTCAGTTGGCGGCATTTCCTGTTATTGAGTTGTTGATGGGGTATCCGCCCTCTATTGATTGGATTACCGGGGCAACGATGGCACTGTCCAGTGGGTTGTTGGCTGGTCTGTTTGGGCTTGCTATCATTCCGCTTATGGAGTGGGCTTTTAATATCACGACTGATTCAAGGTTGTTGGAACTGGCTTCAGGTGATCATCCATTATTGAAAGAACTTTCACTGCGAGCACCGGGTACTTATCACCACTCGGTGATGATGGGCAATCTGGCGGAAGCCGCTGCTGAAAAAATCGGAGCCAATCCGCTGATGGCACGGGTTATGGCGCTTTATCACGATATCGGCAAGATGACCAAGCCGCACTATTATGTTGAGAATCAATCTGGTGAAAACCGGCATGATCAGCTCTCACCGTCCATGTCAGTGAAGGTGATTCAGTCCCATATCAAGGATGGTGTGGAGTTGGCGCGGAAGTATAATTTAAGCGGTCCGGTGCTTGATGCCATTACCGAGCACCAGGGGACTGGTCAGCTTCGTTTTTTTTATAACAAGGCGTTGCAGGAATCCACCAAGAAGGGTGAAGAAATTCGCGAAGAGGAGTACCGCTATCCTGGTCCACGGCCGCAAAGTAAGGAGTCGGGTATTCTTATGGTAGCCGATTCTGTAGAAGCGGCTGCGCGTACGTTAAAGACACCTTCACCGGCACAGATTCAGGCATTGGTACGGCGTATCATCAATATCAAAATTGAAGATAGACAGTTAGATGAATGCAATCTGACATTAAAAGATCTTTCTCAGATCGAGGAAGCTTTTACGAGGGTTTTGACCCTTGGATTTTACCATCATCGTATTGCTTACCCCGACCAAATTCGCAAACGCCCGACCTGATTATGGATTTATCTGTAGAGATTCAACAGAATCAGGGGGATTGGCCAGCGGATGCGGGTCACTGGATTACAACAGCGATACAAGCCACGTTGGATCACACGAACCTGTTTGATCGTGATGATCAAGATATTGAAGTCAGTGTTCTTCTGACTGATGATCCTGGAATTCAAGCATATAATGCGGATTATCGCGGTATGGATAAGCCGACAAACGTGCTCTCTTTTGCGATGGAAGAGGGTGATGATCTGCCAACTGATTCAGTTCCAATTCGATTTCTTGGTGATCTGATTCTATCCTTGGATAGTTGTGTCAGAGAGTCTGACGAGCGGGCGATTTTGTTTGAAAATCATCTCATTCATCTTGTGGTTCATGGTGTATTACATCTTCTCGGTTATGACCATGAACGTTCGGAATGGGAAGCTGAACGGCAGGAATCCATGGAACGTTCTGTTCTAGCTGAATTAAATATATCAGATCCCTATGCGTGAACGGTCTCACCATCAGCCGCTGTTTCGTGATCCTTATCCTTTAGGACGACTCAAGGGTAAGGGTATCCGATTGGTCTTGATATTAGCGGCACTATTGTGTGGTGCTGTGGTGGTGCGTGGATTTGAGCCTTGGAATGAGCCATGGTCCATGGTGTTGGGTTTTGGTGTGTGGATGCGTATGGTGATTGCATCACCACCGCGCCGGGCTGTTTTATTGGGATTTTTCTTTGGTCTCAGTCATTTTGCACTGGGTTTTTCCTGGTTGTTGACCAGTTTGATAGATCACGGTGGTTTATATCCACTGGCAGGCTATGGAGTGTTGTTGGTTCTGGCTGCGGTGATGAGCCTATATCCAATGCTCTACGCCTGGTTGCTTTCACGGTTGATTGCCAACCGGTATTGGACGTTGGTCATTGCCGGGCCTTTGTTGTGGGTTGGGCTGGAGTGGGTACGCGCCCATTTTGCGACCGGTTTTCCATGGAACCTGGTGGGATATGCCTGGAGTTGGTGGTTACCTGTGCTTCAGGTTGCTGATCTGGGCGGGGTTTATCTGCTTTCGTGGTTGACGGTGTTTTTGGCTGCATTAAGTACGCGTTTTATGTTTTGGGGTGGCAAAATTTGGCCACTCGTTATTGCATTGAGTCTGGGTGCTGTTGTTTTTTTATCGGCTTATCAATATGGTGAATGGCGGTTAGATCAGAATCCGGTTGTAGAAGAAGGGGCTGAGGGTATTACCGTTGGCATGGTTCAAGGCAATATTTCTCAAGCGATGAAGTTTGATCCGCAATACCGTTATGAGCAGGTCGATCTTTATCTCAGATTGACAGAATCCACACCAAATTTTGATTTGATGATCTGGCCGGAGACGGCGTTACCCTATTTTGTCCAACGTGACCGGCTGGCTATGAACCGTATTGGCAGTGTGGCGGCGTTGCGTCAGACAGCGATATTGACCGGTGCGCCGACTTTTACCAAACGACCTTCCATAGATGATGAACGCCCTGAGGTGGATTACTACAATTCGGCGATGCTGTTTTTGCCGGAATCGGGTGGTGTGTTGGAGTATCACAAGCACCATTTAGTGCCTTTTGGTGAGTTTTTACCGTTTCGAGGTTGGATTCCAGACAATTGGTCAAAGATGACCCATGGGACAAAGGACTTTACCAGAGGTCCTGGACCATCGGTTTTGGATTGGGAAAAGGGTCCATTGGGGCCGCTTGTCTGTTATGAGGTGATATTCCCGGATGAAGTGCGGGAGGTTGTGGCGCAGGGGGCAAAATGGTTGGTTAATATCACCAACGATGGTTGGTTTGGTGCTACAGCTAAACCGCAGCATTTAGCCATGACGCGGATGCGGGCGGTTGAGAATCGTGTGCCGATGATTCGGGTTGCCAATACCGGCATATCGGCAATATACGATGCTATGGGCCGCCAATTGCAGCGGATTAATGTGGATCGAATGGCTGTTATTGGGACATTTGTTCCGGAAAATCTCGTCTCTCCTGGACCGTTTTTTTGGATTGGAACAGCATGGGCTTGGTTGATGGGTTTAACATCGTTAGTCGTGTTGATTTTTCTGCGTTGGCGATTCCGATGGTGAGAGCATGCTTTTTTACTTGCCAGAGTGTTGACGAAACGGGCGGGGATTGTTAGCCTGTCGGGCACGTTGTTGCTGGATGCCAGATCAATAATTGATGGGGGATGACAGCCTCCATACTCACACCGAAAATAAACGCTCTGCGGATATTTCGGTAAACCAGATAATAGGCCGGAAACGGACCGAATACATGACACGGGTCTTGACGTTCCAAGATTTGATCTTGGCCCTCCAGAAATACTGGGCGGATAGGGGCTGCATTCTTCAGCAGCCTTACGATATGGAAGTTGGTGCAGGGACGTTTCATCCTGCCACTTTTCTTCGGGTCTTAGGACCGGAGCCATGGAAAACCGCTTACGTTCAGCCTTCGCGCCGTCCAACTGATGGGCGATACGGCGAAAATCCCAATCGTATGCAGCACTATTATCAGTTTCAGGTAATTCTGAAACCATCTCCACCGGATATTCAGGATCTTTATCTGGATTCTCTGCGTGCCATTGGCATTGATCCGTTGGCTCATGATATCCGCTTTGTTGAGGATGACTGGGAAAGCCCGACTTTAGGTGCTTGGGGTTTGGGTTGGGAAGTGTGGCTGGATGGGATGGAGGTGACGCAGTTTACCTACTTCCAACAAGTCGGTGGACTTGATCTTAAACCGGTTTCCGGTGAGATCACCTACGGCATTGAGCGTCTGGCGATGTATATCCAGGGCGTTGAAAATGTGTACGACCTGGTCTGGACAGAAGGGACCACCTATGGCGATGTGTTTCTTCAGAATGAGGTGGAATATTCCCACTATAATTTTGAACACGCTGACACGGATTCGCTGTTTGAGCGGTTCACTACATATGAGCAGGAAGCCATTCGCCTGGCAGAGGCGGCGTTGCCCTTACCAGCTTATGATCAAGTGATCAAATGTTCGCATGCGTTTAATCTACTGGATGCACGCGGTGTAATCAGTGTGACTGAGCGAGCGCGATATATCGGTCGCGTGCGACATCTCGCGCGTTTGGTGGCGGAATCCTACTATGCACAGCGTAAGGCATTGGGATTTCCACTATTGAAAAACCGCTCTGATGCTACAAATACGGAAGACTCCTGACAATGACGACCAGTGGCGAATTGCTTTGGGAAATTGGTTGCGAGGAGATTCCAGCCCGCATGTTGGCAGGTGCTCTGCAATCTTTTAAGACATTGATGACGAATGCGCTCAATGAGGCCAATTTGGCCTTTGACAGCATTCAAACCGATGGTACACCACGGCGTATGGTGGTGGCGATCACCGGCCTTGCTGATGCTCAAGAGGCATCGGAAACGGTTCGACGTGGTCCGGCGGTAAAATCTGCATTTGATGCTGATGGCAATCCGACTCGGGCTGCTCAGGGCTTTGCCAAGGGGTGTGGTGTTTCGGTTGAGGATCTACAGCGGATGGAGACACCGAAAGGTGACTACCTCTGTTATCAGATCCGCGAAGAGGGACGCACGGCACAGGATATCCTGTTGGAAGTGATTCCAGAGGTGTTTGCCAAACTGCCTTGGCCAAAATCGCAACGTTGGGGCGCGGGTGATATTCGTTTTGTGCGTCCTGTGCATCGTATGACGGTATTGTTTAATGGTGCCGTGTTGCCGGTTGCGCTTGATGAAAAGGCCGATCCAGCCATTTCTGCGCTGTTGGTAACCGGTAATCAGACGGTGGGGCATCGCTTCATGAGTCCGGGACCGTTTACGGTGACTGGTATTGAAGAGTATCGGCGTGTTTTGTCAGAAAACAAGGTCGTTTTGTCGTTGGATGCACGTTTGAATATCATCCGAGACGGCGTTGTCGCATTGGCACAACAAGCGGATGGTGATGCGGTATTGGATGATGGCTTGTTGATGGAGAGTGCGTGCCTGGTTGAGTGGCCGGTTCCGTTGATGGGTTCATTTGACGAGCAGTATCTGGATGTGCCGCCTGAGGTGTTGATCACCTCTATGAAAAACCATCAGAAATATTTTCCGGTTCGTGGTCGTGATGGAAAGCTTCTGCCGAAGTTTATCCTGGTGAGCAATATGGTCACTCGGGATGATTCGGTATTGATTCGCGGTAATGAGCGGGTTTTGCGTGCGCGTCTTGAAGATGCGGCGTTTTACTGGAAGGTGGACAGCAAGACCGATCTGGCCTCGCGCCTGCCGGGCTTGGATGATGTGGTCTTCCAGGTGAAGTTAGGATCAGTGGGTGCCAAGAGTCGGCGCATTGAAGCGTTAGCGGGTTGGTTGGCTGAAAAAATGGCACCGGATGCGGTGGAAATTGCTAAAAAAGCCGGTCAGTTGTGCAAATGTGATCTTGTATCCGGCATGGTGGGCGAGTTTCCTGAGCTACAAGGCATCATGGGTGCCTATTATGCACAGGCTTCTGGTTTGGGTGAGAAGGTGGCGGATGCGATTCGTCATCACTATCAACCACAAGGTGCCAGTGACGATCTGCCGACATCGGATGGCGCGGTCATGGTTTCCATGGCTGACAAGCTGGATACACTTGTCGGGTGTTTCAGTATTGGTCTTGAGCCTACTGGAAATAAAGATCCGTTTGCTTTGCGTCGTTCGGCGTTGGGTATTATTCGTCTTATTTTGGATCGTGGTGCTGCGTTGTCGCTCTCAGCGGCAATTAATCAGACCTATGGTGCTTATGATGCGTCGGTACCTGAACGGAGTTTGCAAGAGACACGTAAGCGCGTATTGGACTTTTTCTACGGTCGTTTAAAGAACCATCTTAAAGCGGATGGTTTGGATTATGATCTGATTGATGCGGTTCAGGCGTTGGATCTGGATGATTTGGCGGATGTTGTCAGCCGTATTCGGGCATTGGATGCATTCAGGCAACTGCCTGAATATGAATCCTTGGTTGCGGCTAACAAGCGTGTTGCCAATATTCTCAGTAAGTCAGCAATGGATTTGGATGCGCTGAGTGTTGCTGAAGATCTGTTAAAAGACTCTGAAGAAAAGGCGTTGTTTGAGGCGGTTACTGCCAATGCGGATACAGTGGCCAAACGGACAGCAGACGGTGATTATTCAGGGGCGTTAACGGCGTTGGTTGCGTTACGTCCGGTTATTGATCAATTTTTTGAAAAAGTGTTGGTAATGGATCCAGATCCTGCGATTCAGAAGAATCGACTGGCGTTGCTGGCATTGATGAGAACGTTATTCCATCGGGTGGCAGATGTCAGCCGACTGGTACTTGGGGACAGCAAGCAGACTTCGTAATGGATTATCAGCCGTTCAAATGTTTGGGCGGCTGATTTCATTTAGAGGGATTAAACGACAGATGGATACTCAACACCACGGGCACAAACTGGTTTTCTTCTTCGGTGATGGACGGGCTGAAGGGGATGCAAGCATGAAAGATCTGCTGGGTGGCAAAGGTGCCAACCTTGCAGAAATGACCAATATCGGAGTGCCGGTACCGGCTGGTTTTACCATCAGTACCGAAGTATGCACCGAATATTATGCCAATGAAAAAACCTTTCCAACGAACCTTTCCTGGCGTGTTGACGCGGCGTTAGGTCAGGTGGAAAAGGTCATGAACGCCAATTTTGGTGACGTTGATAATCCGTTGTTGTTATCGGTTCGTTCCGGTGCGCGGGCATCTATGCCCGGCATGATGGATACTGTGCTGAACCTTGGATTAAATGATGAGACCATTGTCGGCTTGATCAAAAAATCTGGTGATGAACGGTTTGCGTATGATTCTTACCGCCGTTTTGTTCAGATGTATGGCAACGTGGTTATGGGTGTTGAGCATCACGCTTTTGAAGCCTGCCTGTCTGAGAAGAAAAAAGAGCTTGGTCTGACCAATGATACCGAAATTACAGCCGCTGTATTAAAAGAACTGGTTGCTGATTTTAAAGCGATTATCAAAAAAGAGACTGGGAACACCTTCCCGGAGGTGCCCAAAGATCAATTATGGGGTGCCATTGCTGCGGTTTTTGACTCTTGGATGAAAGATAGCGCCATTACCTATCGTCGTCTGCACGGCTTTCCTGAAGATTGGGGTACAGCGGTTAATGTGCAGTCCATGGTATTTGGTAACATGGGTGATGACTGTGCGACGGGTGTCTGTTTTACCCGTGATCCTGCCACCGGTCAGAATCGTTTCTATGGTGAATATTTGATCAACGCTCAAGGTGAAGATGTGGTGGCGGGTATTCGCACACCACAGCAGATCACCCTTGAGGGTAAAAAGGCGATGAACTCTGATCTGCCTGCCATGGCTGAAACCATGCCTGGGCTGTATGGCGAGTTGGTGCGGATCTATAAGCGGTTGGAAAAGCATTACCGTGAAATGCAGGATATGGAGTTCACCATTCAGCAAGGTAAGCTGTGGATTCTCCAAACCCGTACCGGTAAACGGACCGCTCGTGCAGCGTTGAAAATCGCTGTGGATATGGTTGGTGAAGGTTTGGTGAGCAAAGAAGAGGCAGTTTCTCGGGTTGATCCAAGCAGTTTGGACCAGCTTCTGCATCCCACTTTGGATCCTGATGCAGATAAACAGGTGTTGGCCGTTGGCTTGGCCGCTTCTCCGGGTGCAGCCACTGGTAAAGTTGTTTTTACCGCTAATGATGCTGAATCTGAAGCAAATAAAGGCGAAGCTGTGGTCCTGGTTCGTGAAGAGACCAGTCCTGAAGATATTCACGGTATGCACGCTGCTAAAGGCATTATCACCAGTACTGGTGGCACGACATCTCATGCGGCTGTTGTTGCGCGTGGTATGGGCCGTCCTTGTGTATCCGGTTGTGGTGCGCTTGTGATTGATTCCGAATCTGGTTCTTTTACAGCTGGTGGTGTCACTGTTAAGCGTGGTGAATGGATTACTCTGGATGGAGCTACCGGTGAAGTCATGCTCGGTAAGGTTCCAACGCGTGAACCGAGCCTGACTGGTGATTTCGCCGCCTTTATGACCTGGGTGGATGAGGTGCGTCGTCTGCGTGTGCGGACCAATGCGGATACGCCGAATGATGCCCGTGTGGCGCGTAAGTTCGGTGCTGAAGGTATTGGACTGTGCCGTACTGAGCATATGTTCTTTGAAGGGGATCGGATTATTGCGGTTCGTGAAATGATCCTTGCCGAGAACGAAAAGGGCCGCCGTAAAGCGCTTGCTAAGATTCTGCCCATGCAGCGGAGCGATTTTGAAGGCATTTTCCGTGAGATGAAAGGCTTTCCGGTGACGATCCGCTTGCTTGATCCGCCGTTGCATGAGTTTATTCCTCATGATGAGCAGGGACAAAAAGAGGTTGCCAAGGTTTTAAAGAAAAGCATAGCCTCTGTTAAAGCCCGTGTAGATGCGCTACATGAGTTTAATCCGATGCTGGGTCATCGTGGCTGTCGTTTGGGTGTGACCTATCCTGAAATCTACGAGATGCAGGTACGCGCCATCATGGAAGCGGCTTGTGGCTTGGTGAAGAAGGAAGGATTCTCCATTACACCTGAGATTATGATTCCTCTGGTGAGCAACGTTACGGAATTTTCTTTCCTAAAAGAGCGTTGTGAGGCAGTTTGTCAGAAAGTGATGAGTGAATCTGGTATTGCAATCAGCTATATGATTGGTACGATGATTGAGTTACCACGTGCTGCTCTGACTGCTGACGCGATTGCTCAAGAAGCTGAATTCTTTTCATTCGGCACCAATGATCTGACCCAGACCACAATGGGTATTTCCAGGGATGATGCCGGGCGCTTCTTGACCGAATATGCTGAGAAAAAACTGATTTCCAAAGATCCCTTTGTTTCCATTGATCAAGAAGGTGTTGGTCAACTGGTTGTTATGGGTGCGGATAAGGGTCGTCAAACCAATCCTGATATTAAATTGGGAGTGTGTGGTGAACATGGCGGTGATCCTGATTCAATCGCTTTCTTTGAGAAAGTTGGTTTGGACTATATTTCCTGTTCGCCTTATCGGGTGCCTATTGCACGGTTGGCCGCTGCTCAGGTGGCTTTGAGCAAGAAAAATCAGAAATAGAAGCACGGAAAAGGGCATGATTGTCCATTGAAGGAAGTAATGGCCGCACTGGTGAGATGATTGCTAGTGCGGCTTTTTTTTGTGTTATTTAGGCGTTATGCAGTTGCCAGTTGAAACAGGTATCTCCTATGGTAATAGAAATTTTACCGTTAGCTAAATAGAACCTCCGTCTGCTACTGTGGCTTGAGGGCGGCTTATATTGGTGAACCACTGACAGTGCAGGTCTTATTTTGATTCTTTCTCCCGAACAATTGCGTTCATCTATCTGTTTTCTGGCCGATTGGAAGGCGTTGGGTGGTCCAAAGTTCTTTGATGATCCTGTTGATATTCTTGTCGCTTGGCGACCTGGACAGATCTTGCCGCTGTTGGAACAGCTGGAAAGAAGTATCAGAGAAGAGAAACTTTGGGCAGCTGGTTTTCTCTCCTATGAGGCTGCCCAGGCTTTTGGTTTGCCTTGTCATAACACGCTGAAGCGATTGCCGTTGGCTTGGTTTGGTCTGTTCAGAGAACCAAAATCGGTGATCTATCCACCGTTGTCCGCATTGGATTCTTTAAATAAACCGCAGTGGTCCATATCTGGATCAAAACGGGATTATCATGCAGCTGTTGATCAGGTACTATCATGGATTAAAGCGGGTGATACCTATCAGGTCAATTTAACACGTCCTGCCTGGGTGAAAAATATACAAGATCCAGCTGCTCTTTTTCTAAATTTACATCAACAACATCGACATCCCTATGCCGCTTGGATTAATTCCGGCGATGGCAATACGATAGCCAGTTTCTCACCAGAGCTATTTTTTAAAACCGAAGGACAACGAATCACATCAGCGCCAATTAAAGGAACTCGTCCGCGTGGTTGTGATGTGGTTCAAGATTGTGTTTTGGCACACGCTCTTGAAGTGTCGGCAAAGGATCATGCGGAACATGTGATGATTGTTGATATGGTGCGTAATGATCTTGGACAAGTGTGTCAGCCAGGCACTATTCAAGTGCCGCATCTGTTTGAACGGCGCAGTTTTCCAACGGTGCATCATTTGGAAACACGCGTTGAGGGTGTGTTGAAGGATCACATTGGCATCACAGAAATAATGGTGTCTCTGTTTCCGGCTGCATCCATCACCGGCGCACCAAAACGGCGTACCATGGAGATTATCCGGGAGTTGGAAACCTCTGCACGCGGGATCTATACCGGCACTATTGGCGTTATTGCACCAAATGGACAGGCAACTTTTAACGTAGCGATCAGAACCTTGCTTTGTCAAAAAGATCAACAAGGGCGTTTGGGATTAGGTGGTGGCGTGGTGGCTGAGTCTGATCCTGCTTCTGAGTGGCAGGAGTTGAAGGATAAAGGCCACTTTTTGGATAGTGGTGATGATCTGGATGAAATCGGCCTGATCGAAACCTGTTTTGTCGATAAAAATGCATCAATGCCATTTGCTGAACAGCATCAAAAGCGTATGGCAGACTCTGCAAAAATGCTTGGTATTGCTTTTGATGCGCTGACAATGCAACAGCATATGAACCATGTATGCAATCGTTTGAAGGAGGAAGGCACTGTGCCTGCTGTGCTCCGTTTTGAGCTGAAATCCGCAGGTTTGACTTGTACCGTGCGTGATCTTGGTCAGAACGCTTTGACGGCACTTGATCTTCTGCTGTATCGGCAAGAGCCGGTGGATAGAATGAATATCCTGCTTCGGCATAAAACCACGCGCCGTGAGTTCTATAATCGCGCCTTGAAGAGTGCACAGGATGCGGGATCCGATGAGGCATTGTTAATCAATAATCTCGGCAATATTACTGAGGGATCAATTAGGTCCATTATGATGTATGTGGATCATAAATGGATCACGCCTGCACGGCATGAAGGTGTGATGAAAAGTGTGTGGCGTGATCACATGAAAAAAGCACTCAACCCTGAATGCTGTTCGGTGACTTTCGAGATGTTGAAGAAAGCGGAGTTGATTATCATGGGTAATAGTGTTCGTGGTAGTGTTGTGGTCCATTCAATTCAGGAGCAGGATGGGCAGATAGTATGGCGTTATGTGCCATCAACCAATTCAAAGGCGATACTCTCCACCATTAACAGGGATTTCAATCCCTGGAACGCAGAGTAAACCATATTGGCATCACTTCCTCGGACCCCCATTTCAATTCTTGGGTTGGTGCCCATCTTAGGCAGGCTGTAAAGCTCTATGGATGGGAAGCGTTTTCCCAGTTGTTCCATAATCGGTACTACACGACTCTCCATCACATCCAGAGCGAACAGGCTTTTATCCAGATCGGCTGTAATATGGTCGGAGAAATAGCTATCCAGTACCCACTCCATCATGGGATGGGCAAGCTCTGGGAAGCCGGGTAGAAAATGGTGGTGATTGAGAGAAAAGCCAGGAATGGAATTATAGGGATTGGGTATGATTCGGCTCTGCTCTGGTAGTTCAGCCATTTTAATGCGTATGGGATAGGCCTGTTTGCCAAACTGTCCTTCAATATCAGCAACCGCATCGGGATGACGGATGAGCGGCATGTCCAGGGCTTTGGCCGCACATTGACGTGTTCTATCATCCGGCGTGCCACCGATACCACCGAAACAGAAAGCAGGAGTAGGGCCTGTGAGGGTCTGTTTTAACATTCTGGTCAGATTGACAGGATCATCGCCCAACATGTGGACCCAGGAAATTCTCAAACCATAGGGTTTGAATGCTGTAAGCGCGTGGGAAAAATGGCTGTCCTGCCGTTTCCCGGTGAGAATTTCATCTCCAATAATGATTAAACCGACACGATTATTGGTGGTTGGGTCAGACATGGCGTTATAATCCATATGTGCTGTTACGATGAGTCGTTCAGCGATTATCATATAGTCGATATTCTCAAACTCAACGGTCACCATGATTTTTGCCGATAGTCACTGCCATCTGCTGTTTCCTGACTTTGAAGATGATCGGGAAGCTCTCCTTCAACGGGCCAGAGCGGCCGGTGTTCGTTATATGAACATCATTGGAACCCGCAATCGGGAAATTCCACTGCTTCACGCACTGGCTGAATCCGATCCTGATCTCTATTGCACTGTTGGTATTCATCCGCATTATGCAGCAGAGGAAGAGGTGTCACTGGAAGCACTTCTGGAAGCAAGTCACCATCATAAGGTGGTTGCCATCGGTGAGACGGGTTTGGATTATCATTATGACTTCTGCGAAAAAAAGGCCCAGCAACAGGCTTTTCGTACTCAGATTCAAGTCGCGCTGGCTGCTGGAATGCCTTTGGTGATCCATACGCGGGAAGCGGAAGAAGACACTCAAAAAATCATGGTCGAGGAGGGTGCTCATCAATGCGGTGGTGTGTTGCACTGCTTTACTGGTTCCAAAGAGATGGCGCAATGGGGCATTGAACACGGTTTTTATATCTCTTTTTCCGGGATTCTGACCTTTAAGAATGCTGAAGAATTGCGAAAAGTCGCGGCATCGGTGCCTCTTGATCGGACTTTGATTGAGACGGATGCACCTTATCTGGCACCAATTCCACATCGTGGCGAACGCAATGAGCCGGCCTATGTGGTTCAGGTTGCCGAGATTTTGGCAGAGATTCATGATTGCACTGTGCAAGAGGTCGCGGAAGCAACTACGGCAAATTATGGTCATCTGTTTGGAGTTGCCGTACAGCCTGAGATGGTGCCGGATGTTGGTAAGCTGGCCTATACGCTTGGTAATAGCCTTTATCTCAATATCACCAGAGGCTGTACGCTAAAATGTCAGTTTTGTCCTAAATGGACCAAACCCATTGTCGGGAAGCACGATCTTACTTTGGAGCGCAATCCAACCGCTCAGGAGTTGATCAACGCCATGGGCGATGTGACGGGCTATGATGAGGTGGTTTTTTGTGGCTTTGGCGAGCCAACTTTGCGCTGGAAAGTGGTTATGGCGGTGGCTAAGTCAGCCAAAGAGCAGGGCGCGAAACGGATTCGACTTAATACAGACGGTTTGGCAAATCTGGTTCATAAGCGGGATGTAACGCCTGAGATGGCGGGTGTGATTGATGTTGTCTCCATATCTCTGAATGCTCAAGATGAGGCGCTTTATAATCGTCACTGTAAACCCGCTTTATCAGGATCTTATGAGGCGATGAAAGGGTTTGCAAAAAAAGCCAGTGTGCATGTGCCTGAAGTGGTTATGAGCGCGTTGGACGGCTTGGAAGGGGTTGATATCGAAGCGTGCCGAAAAATTGCTGAACAGGAAGTCGGTGTGCATTTCCGCAGGCGGATATATGGGCGTGTGGGATAGAAGGAATCTCAGTAAGTATCTGAAAAAACAGGCGCGTTTTGATGCCTTTACACAGCCGTCAAATCGGTCTGCTGATCTGACAGTTGTGATTCCTTGCTATGGTGAAGAGGCCATTAGTGATACTCTTTTATCATTATTTGATAATGAACAGATTGATAACCATGTAGAAATTATTGTCGTTATTAATCATGGTGAAAATAGTGATAAGTCGGTTAAGGAACTAAATTATAAATCACTGATTGAGTTAAAAAAAATAGCAAAAGAAGCGCCGAATTGGTGTCAGTTGCTGTTGATTGATCTGTTTGATCTGCCTGAAAAAGCCTCCGGTGTTGGCGTGGCCCGAAAAACAGGCATGGATGAAGCGGTCAGACGGCTGGATGAATCATCGGGATCAGATGGCATTATCGTGTGTCTGGATGCCGATTGTACAGTTGAAAGAAACTATTTTAAATCAATTATTAATGGTTTTAACAACCATCCTGGCTTTGTTGGTGCTACGCTTCATTTTGAGCATCCATTAGAAACGTTATACGGTGCCCATCGTCAAGCAATGGCACAGTATGAACTCTATCTGCGCGTTCATTGTCATGGTCTTCGGTGGGCGGGGATGCCGTTTGGACACTATGCTGTTGGTTCAACGATAGCCTGTCGGGTTTCGGCTTATTGCCAAGCACAGGGGATGTCACGTAAAAAAGCGGGAGAAGATTTTTATTTTATTCAGAAAATCTTACAGTTAGGTGATTTGTTTTATCTAAATACGACAACAGTCTACCCTTCTGCTCGTCTCTCGACTAGAACACCGTTTGGTACAGGGCCAGCGCTTCAACAGTGGCTGTCTGAATCGGCCTATGAACCCATGCATAGCTATGATTCACGCTGCTATGCGTCTTTGGCGACGCTGAAAAAGACATTAGATGACTCTGTATATCCAATTGATTTTGATGTTTTTATGAAGAACATTGATTTATCATTAGCGGACTTTTTTAAACAGCGTGGCATATCATGCCATTTTGATCGATTTAATCGAGAATCAAAGAATTATGAGGATTTTTTAAAGCGCCTATTTACCTGGTTCAACGGGTTCCAGGGATTGAAGTATATCCATACACTGACTCGAATGCAGTATCCAAAACAGGCTATAGGTACAGTAGCTTGTAGATTATTGGCTGAAATGGAAAAATCTTATCAAAGCTGTGAAATTGAGGCACTATTGGAGCAGTTCCGATCTTTGGATCGATTAAGGTGAGTGGATGAGAATGAATGCCATCTATATCGCTCTATTTATTGCTCTGGCTACGTTTTGGTTTCCAGAACAATCAATTGCTGCGGAAAGTGGCCGAATGCCACGCATTATCGGTGGTAGCCATGCTACACCAGGGCATTGGCCTTTTATGGTTGCCATCTTTGATAGCTATAGTGGTGAGCAATACTGCGGTGGAGCGCTGATCTCGCCTGAATGGGTTGTCACCGCAGCTCACTGTGTTTATGATGAAAACTTAAAGATGGTATATGCTCTGGATGAGTTTGATATCTTAATCAATCAAAATGATCTTGGCGAAACTACCAACCAGTGGTATTCAGCAAGCAAAATCATTATGCATAACAGATATGATCATTATACTGTTGAAAATGATATTGCTCTCATCAAGCTTGCTAGTACTTCTTCTGAAACACCAATAAAATTTTTTCCGAACATGTGGGCAGATCTGCTTGTGCCGGAAGAAACCGATGTAATCGCAATCGGTTATGGTTGGACTGATCCTTGGGATGAATATTCCGCTTCAAATATGCTCAATGAAGTAACTCTGCAAGTAAAAAGTGATGAAACCTGTAACGCCGCCATGCAAGAAGAGGGCGGTATAACGGAAAATATGATCTGTGCTGGAACAGAAAAAGGCGGAAAAGATAGTTGTAGCGGTGATAGTGGTGGCCCACTCATTGTTGAAAACCTGAATGGAGAGTCATATCTACTCGGTCTAACCAGTTGGGGTGGATCATACTGTGCTGAAAAAGGGGAGTATGGCGTTTATACCCAGCTGGATAAATATGCAACTTGGATAAAGAAGAAAAGCGGCGTTGATAGTGCTGCGGTGAGTAATGAATTGTTGGTATCAATAACGCCCGTAGATGGTGCATCCAATGTAACAGGAAATATGCCGGTTCAGATTCAGTTTAATGCCGCATTGGATTCTAATTCGATAACTAAGAATAATGTAAAAATTCAAGAGCAAACCGGCACGATCATATCTGGAAGTTTAAGTTATGATCTACAATCCAATACCATGGTATTTCAACCCATCACGAATTGGGAAAAAGGCATAGATTACACAATTACGCTTTCAAATCTTGTCATGGGTAATGGGCTTGATTTTCCAACCATGACATCCTCATTCTCTACTCCACTGAATCCGCCAATAGCATTTGAACAGACTTTTATCACTTATCAGGACAATAATATTGTAAACACCTTGTCAGCACAACTTGGTTCATCAAGCCAAGCTATAGTTTATCTCGTTGTTGAACAGCCAATCCATGGTCAGGTTTCTATTGATAACCCCTGGACTGGTGCTTTCACTTATCAACCTGATATTGACTTTCTTGGCGAAGACAGTTTTAAATTCCAAGTCAGTGAATCATCCGGTACAAAGTCAGAGAGTGCAATTGTTACTATTCAAGTGATTGAACCGCCTGATGTAGAAATTACATCAATTTCAGTCCCAGACAGCTTGTTGACAGATACTTCTTTTACAATCATATCTAAAATAAAACATAACACAGATACAGATTTAATATATTCATGGCAAATTGATGATAATGAAGCAATAATTGGTGAATCTTCACAATCATTTACCATTGAAACATCAGGAACGCACCTGATTACTCTGGAAGTGATTGGTTATCAAGGACGCGCAGCAAGTCAGATGTTTGTGGTGGTGGTTGGTGAGAGGGATAAATCAATTTCTGGATCAATCGCTAATCTTGCGGCAGGAGAATTTGCAACGATTCAAGCTTACTCGGAGCTGTTGCACGCAGCCAGTACGGTTACTGTACAAGGCAGCGATGATCAAGAAACTGTACCATTTGAAATCAGTGGATTAGTCAGTTCCAGTGAGTATAGGCTCTATATCGCTTCAGATACTCATCCCGATGGATATTGGTTCAACGCTGCAAACAACGGCACTGTAACCGGACAATGGGCTGAGGCAACGCTGATTGATGTGTCGGGTCAAGATGCCGAAAATATTAAAATATCTTTGGAAAATCAGTATGAAGCAGAAATACTATTAACTGGTTTTTCAAAAGAAATCGGAGAGCAGGTTGAGATAACACTATTTTCTCAAAAAAAAGCTGTGTTGATTGATCGAACGATAACGATTTCTGGTGCCTCAGCAGTCGTAACCTTTGATGAACTGGCCGCATCCGATGATTACCTGCTCTCTTTTAATGTCATATCCGGTGAACAATCCAGTGGCTACTATCGTGGTGCCTATCGGTCACCTGGAACCATCCATGGCGCACAGTTGCTTTCCATTCCTACAGACCAACGCATTGTTACATCATTTGTGACAGGTAACACCCTTTCAGGGGTCTTTCTGTCTGAAGATAGTGATGAAATCACAAGTAAAACAGATGAGTTCATTGTTTCACTCTGGTCTGATCGACTGAAACATGGTGTTCAGAAGCGTATCACATATAAATACGGCGCAGGCTGGAGTGGAGGCGTAGGGTTTGATTTCAATAATTTATTGAAAGCGAAGGATTATAGGCTCTGCATTGAGGCTCACGATCACATCAATGGCTGTTGGTCAGCTGAGAAAACAAGCGGTCTGGTCCATTATACCCAAGCTACAGCACTGGATGTGACCGTTGCAGATCCAGTACAACCCGTCATTACCGTTAGATTGGCAAGCACGTTAACAGGTACGGTGCAAAATCACAGTGTGGGCATCAAGGCTAAAGTGACGCTTAACAGCTCAGATTATTCTTATTATGAAACGACCTTGACCGATAGCCAAGGCGCATTTGCCTTTCACGGATTGCCGCTCAATGACAGTATGACTGTCACCCTTGAAATGGATGGATATGTAACCGTGAAATCAACGGTTGTCAGCGCTGTGGAGTCAGGTGGAACACAGTCTGTTGTGCTCACGCCAGGACAGGCAACCATGCGTCTGGATGGTGCTGTAACTGGCCTTTCGCCAGGAAAATATGCCACTCTGGTTCTGATATCTGACTCTGGTTACTCTTCGATGACTCAAGAGGTGTATGGTGATGCTGTAGGAGAGGCTGACGTTTCATTTTTTGATGTGGTTGAAACCAGCCTGTATCGTTTGATAATCATGATGAATGGTCAATCCTATTATCTTTCCGATTCGGGTGGTACAACGTCCCAATTGGATCAAGCACTGGTTATTGATCCCTCTGTTCAGACAGAACCTGTTGAAATCTCGATGCCTGCTTTGGAAGGTAAGGAGATGAGTCTTGTGATTTCAGGTTTGGATAATAATTCAGATGAGTTTATCAATGTAACATTATGGAATAATGATGGATTTTATAATCAGTCAGGTCGATTTGGCAATGGTGTATTGTTGGTGAATGTGCCTGAGAGTTCGGGTGTCTATATTTGGGTTGAACAGAGTGGTGTTAGAAGTTTGTTTTATGATGGTTCTGGTGGAAGTAATGCTTGGACTGAAGCGCTTTCAAATGCCAGTCTGTACACCGGCTCTACTGGTTCTGGTACGCTAAATGTCGATGTAGATACAGCACAATAGTGTACCAACAGCATGGATAATCAAAAAAAATCCCGCCATAAGACGGGATTTTTTTATCAATTATTGTCGTGACTTCAGAGTTCAGTTGCTAAATTTGGACATTGATCTTTTGCATAATTGAGGAACTCTTCTACCGCTTTGGAGCGGAATTTCTGTTTCTGATAGACAAAATTGATCTTACGCATCATGGAAACGCCTTTGACACGTCTTGCTACCAAAATCCCGAGTTTGACCTCTTTTCGTATGGTCGCACTGGAAACAATACTGAAGCCCACATGACCTTCAACAGCCCCTTTTACCGCCTCGGTTGAGCCAAGTTCCAGGATTGTGTTGAGTTGCTCATAAGGTAAGCCACCGTTACCAAGGAAATCAGCAATCACATCCCGTGTACCAGACCCTTCTTCACGGGAGACGAAAGGAAACTCTTTCAAGCGTTGAATGGGAATTTCGCCCTCGTCAGCCAGTGGATGATTGGGAGGGAAGACGACCACCAGTTCATCTTCCGTGCAGGGCGTGAGTACGATATTTTTATTTTTGACAGGACCTTCAACCATACCGACATCAATGGTAGCGTCTTCAAGTTTACGAATCACCAAGCGGGTGTTGTGGATCGTCAAGCGTACTTGAACGTTTGGAAAGCGGTCATAATAGCCTTTCATCACACCGGGAAGCAGATATTCACCGATGGTGGTGGAGGCACCTAGCTTAACCACGCCACGGGTGACACCGGTCATTTCATTAATGGCCTTGTCTGTCTCACGATAAAGCTCCAAAATCCGTTCAGCATAACCATATACAACATGGCCTGCTTCGGTCAGGGAGATTCTATTATGATGACGATCAAACAATCGGGTATTAAAGTGCTCTTCCAGTTGCCTGATCTGGAAAGTGACAGCTGGCTGAGTCAAATATAGCTCTTCAGCAGCACGTGTGAAGGAAAGTTGTTTTGCGACAGCGTGAAAAACACGCAGACGAGTGTCAGAAAAACTCATGATAATACCTACAGTGGGGGAGTGATAGGGATATTCTATACTCAATAATTGTCCTGCCCTCGAAGACATAATAAAAAATTATGCCCGATTCGTACAGCAAAAAAAGCACAGAATTGAAAATTTTATAACTGTATGAGTTTATGATAATATTAAAACAGTATGATGATATTATTTAAAAAAAACAAAATATCAGAAATTACTCAACAAAACAATCATATATGAAAAATAAATTTCTCTTATCTATGTAGGTAAAATAACGACAAGTTGCGAGCTTTGGAACTGACATGAAAATAATAGAAAAACCGGTCATAAATAATCCTGAAAGTCTGACACACTACTATGCAGCCTATCGGAAGGCGCTGTGTGAGCAACGCCCTCAACTAAGTGAAATACTCATAAATGGCGAAGCACGGTTCGTAAAGAAGTTTTCCGAACTCTCAGAACAGTTTGATCTAATCCTGTTTGATGCGTTTGGTGTGCTGAATCGTGGTTCAGAAATTATTGATGGGGCAGCAGAAACAATTCAGTTTCTTCAAAAAAAGCAAAAGCCTTTTCTAGTGGTCTCCAATAACGCCTCTCAATCGCCTATCAAACTTGAAAAGCGTTTTGCAGATATAGGTATGTCGATTCCAGAATCAACCATCATTGCTTCAGGAATGACCGTACAGCCCTATGTTGCACAATCTGAACTAAAAGGGCGGCCATATCTTCTTATTGGAACCGATGATAGCCGAAATTTTTATGCACCAGATCCAGAGAAATTGATGGTTGGAGCTGGTGATAATGGCCTGAAATGGTCTGATGCAGAATATATTATCGCTTGTAGCAATCGGGACTACTACGCCACAGAGCAAGGGGATCAGGTTGAATATCTGGTAAAGCAGAAGGGGGTGCCGGTACTATTGGCTAATCCTGATATGATCGCGCCAGGTGAAGGGGATTCCGTCTATGCCGTAATGGGCTATACTGTGTCTATATTGGCCGAGCAGGCTACATTTCCAATCATTGGTCTTGGTAAGCCGTATCCTGCAATTTTTGAATTAGCAACAGCGCGTTTTCCAGATATACATCCTGAACGCATTCTAATGGTTGGTGATACATTGGATACCGATATTCTTGGAGGTTCTGCCATGGGGTTTAAGACATGTCTGACCCTCAGCGGTGTCTATGCAGGGAAAAAGGATCAGCTGGAAAATCTCTATCAGGTGCGTGGTATTCGGCCTGATTATGTTGTTGACTCTATTGCTGGTTGATAGAAAATCGTGGCTTTATGGATCTGGGAACAAGTGCGGGCACCTTCTGGCAATAGTCGATATAAACAGCGCCGTGGATCACTTTGAGTTTACGCTCTTCAAAGTGCAGCCCAATGATAAAGTAAAGACTGGCCAGAAGGTTGGTTGCCAAGCTGTCCAGATCCAGAGGGCGACACCAGAGAATGATCAATGCAGAGGCGTAGAGTGGGTGACGGATATAGCGGTGTAATACGCCCATTTTAAACGGCTCTTCCTGCTGTGATCGGGCCTGGATCGCCCGTTTAATCTGGCCAATTCCACTGAATAGGCCAAGATCATAACTTCGCAGTGCAACAATGAGCATAATCAGGCCGCAGCCTTGAAACAGGGCGAGTAGGGTGCGACCCAGTGGTTCAGGCTGAAAAATAATCATTGCGGGAATTTGGCTGTGTGCATAGGTCATTAGACCCAGTGTTGCTAATAGGGAAACAAGATTATAAATTGCTCTTTCAAGCATTGAAAAATAACCAAGTTTATCAGCAAACCAGCGTCTGAATGTAAGGGTTGCCATGCCAGAATGCAACGCGGCAAAACCAAGCCAAAGTAGAGTATACTGCGCTAAAATGAAGACAGGAATTTCAGCGGTTGATTGCATCATGTCGTCTGCTTTCTTAACATTGGATCAATTCAACTGATTACTAAACCAGGAGGGATCATCCCACATGGCTGACTCAAACTATACTGAACTGCTTCCTTTGGGCCCGGATCAGACCGAATATCGGAAATTGACCGATAAATATGTCTCTACCAAAAGCTTCAACGGTCAGGAGATGCTGATTGTTGAACCGGAAGGGCTGACGCTTTTGGCTAAACAGGCCATGCAGGATGTTTCTCACCTGCTCAGAACCAGTCATCTTGAGCAATTGAAAGCTATTTTGGATGACCCGGAAGCGTCAGACAATGATTGCTATGTGGCATATGAGCTTCTGAAAAATGCCAATATCGCTGCGGGGATGACCTTGCCCAGCTGTCAGGATACCGGGACAGCTGTTGTGATGGGCAAAAAAGGTGAGAACGTTTTCACCGGTGGTGGTGACAAAGCCGCGTTGACCGAAGGGATCATGCGTACCTACTCTGAAACCAATCTGCGCTACTCTCAGGTGGCACCGCTCACTGTATATGAAGAGAAGAATACTGGTACCAATCTGCCAGCCCAAATTGATCTTGAAGCCATAGACGGCTCTGCCTATAAGTTTATGTTCATGGCTAAAGGTGGCGGATCGGCGAATAAGACCTTCCTTTATCAACAGACTAAAGCGTTGTTAACGCCTGAGAAGCTCATGCCGTTCCTAAAAGAAAAAATTGCCTCTTTGGGTACGGCAGCTTGTCCGCCATACCATCTGGCAATTGTTATTGGTGGCACATCACCTGAATTTACCTTGAAGACGGTCAAACTGGCTTCAGCCCACTATCTGGATAATCTACCAGAGCAGGGCAGTGAATCCGGCCATGGGTTTCGTGATCGTGGTTTGGAAAAAGAGATTCTGGCCATGACCCAGGAACTGGGCTTGGGTGCTCAGTTTGGTGGAAAATATTTTGCCCATGATGTCAGGGTGATCCGCCTGCCGCGTCATGGTGCATCCTGTCCGGTTGGTCTTGGTGTTTCCTGCTCTGCGGATCGTCAGATCTTGGCTAAAATTGATAAGGATGGCATCTGGTTGGAAGCACTTGATAAAGATCCTGCCCGCTTCCTGCCTGAGACAAAACCTTCAAGTTTGAACGCACAGGTGGTTGATTTGGATCTCAATCGTCCTATGGCTGAGATTCGTGCCGAACTCAGTAAATATCCCATCAAGACCCGTGTCATGCTGAATGGTCCTATTGTGGTTGCTCGTGATATTGCCCATGCCCGTATTCAGGAGCGGTTGGAAAATGGTGGCGGCATGCCGGAATATCTTCAGAACCATATTGTTTACTACGCTGGTCCGGCTAAAACCCCTGAAGGCTATGCATCCGGTTCATTTGGTCCTACCACGGCAGGACGTATGGACAGCTATGTGGACAACTTCCAGGCCAATGGCGGCTCCTTCATCATGCTGGCCAAGGGCAACCGTAGCCAACAGGTCACTGATGCTTGTAACACGCATGGTGGCTTCTATCTTGGATCAATCGGCGGTGCTGCGGCTCGTTTGGCAGAAGATTGCATCCGTAAGGTTGAGGTGATTGACTATCCTGAACTGGGAATGGAAGCGGTCTATCGTATTGAAGTGGAGAATTTCCCAGCTTTTATCATCGTGGATGATAAGGGAAACGACTTCTTCTCACAATTGTAGAATGTCTACAAACTGTCAGTGTAACCTGTTGAAAGGAAAACGCATGCACATCCGGTCCTGGTTTTTTGCACTTGTCGTTGTTGTCTGGCCATGCGCCTCATTTGCTGAGATCGTTGGCAGTGTGGATACGGTTTTTAAGTTGCTGGGACCGGATGATAAAATTGTCATTGAGGCGTTTGATGATCCAAAGGTTGACGGAGTAGCCTGTCATCTAAGCCGCGCTAAAAAAGGTGGAATTACTGGTGGTTTGGGTTTGGCGGAAGATCTTTCCAACTCGTCCATCGCTTGTCGTCAGATTGGTCCGGTTCGATTTCGGGAAGAGATAAAAAACGGTGAAGAGGTGTTCAACAAGCGCACCTCCATTCTGTTTAAAAAACTTCAGGTGGTTCGTTTTTTGGATAAGAAACGCAACACATTGATCTATCTTGTCTATAGTGACAAGTTGATCGAGGGATCACCAAAGAATTCGATTTCAACTGTGCCAATCATGCCATGGCGGACAGCAGAGCCTGGCGTGGCGAAATAATTGTGAAGGATGTCGAATAATCCTGATGTTTCTGTTCCAAGTGGCGTAATCTGATACAGGTCTGGTTTTTAGAGGCTATTCACCCATTTTTTCCGTGACCCTTACCTAAGGAGATAGGACATGACAACAAGTGCATTGGATCATTTGAATGCTCTTAAAGCGGAACGTAAAAATCTTAAAAAACGGTATAAAGAGATCAAAAAAGAGATCAAGAAGGCAAAAAAATCCGCCAAATTGGATCTGAAACTGGTTTCGGCACAAAAGAAACTGGAGAAACTCCAGGCCCAGAAAGCAAGCTTGTTGGCATCTGTAGAAGAGACTGTCGCTGATGCTGTTGACGCTGTTGAAGGTGCTGTGAAATAGCGTTGCTTGAAAAGTGGTTGATAAATCAGTAATGGGAAAGGGATTTCCCAACCTCTTTATTGGATTTTTGTTTGTTATTGTTTGATTGCTTTTAAGATAGTCTGTGTGCTCTGCACGACATTATTATATTGTCTTTCCGCATGATAAATCTCTTCTTCTGTCACCTGACCTTCTGCTAATTTCTTTTGCCAAGCTGGATCAAGATTCATTGTTGTTTCAATGAGATCAAAATCAACTTCGATAATTTGTCCCAAAGGTGTATTGGCGGCACCCATCTGTTGCCATTGGCGGTTTTTTTTCTGAGAAAACAGCGCCAATCCATTGGGCGTTACTGCCCTGACATGGGTAGGATCATTGAGAAAATCATCATGTCTTGGGTGCGGAACTATGATATGAATCAGTGCATTTGGTTGGCATACACGATACATTTCCTTAAATATATTTAAGTAGGTATCTGTATCTGCACCAAGATGTTCCAATACATGGCTGAGAAAGATAGATTCAACGCTATTATCTGGCCAAGGCCAAGGCAGGTGTTCCAGATCAAGTATCAGATCCGGTTCACCATATTTATCGACATTGAGATAACCGTCTAGCGTTCGGGAACCGCAACCGAGATTGAGTTTGATAGGCTGTGTCATCGGATCAGGTTGGAGTAAACCTCAACCTTGGTCATGGGGCAAGGTTTACTCCGAATATATCTCGAATTCAGATGAGAAGGGCAGATCTGAGTCATTGATCAAGAAGCCGTTTGTGCTTGTCGAACCGCAGCCATGGAAAGGCTTACCCGGTACGCCGGATTTTTGCGAGTGACGGAATTGATATCAACCTTCTTAGCGTCGGTATTCTCTTTCATACCCCGATGAACAGCCCGTGCATTGCGGGCATCTTCGCGGGAATGTTGGCTAAGTTCAGTAGCAGTTCTCACTGCCTGGTTGATTAAATAACTGGTGGCTTGTGCAATGCCCATGATCAACTCTCCGTTTTCAATCCTCTGAGCGACCGATCTTTGCCGGTCATTATTCAAGTGTCTGATTGAATAGTTAGGTCTGTTGAGTAGGTTTCATACTCTGTTGTAATTTACATATGCAGTTACTGTGCCATAAAAACTGAATTCCGGTGCCATGCCCGATGTTTAAGTCAATTGTTTATGGTGATAGGTGAAAAATCAGTGCTGAATTTTCAATGAAAATGGTCGAACGCTGCCCGTAGATAATTAAATGTGATACCTTGGTTAAACGGGTCATGTATCGGAGTGGTGAAAATTGGAAAAAACATTTAAAAACAGAATATTATTAATTGATGATGCACCGATTACCGGTGTGTTGCTACGTCGATATTTTCAACATGAACCAGAATTTGAGCTGCGCCACTGTACAGATGCCTTGCGCTCTGAGCAGGAGATTGAGCAATTTAATCCACATGTTGTGCTACTGGATCTGTTGATGCCCGAGCGAGATGGGCTTGATGTATTGAAAAATTTGCGTACCCGGAAAAAATTTCGCCATTTGCCTGTGGTCATTCTTTCCTCAGAGGAAGATCCAGAGCAGAAGGCGCGTGCATTTGATCTGGGTGCCAATGATTATATGGTCAAACTGCCTGATAAGGCCGAAGTCATTGCACGGATGGCCTATCATGTTTCTCTTTACCACAATCGCCAACGGCGTATAAAAAGCGAAGCGCTGGAAGCACAGCGCCGCGAATCTGCCGAAACTATCAGTGCATTACTTCAAACCGCTCTGGAACCGTTGACGCTACAGGAACAACTCTCCGTCATTCTCGACCACATACTCTCCATCGGTTGGCTGCGAATTCAGGCAAAAGGTGCCATCTTTTTGATGGATGAACAAAAAACCCGTTTGCTTCTTGCCGCACAAAAAGGGTTGGCTCCTGAGCTTCAGACTTTGTGTGCTCAGGTCAATTTGGGACAATGTTTGTGTGGTAGGGCTGCGTTATCACGGCAGTTGATTTTTTGTCATGATGTTGATGAGCGCCATGAAACCCGCTTTGATGGCATGCAGCCGCATGGACACTACTGCGTACCTATCATGCGTCAGGATCAGGTGTTGGGCGTTATCACGCTCTATCTGGAACCAAACCATCAGAGTCAAAAGGAGGAGAGGGCGTTTCTCATCGATGTATCCAGAACCATTGCCGGACTTTTGGAACGGAAACTCGTCGAAAAAACGTTAAAACTACAAGCGGCTGCCATTGATCAGGCTGGTGATTTGGTATTGATCACCAATGCAGCGGGTAAAATTGAATATGTAAATCCCGCATTTGAACAGATCTCTGGTTATCCTTTTTCCCAATTGAAAGGGAAAAATCCGAATATTTTAAAAAGTGGCTATCAGGATCAGAGATTTTATCAGCAGTTATGGCGCACTTTGAAGCGGGGTAAGGTTTGGCAAGGCCGCTTTGTTAATAAAAATAAAGATAACCAGCTCTATGATTTGGAAACCAGTATCTCGCCCATTCGGGATGAGTCGGATACCATTACCAACTATGTCGCTGTGTCTCGTGATATGACCGAGCGAGTACGGTTGGAAAAACAGTTGGTTCAATCCCAAAAAATGGAAGCAATTGGTACGCTGGCAGGTGGTATTGCCCATGATTTTAACAATATTCTCGGTGCGATTACCGGGTATGTGGAACTATCCCAGCGAAAACTGGATAAAGAACATCCCGTTTTTGGTCATTTAAAAAAGGTGCTCAGGGCATCGAAGCGGGCAAGAAATCTGATTGCTCAGTTGTTGACGTTCAGTCGTCACGGTGAAATAGGTGTACAGCGGGTCATTTTAGCACCGTTAATCAAAGAGGTGCTAAAACTGCTCACGGCGGGCGCACCTGAAAATGTCCGTTTGGTCAGCACTATTGTTGATGGAGAGTTGACCATATCCGCTGATCCAACCAGTATTCATCAGGTATTGATGAATCTGTGTACCAATGCGTTTTTCGCTATGAAAGCACAAGGTGGTACTCTGACTGTTACTCTGAAACAGGCAATCGTTGATGCAGATGATAGTTTGAGTGACCTTTCACCCGGGAATTATGCCCTTTTAACTGTCCAAGATACCGGAGAAGGTATTCCTCAGGAGATTCAACAACGGATATTTGATCCCTTTTTCACTACAAAAAATGTAGGTGAGGGCACAGGATTGGGCCTTTCAGTGGTCCATGGTATTGTTTCTCACCTGAATGGACGTATCACAGTTTGGAGTAGAGCGAAAAAAGGTACGCTTTTTCAAGTCTATCTACCGCTTGTTACAGCAGAGAACAACAGTAATACTACTATAATGGAAAAATAAACATGGCCTTAATTGTAGTCATTGATGATGATCCTGATTTCCGGGAAATGTTGCAGGATGTGCTGACAAATGAAGGTCATAGCGTGGCAACAGCGGTGGATGGCAATGATGGTGTGCGTGTTGTTCGACAGAAGAAACCGGACTTGGTTATTACCGATATTCTCATGCCGGAAAAAGAGGGGATTGAGACGATCCAAGAACTACGTGCCGATAATGAAAGCCTGCCCATAATTGCAGTTTCAGGCGGTAGTCGTCATCTTCCCAGTCAAGTGGGATTGAAGGTTGCAGCCCATATGGGCGCTGTTATAACGCTCTCAAAGCCGGTTGCTATAGCTGATTTGATTGATGCTGTAGATTCCCTTTTGCCCGGAAATAAATAGACTCTAAGGAGCGTCCTTGATAATGCATCATCCAGAACACATCCCAGACGATTTATCACAGTCTAGCCTGCGAAAAAAAGTCCTGTTTATAATTTTCTTAGCAGTTGTTATATCAGGAAGTATGATCTGGTTTGGTGTTTCTACTATTCAACGTATTAAAAACGTTGAACAACGCTGGAATTCCTATAATCAGCACGCTGCCACAACCGCCTATGTGTTAGACCAAATTCACCGGCATCTTGGTTACGGTGGTTTGATTCATAACTTTAAAAATATGGTGTTGCGACAAGAGTCAGGATATTTTCCCAAAATAGAAGATAATTTTCAATCTCTTTATAATGATCTGAAAAACTATAGAGAAATCAGCCTCACAGAAGATGAAGATCACGCTCTCAATAACCTTGAAGAAGTGATCACTGAGTATGAAAATCGTTTTGAAATAGCAAAAAATATGGTGCAAGAGCGTTGGTCTGCAAAAGATATGGACGCTCTTGTTCGTGTCGATGATACGCCTGCATTCAAAGCACTGGACCATTTAGCCAGCAATGCGTTACAACGCAGCCACCAAATGAAACAGGAAACGTCAACGGCTTTGGATGAGACCATCCATTTTATTGTCATTGGTGGCATAATCGTACCTTTCATCCTGTTTGTTGGTATTATATTAATTCGATTTTTGATTCAGATTACCAGAGCAAACAAGGCATTGGATCGAGCACGTAAGGAAATGGATCAACTCCTCGAGACTGCCCCTGATGCCATCATTCAAATTGATCAAGCCGGTCAGCTCATTCGAGCTAATCAAAAGAGTGAGCAATTATTTGGTTATTCCCGCACAACATTGATGTCAATGAATGTGGATGCTTTGGTTCCCGAATCTCAGCGTAAAATCCATACAAGCCATCGTCACTCATTTGAACAACACCCTGATGTGCGTCCCATGGGGAAAAGCCGAGCATTAATAGCGGTGTGTCAAGATGGTAATGAGGTGCCGGTTGAGATTAGTCTCAGTGCCATTGGCAGAGAGGAGAGTTTCCAAGTTACTGCGATCATTCGTGATATTTCAGCGCGTATTGAAGTGGAAAAAGATCTGCATCGTGCCAGGCAGGATGCAGAATCTGCCAATAAAGCCAAAAGCAGCTTTTTGGCCAATATGAGCCATGAAATACGCACACCGATGAATGCCATTATTGGGCTTTCAATGTTGGCTATGAAAACAGATTTATCCATTAAACAGAGAGACTATCTGCAAAAAATCAATAATGCAGGTCAAACATTATTGCGTATCATCAATGAAATACTGGATTTTTCGAAGATAGAAGCGGGAAAACTGGAGGTAGAAACGGTTCCTTTCAAATTAGATCAGGTGATGAGTAATGTGACCAGCCTGGTTGCGGTCAATGCAGAACATAAGGGGCTTGAACTTGTTTTGCGAATTGATCCAGACTTGCCATTAACACTTGAAGGGGATTCACTGCGCCTGGAACAGGTTATTTTGAATCTGACTGGCAATGCGATCAAATTCACCCAACAGGGCGAAGTGTTGATAGAAGCGTGTCTGCTGGAGAAAACGGATCAACAGGTAGCGGTTCAGTTTTCCGTTCAGGATACCGGTATCGGTATGAGTGAAGCGCAATTGGGTAAATTGTTCAACAGCTTTGCACAGGCGGATATCTCTACTACACGCCGTTTCGGTGGAACGGGATTGGGATTGACCATCAGTAAACGATTGGTCGCGTTGATGGGTGGTAACGATCTCATGGTAGAGAGTACTCCTGGACAGGGCAGTACTTTCTCCTTCGTCCTGTGGCTCTCCTATGATGAACAAACGCATAAGAGATCACAACACGCTGGCGTAAGTGTACTGCGTGATATGCCAGTATTGATTGTCGATGATAATGAGATGGCGCGTCAGGTGTTTGAAGAGTGTTTGCGCTCGCTTTCGATGTCAGTGAGTCATGCGTCTTCTGGTACACAGGCACTCTCTGTTTATCAACAGAGTTTAAAAAATGGAATGCCACCAGCGTTAATTCTGATGGATCTGAAGATGCCAGATATGGATGGTCTGGAGACCACACGCCGTATCATGTCGTATTGCCAATCAGAAGAGCAGTCACCACCACAGGTGATCATGGTAACGGCATATGGTCAGCAGGATCTGGCAGTAGAGGCAAAGAATGTAGGTATCAATAAGGTATTGTCCAAGCCTGTAGATCGTTCCACACTGTTCAATGCCCTTGCAGAATCCTGTGCAGGTGACCGTCTGAGTAGTGATGATGAGTCCGACAACTCAACGATCACTTTGATTGGCCATATTCTGCTGGTTGAAGATAATGAGATTAATCAACAAGTAGCCCAAGAGATACTGGAGGGATATGGATTAACGGTACAGTGTGCCAAAGATGGTGTTGTGGCTCTTGAAGTCTTGGCAGAAAATGCCTTTGATCTTGTCTTGATGGATATCCATATGCCACGTATGGATGGTTATCAATGCACCGAGAACATCCGACAAAATCCAAAGTGGAATGCATTACCCATTTTGGCACTTACCGCTAATGCTATCAAAGGCGAGGCTGAAAAATGTCAACGTTGTGGTATGAATGGATTCATTACCAAGCCCATTGATCCTGATACACTGTTCAAAGCGCTTTCCGAATGGTTGCCGGAAGGTGAAGCGGACAGGGTCGTTGATGCTGATGTGACAGTGCCAGAAGACGAAGAGATTTTACCTGATACACTGGCAGGCTTTGATTTGGCGTTGGGGCTAAAGCGGGTCAATAATAATAAAAAACTGATGAAACGTTTGATCCTCAAACTGGTTAGGGATCACAGTGATGTCATCAATCGCATTGATGATGCACTCTCTGCCGATGATCAACAATTGGCTATTCGATTGGCGCACACTATCAAAGGTGCGGCTGCCAATCTGGGTGCTTTGCGCCTTTCAAGTGCGGCAAGCCGATTGGAAAAAGCATTTAAAAGCAATGAAGGAGTCGAGGTGTGTGCCAATCTGACTTCCCAGCTTTCCAATACCCTGAATGAAGTGACACTATCTGCACAACAGCTTGAAAAGAGTAGATATAATCAATCAAATCATTCTGTTTCTGACTCAACCTCTCTGAGTGAGATGGCGCGTGAAGCTTTGCGTTCTTTAGTGTCAGATGTTCATAGAGAATTGACAAGAAACAGCATGTCAGTGGATGATCTACTTATTGCCCTACAAGAAAAACTTAATGATAGTTCGCTGTCATTGGGATTGAAAGAGGTTGAACAGTCTGTTTTTAACCTGGACTTTGATAAAGCATTACAACAGTTTGAAGAATTTCAGAATAAACTATATGATGATTCGTGAGTTATCATATTGTTTTTGAATAAAAATATTTACTTTATCTGGCTGTGTTTCGAAGGGCGCATACAAACAACCCCTTCATGAAACGGGTATCTGAGAGGTTTTGTATGAGTCTGGATAGTGGCACAAATGCCAGGGTACTCATCGTGGATGATGAGCCGGGAAACATCCGTATTTTAAAAGAGATTCTGGGAAATGACTTCCAGATATTTTTTGCCACTGATGGTGAAAAAGCGCTGGAGATTGCCAGTGCCGAGCGGCCAGACATCGTGCTGTTGGATATCATGATGCCCGGTATTGATGGGTTTGAAGTGTGCCGACGACTGAAGGCAGGGCCGATGACCAGTGCGATCCCTGTTATTTTCGTCACAGCCAGCATCTCTGAAGATGATGAAGCCAAAGGTTTGGAAATTGGAGCAATTGATTATATTACCAAGCCATTGCGACCGGCCATTGTCAATATCCGTGTTCGTAACCATCTTGAGCTAAAAAAACATCGTGACATGCTTGAGAAGCTTTCAACCAAAGACGGATTAACCGGGATTGCCAATCGGCGTTTTTTCGACACCATGTTGGAGCAGGAGTGGCGGCGCTCGTCACGTTCTCGTTCCTCACTGGGTCTAATTATGATGGATATCGACTTTTTCAAACAGTACAACGACCATTACGGTCATTTAATGGGTGATCGCTGTTTGCAACAGGTTGCTAAACGGCTGGAAGAATCCATGGAGCGGTCTACTGATTTGATAGCCCGTTATGGTGGAGAAGAGTTTGTCTGTTTACTGCCGGAGACCGATCTGGAGGGGCTTGAGCTGATTGGTCAGAAGCTGAGACAGGTCATTGTAGAGAGCGCTATTCCTCATGAAGTTTCTCAGGTTGCGGACCATATCACGGTCAGTTTGGGTGGTGTTTCTCTCAAGCCGACCCAATCCGGCACACCAAGTGATTTGATTCAACTGGCTGATGAAGCGTTATATCAAGCCAAAAGCGAAGGCAGAAACTGCCTGATTATACGTGCTGATTAAGGATCACTCAAAATGCGTTCTTAATTGATGTGTTCAGCGTAATTGTCCAGGGGTTGATCACTCTCTGATTGTAATCTTGGCAATCGTGTCTACTTTTTAATCAATTTTATTGATAATGAAAAATTATTAACCATATTGTGATTAATAATTCATCTTCCTGACTCAATTCCCATCACGCCGATTTTCCAACAATATTCGATATATCAATCAGTTGACTGTTTATTAGTCAACATGGCGCGTCAATTGCCCTATCTTCCAGCAGTAAATGCCTGAAAACCATTCAGCAGGGAGATATTCATGAAGTTCCTCATTGCCATAATAAAACCGTTCAAATTGGATGAAGTGCGCCAAGCGCTCTCTGATGTTGGCGTGACTGGTGTAACAGTCACCGAAGTACAGGGATTTGGCAGACAGAAAGGCCACACGGAAATCTATCGTGGCGCTGAATACAATGTCGATTTTCTCCCAAAATTAAAAATTGAAGTCGCCCTGACTGAAGATCTGCTGGATCAGGCTGTCCAGGCAATTCAAAGCGCTGCCAGTACGGGCAAGATTGGTGATGGAAAAATCTTTGTGCTCGATTTGGAAAATGCGTACCGGATTCGTACCGGTGAAAGTGGAAATAACGCCCTCTGATCAGACCAGTCAATCGAAGGAAATAAGATCCAATGAAACGTTTCATTGCCCTGTTAGGGTTACCTGCATTTCTGTTGATGCTGCCTTTTGATGCTGCCGCAGATACGTTGAACCAAGCTGATACTGCCTGGATTATGACCAGCACCGCGCTGGTTCTATTCATGTGTATTCCCGGCCTTGCCTTGTTTTACGGTGGTTTGGTCCGCACCAAGAATATTCTGTCCATTTTGATGCAGTGTTTTGCCATTACTGCTGTGGTATCTGCACTTTGGCTGGCCTTTCTTTATAGTCTCTCTTTCAGTGATGGCGGAGGCATGAATGCCTGGATCGGGGGGCTGGATAAGAGCTTCTTGGCTGGTGTCACGGTTGATTCACTCTCTGGCACCATTCCTGAGTCGGTTTTCTCGATGTTTCAACTCACTTTTGCCATCATCACACCAGCATTGGTTATCGGCGGCTTTGCTGAGAGAGTGCGCTTTTCAGCGGTGATGATGTTCACCGTACTCTGGATGATATTAGCCTATGCACCGCTTTGTCATATGGTTTGGGGTGGTGGTTGGCTGGCTGAAATGGGTGTGAAAGATTTTGCTGGTGGCACGGTGGTTCACATCAATGCCGGTGTGGCTGCGTTGGTGGCCGCTTTGATGATGGGACCACGTCGCGGTTTCCCGACGACCATGATGTTGCCACATAACATGACCATGACTTTCACCGGTGCGGCCATGCTTTGGGTTGGCTGGTTTGGATTTAATGGCGGTTCCGCTGTTGCGGCCAACGGATCTGCGGGTATGGCGATTCTTGCGACACATATGGGTGCTGCTGCGGGTTCTCTGGCCTGGATGGCCATGGAATGGATTCGTCATGGCAAGCCAAGTATGTTGGGTATTGTGACAGGCATGGTGGCTGGTCTGGGTACTGTAACACCTGCTTCTGGTTTTATCGGACCGATGGGTGGTTTCATGATTGGTCTGATTGCCGGTGTTGTTTGTTACTGGTCTGTGATCATCATTAAGCAGAAGTTGAAAATTGATGACTCTTTGGACGTATTTCCTGTTCATGGTGTCGGCGGTATCATGGGTACGATTCTTACCGGTGTATTTGCCGCACCAGCTTTGGGTGGACTCGGATTTGACGAAGGGATTACCATGATACAGCAAGTCGGTATTCAAACCGTTGGTGCGGTTGTGACTATAGCTTGGAGTGCGGTTGCGTCCTACATCGTTTTCAAGCTTACCGATGCCTTGGTTGGTCTACGTGTTGATCAGCAGGAAGAGACAGAAGGTCTTGACCTGGTGTTCCATGATGAACGTGGTTACAACTTCGACTCCGGTTCACGCTAACTCTAATAAAAAACAACGCATCCCCTGGCAGAGTCTCGTTTGTCAGGGGATGTTATATTTTTTTCTATAATTTTCAATTTGTTTTGTATGTTGGGCTTTTTACGTGCCATATTGAATAGTTATCAGTTAGTAGATGATTATTTTTCGTTAATATTTTTTTATCCCTAGCGGTAGCGGACTGATTTATTTACCCTTTAGTGTTCTTCACAAAGGGAATCTTCGTGAAAAAACGAGATAGTTTGAGATGAATTTAGCCACGGATTTTCGCTATCAAAGCTGAGATCCCTGATTATGTGTATTTTTCATTTAACTATCTATAAAAATTAGTACTATCTTTTTCTGGAAGAATCTTCAACGTTTACGCAGGGTGATACTACATGTGGATGCAACGGTTTGGTCTTCGCGGACTGATTCTTACAGCAATCATTGTTCCTTTGATTTTGCTTTCTTCTCTGGCTGTCTGGACATCCATGGTCAGTGGAACTGTTCAGGAAGAGACGCTGCATATTCGGGAAGTTAGCTTCACTTTGGCTTTAACAGCCAAAGAGATGGAAAATGATGTCATCCAGGTCCAACAATGGTTGACTGATATCTCAGCCACCCGAGGCCGTGATGGGCTGGATGATGGCTTTAAGGAAGCGCAAGCCAGTGCCGAACGTTTTCGCCAAAAGCTAACGCTGTTCAAAAAGCATTTTCAACAGAGTAGTCAACAGGCCAGTCTAAACGCTTTGAAAGAGCTGTCCAATCGGTTTGACAACTACTACGAAGCAGGTCAAACCATGGCACAGGCTTATGTTGAACAAGGACCAGCTGGCGGTAATGCCATGATGGCTGGTTTTGACCAAGAGGCTGAAGCGTTGGGTCAAGCGCTGAGTCTCTTTGTTGAGGGGCAGCTTCACGATGCCAAAGGGCGTATTGATATCACGGTTAAAGACATTACCGGGCTGAGAAACGGTATTATCTTTTCGTCAATACTTGCCTTGATTCTGTTGTCTCTTCTTGGTGTGATTATCATTGTTACGGTTAATCAGGCGTTCAATCAGTTGAAAAACGCCATCCAGAAAATTTCTGACGGCAATTTGGATGATGAAGTTCAACAAGAAGACTATTCCAACGAATTTTCCATGGTTGCCAATCCGATCAATGAGATGGCCAAACATCTTTCATTCAGCCATCGGGTCATTGGTTTGCACGCAGGTTCATTGACTGCCTGTGCTTCCGAGTTGGTCAAAATTCGTGATCTGATTGCTGCGGATTCTCAAGATGTGGATCGCTCTGTTCGTACAGCAGCGTTGGAAAATACCAATTTGGGTGTTGAAATCAGTACAGTTGATGATTCAGTCAAAAAAGCATCTGAAAATATTCACGCGATTTCAGCGGCATCTCAACAGGTTTCTGATAGTGTAAACACCATTGCAGCAGCTGCCGAAGAGGCAAGCGCCAATATCACCACCATGGCATCCGCCGCTGAAGAGATTACCGCCAATATTGGTGGTGTTAATAATAATTTGGAACAGGTTGATTCAGAAGTGAAACTTGTTGCCACTTCAGTACAAGAAATGACCGCAGCACTACAAGAGGTACGGAAACGCGCACAAGCAGCCAGCAAAGAGTCCAACCAAGCCAATGAACGCGCACAAAGTGCGACAACGGTGATGGATAAATTGGGTTCCTCAGCACATGAGATCGTCAATATGGTCAAGATGATCAACAGTATTGCTGACCAAACCAACATGCTGGCACTTAATGCCTCCATTGAGGCCGCAGGGGCTGGTGAAGCGGGTAAAGGTTTCGCTGTGGTTGCCAATGAAGTAAAAGATCTTGCCCAGCAGACAGCGGATGTCACAAAAACAATTTCTGATAAAGTTGTTGAAATTCAGACCAATACAGAAGCAGTTGCAGAAGCTAATATGGAGATTGTCGAAAGTATTGATCGAATCAATCAGGTCAATGCGGAGATTTCCGAATCCGTTGATGAGCAGTCAGAGACCATCAACGGTATTGCCGATGCCATTCATGGTGTCGCAAGTGCTGCGGAAGAGGTGACGCGTAATGCTTCTGAGCTGAATCAAGCCGCTGAAGATGTGGCGCGTGCCGCTCTGGAAGCAGCCAACGGCACATCGGAAATTGCACGCTCTGCCACAGAAGTTGCTGAATCCGGCAGTGCTGTTTCCAATGATAGTCGCAATGCCATGCAGTTTATGGATAAGATTGTTCAAGCAGTGGGAAGAACGGTTGTCTCTTCTAAAACAGTACAGGAGCAGATGCGGGCCACGGGTAACACAGCCACAATGATGCGCGGTGCCGCTGAACATTTTAATAATCTTGGCACTGTACTGCAAAAAATGGCTAACGCGCTCTATGTTTCTCAACTTGAAGTAGAAAGCGGACCTCAACCCTTTAATATTCGTGGCTTCAAGGATGAACTCTTTGAGTTGCAGGGAAAACTAAACAGCTATGCCATGGGCCGTTCTGAATTTTCCGAACAGGATCTGCCCAACGCTGACCATTATACACTGGTAAAATGGTTACAGAATGAGGGGACCGCCGATTTTGGTCACTACTCCCAATTTAATGGGGCCAATAAGTATCTCGCCCAACTCAGTGATGAAGCGCGTCATGTTATAAAGCTTAGGGAAGGGCATCAAGATCCATTTCCTGCTATCAAAGCGTATAACTCGGCTCGTAATAGTCTGTTCCGTTGTCTGGATCAACTATACCTGGGTGAAGAGGGCATGAAACGTGAGAAGGAGCTTTTCTTCCCTTGGGATGACTCCATGAGCGTGGGTGTCAAGCAGTTTGATGATGATCACAAGCAATTAGTTGCTTATGTCAATGAACTACATCAAGCACTTAAAACTGGTGAAGGTAATGAGGTTTTAGGTGCTATTCTCACCAAACTCGCTTCCTATACAGAGACGCATTTTGACAGGGAAGAGCAGTTAATGCGTAAACACAACTATCCCGGTTTGGACAATCAGGAAGGTGAGCATACGCGCATGATTGCTCAGGTCCAGGAGTTGGCTCAGGAGTTTAATAATGGTCGTTTCTCTGTTGCCATGGATGTTATGGGTTTTGCAAAATTCTGGCTGACGGAACATATTCTTGGTACAGATATGTCATATAAAGACTTCTTTCACAAAAAAGGGGTCAAGTGATTTTCTTGTCTATTGGGTTAGGCGTTACGCAATTGCCAGTTGAAACACGCGTTAGGGCGTGAGAAGTCGTTATTTCTATTTTTGCGGAAATAACAGCTACCAATCCTTATTCAATTGCGTAATTTCATGGGTATTAACATCGGTAAAGTTGAAATAATTATGCATTCAAGTAATAAACCACTCGTTCTTGTCGCTGATGATTCAAGCTCTGCCAGGAAGCTGATTGCAGGTCATCTTGCTACGCTTGATTGCCGTGTCGTTGAAGCTGAAGACGGTAAGGAAGCGGTAAAAAAATTCAAAAAAGAGCTGCCAGACTTGGTTCTGATGGATGCCAATATGCCGATGGTTGACGGTTATCGCGCCTGTCAGGAAATCAAAAAGACACCAGAAGGTAAGCTTACGCCGGTTATCATGGTTACGGCTAATGATTCGCCAGAATCCGTTGATCAGGCTTTTGATGCCGGTGCGCAGGAGTATCTTACCAAGCCGGTCCACTGGCCTATTCTTCAACATCGCGTGCGTCTGGTCATTGAGGGCAAGCGGGCGCGTGATGCGCTTTCCGAGCAACATGCGCGTATGGATAGCATTTTCAATACTGCTGCTGACGCAATTATTGTTATTGATCAACAGGGTATTATTGAATCCCTAAATCGCGCTGCACGTGTGATGTTTGGCTATGATAAAGGGGCGCTATATGGAAAAAACATCTCCTGTCTGATGCCGGAACCCTATCACTCAGCCCATGATGGTTATCTGAAACAGTATAAAAAAACCGGTAATAAGCATATTATTGGTGTTGGACGGGAAGCAGATGGACAGCGTAAAGATGGTACAACATTTCCAATGGAATTAGCGGTCAGTGAAGTCCGCTTGCCAGGTCGAACGCTTTATACCGGTATTATCCGAGACATAACCGAGCGTAAAGAGGCACAACGGTTGATCTCCTATCAGGCCAATTATGATGCCTTAACTGATCTGCCTAACCGTGCGCTGTTTATGAAGAAGCTCAATGCAGCCGTTGATCGTCCCATTGAAGATGACAATGGCTTCAGCTTGATCTTCATTGATCTGGACCGTTTTAAGTGGGTGAATGACAATCTGGGTCACCCAGCCGGTGATACGCTGTTACAGGACAGTTCAGCCCGGATTAAGGCATGCCTTGATGATTCTGATGTCGTTGCGCGGTTGGGTGGTGATGAATTTACTGCCATTGTGCATCATGCCAAAACAACGGATCAGGCAATCAAAGTGGCCAATAAAATCTTGGATGCGCTTAATGAAGCCTTTCCGCTGGAAGGCAAGGAAGTCTATATCTCCGGTTCATTGGGCATTTCACTCTATCCTGAAGATGCATCCGATGTGGAAGCTTTGCTTAAAGCGGCTGATGAAGCCATGTACTGCTCAAAACGCGCTGGCCGCAATGGCTATCACCTTCATACCGGTGAATCAGAAATGCGTGAAAAGAAATATGAATAATTGATCACGATCGCTACTTAATCCACCATGAATAGACCCAGGAAAGTGGCTGGAAAAATTTTGGTGCGGTTGCTGGTCTGTTAAACTTATTGGCGTAGGCAATGCGGTGGTACGGAATGTACCAATTTGGAATCAGATAGTGGTTGGTTTGTAGGATTCGGTCCAGTGCATGGCACGCTGTTATAAGTTCTGAACGGCTTTTGGCATAGATAATATGGTCCACCATGGCATCAACCACAGGATTGGATAATCCCATATAATTCCGGCTACCATTGGTGTTTGCCGTTGAGCTGTGCCACATATTGCGCTGTTCGTTGCCTGGTGAATGGGATTGCGGGAACACCGAAACGATCATGTCATAGTCAAAATCATGCACCCGACGTTGGTAGAGTGATGCGTCAACCGTGCGATAGTTCAGCGTGATACCCAATCGTTTGAGATTAGCCGCATAGGGTGCAAGGATTCTCTCAAAGGCTGGTGAGATCAAAACCATTTCAATTTCAAAGTGTTTTCCCTCAGAATTTACAAGCATTCTCCGTTCGGAATCGATATGCCAACCCGCTTCTGTGAGCAGTTTTTTTGCTTTGCGCAGGTTCTTGCGAATGCTGTTTGGCGGCTTTGTAGAGTAGGGCGGTTGTATCGCTTTAAAGACATCTGGATTTAATTGAGCTTCAAATGGTTTGAGAAGTGCCAATTCCTCTTTTGATGGCATGCCGTTAGCAGCTAATTCTGAGTTAGAAAAGTAACTTTCATTTCTATCATACTGATCATAAAATAGATTTTTGTTACTCCATTCGAAGTCAAACGCAAGGCTCAATGCTTTTCTGACTCTTAAATCCTTAAAGCGATCTCTGCGAAGGTTGAATACAAATCCTTGGATTCCTTGACCATTTTCATGTGCCAATGTCTCTTTTATAATCCGCTTTTCATCAAAAGGCTTGCCCAAATAGTCACGGGCCCACTGTTTGGAGTTCATTACATGGATAAAATCAAACTCACCCGCTTTAAAAGCCTCTAGTGCCACCACAGGATCTTTGAAAAAGGTGATCACAATCCGCTCAAAATTAAACTGACCGCGCCGGGCAGGCACATCCCAACCCCAATAGTCAGGGTTTCTATGGTAGGTTATTGTTTTACCAGGTTTAAATGATTCAATAATATAAGGGCCAGAGCCGACTGGTGTTTCCAAACCGCCTTTTTCAAACGGGTGTTTGTCATAGTAGGCTTGGCTGAGTACCGGCAATTCACCGGTGATATAGGCAAGCTCTCTATTCTTCTGCGAAAAGTGAAAACGAATACGCTGATTATCCAGGACTTCAGCTCGAATGATGTCTCGATAGTAGTTCTGATACAGCGGATGGGCTGCACTGGATTTCAATATCTCCAATGAAAAACGCACATCCTCAGCGGTTATCGGCGTGCCATCCGAAAATCGAGCATTTTTTCTCAGCGTATAGGTAACGGATAACGCATCATCGGCAACATCAATATCTTCCGCCACAAGGCCATATTGGACAGAGGCTTGATCCAAGGCGGATTCGGTTAACGTCTCGAAAACCAGCGTACCGAGCAGATCAGGAGCCATCCCTTTGAGTGTAAAGGGATTCATTTTATCGAACCCGCCCAAACTATGAAGCGTCAGCGTGCCACCAATTTTGGCTTTGTCGGGTTCGGTATAGGAAAAATTCTTAAAATCAGCTGGATAGTTCAATGGACCGTCCAAACTGAGACCATGAGCCGCAAAAAGGGCGCTACTTTGAAAAATGAGTAGCAAAGCAAAGGCAATCGTTTGTTTTTTCATCGTGTTTCCAGATGGTATTTCATTGGAAAGGGCCAAACATGCATGATATCCTAAAGGATGACCTGGATGGTATGTTTTTTCAAGTTCGAAAAAATCCTTGATGAATCAAAGGTCAAACAATAGTGCTGGAACGAGTGACTGTTTGGAAGAAATAAAGGAGTAATTCTATGGCTGTTGAACAGAGTAGGGTGCGTCAACCGGCAGTTGCTGGTATGTTCTATCCCGATAATCCAGATGAATTACGCCAAATGGTTCAAGGGTTTATGGATAAAGCACCGGTACCGGATCAAGACCCGGTTGCTTTAGTGGCACCACATGCCGGTTATGTGTATTCCGGCTATACGGCAGCCTGTGCCTATAACAGTCTGCCAGAAGCAGACGCAGCTGCACCACGCCGGGTTTTTCTGTTGGGTCCAAGCCATCGTGTCCATTTGGATGGTGTTTCTGTGGGCAACTATCAGGCCTATAATACACCGCTGGGTCAGGTTGCCATTGATCAGCAAAAAGTGGCTGAAATGCTCACAGAGCCTGATATCATTGATAATCCTGCACCGCACCAGTTTGAACACTCTCTGGAAGTGCATCTGCCTTTCATCATGGCATCGGTAAAGCACTTTACACTGGTGCCGTTGGTATTTGGAAAAATGGAACCAGCGCGTTTGGCTCAGATTCTTGATAAGTATACTGAACCTAATGATTTAATTATTGTTTCATCCGATTTGTCACACTACTATCCCTATGATGAAGCCCGGCAACTGGATGGTAAATGTCACGCTGCAATGTTGGGTCAACAGCCTGGTTCCATGGCGGACTGCAAAGCCTGTGGCAATACCGGCATGACCGCGCTTTTGAATAGTGCGCGTGGCCGTAAATGGCAAACCACATTGGCGGATTATCGTACCTCTGGTGATACAGCTGGTGACAAGGCCAAAGTGGTTGGATATGCCAGTTATCTATTCTATCCTGACGATAAATATATTGATTCTAAATGGAAAAAACATCCAGAATCCGGTGAAATTATTGACGGTTCAAGGGCAGGTAGCGCAACTAAGAATGACCAGGATACCGATAATCGCGGAAAAGAGATGATTGCTCTGGTTCGTGAGCATCTGAAGCGTGTATTAAGTGGTCAGCCCGGACTGAATCCATTGGATATTGTTGCAAAAATACCGGATGCTACCAAAAATGGAGCCACTTTTATCACCCTGAATCAAAACGGCCAACTCAGAGGCTGTATTGGCTCTTTGGTGGCGCATAGGCCACTGAGTCAGGATCTGTTGGAAAACGGTGTTTCTGCCGCTGTACGTGATCCGCGTTTTAAACCGGTTCAATCTGGAGATTTGGACTCAATTTCCATTGAAATCTCGATTTTGTCCAATCCTGAGCCACTGAGCTATAAAAATGACCTGGAACTGCTCAGAAAGCTCAAACCCGGTGTGCATGGCGTGATTCTGACCAAGAACGGCAAACGCGGCACTTTTTTGCCTCAGGTATGGGAGCAACTGCCAACACCGAGAACTTTTATGAAACGGCTGTGTCAAAAAGCTGGGCTGTCTGAATCATGCTGGCGGGATAAGCCAGAGATCCAAGTCTATACGGTGAAAAAGTATAAAGAGTCGCTGTAGTCGTTGGCTTTTCGTCAAAAATAGCCATAAATTCGGATATATAGGTATGATAACCAAATATGCATAAATGTCGCATAAGATATATTATGTTAAATTTGCTGTGCGATTGATATTTGCATACCCATTTTCAAGCCCCTATTGTTCTTGTGCCAATGTTCTTGTGCCAATGTTCTGGTGCCAATGTTCTGGTGCCAACTTGCTAATGGTTGCCTTTGGGCTTTACTATCCTTGCCTGTCACATTGTCATCACATCTTACCTCTCTAAAGGTCTGAAACTGTTCCATGGATACCCAATCACCGCGTCGTATTTTGGTTACCAGTGCTTTACCATATGCCAATGGTCACATTCATTTGGGCCATTTGGTTGAATATATCCAGACCGATATCTGGGTCCGTTTTCAGAAAATGCGTGGTAATGACTGCATTTACATCTGTGCGGATGATACCCATGGAACGCCGATCATGCTTCGCGCCCAGTCTGAAGGTATTACGCCTGAGGAACTGGTTAATGCCATGCATGGCGAACATCTGGCCGATTTCAGCGGATTTCTGGTGGATTTCGATAACTACTATTCGACAAATTCTGAGGAAAATAAACAACTTTCCCAAGAAGTCTATCTAAAACATCGTGAATCCGGCCACATTGAGATCAAAACCATCCAGCAGGCATTCTGCCCCAATGATAAGATTTTTCTGCCTGATCGCTATATTCGCGGCACATGTCCATCCTGTGGTGCTGAAGATCAATATGGCGACTCCTGCGAAAAATGCAGCGATACCTATGCACCAACCGATCTAAAGGATGCCGCGTGTTCGCTGTGTGGCACAAAACCGGTTGAAAAAGAGTCAGAACACCACTTTTTTAAACTGGCTGATTTCGAGGATTTCCTCAAAGAGTGGACACGCTCCGGTGCATTGCAGGATGAGATGTCCAACAAACTGCAAGAGTGGTTCACCGATGGCCTGAAAAGCTGGGATATCTCGCGGGATGGTCCCTATTTTGGCTTTGAAATTCCCGATGCACCGGGTAAGTATTTCTATGTCTGGCTGGATGCGCCGGTTGGCTATATGGCCAGTACGATGAATTACTGTGAAAAAACAGGACGTTCATTTGATGAATATTGGCGACAGGATGACCTTTCCGAGGTTTACCATTTCATTGGTAAGGATATTCTCTATTTTCACACCCTGTTTTGGCCAGCCATGCTCAAAGGCGCGGGTTTCCGCACACCCACAGCGGTATATGCCCATGGCTTTTTGACCATCAATGGTCAGAAAATGTCCAAATCGCGCGGCACTTTTATCAATGCCCGTAACTATTTGAAGTATCTCAATCCAGAATATCTGCGTTACTACTATGCCGCCAAGCTTTCCAGCCGTGTTGATGATATTGATCTCAGTATGGATGACTTTATCCTCAGGGTAAACAGTGATTTAGTCGGTAAAGTAGTCAATCTGGCCTCACGTACTGCCGGGTTTGTTAATAAGCGGTTTGGTGGTCAGTTGGCGGATAGCTATCCCGATGATAATGGTCTTTATCAAACGTTTTTGGATGCTGGTGAAGAGATTGCCCAACTCTATGAGTCACGCAACTACGCTAAAGCCATGCGCCGTATCATGGCGTTGGCTGATCTGGCCAATCAGTATGTTGAACAAAACGCCCCTTGGGTGTTGGCAAAGGAAGAAGGACGTGAACAAGATCTTCAGAATGTATGTTCTATCTCTCTGAATCTATTTAAAGTTCTGATTGCCTATCTCAAACCAGTTCTTCCAAAATTGGCGGAACAGGTTGAAGGTTTTCTGGGTATTGATCCCCTCACCTGGACCAATCTTGATACACCGCTGGCAGCTCATGGTATCAAGAAATTCAAACACTTAGTCTCTCGCGTAGATCCAAAGCATGTGGCCTCTTTGATGGATGCCTCCAAGGAGACTACAGCAGCAATACCTGCGCCCTCCTCCACTTCCAAGAATAAAGAAAACAATAAAAACAAACAAAAACATATGGAAGAGATAGGAATAGAAGACTTTCTCAAAGTAGATCTACGTGCGGCATTGATTGAAAAGGCACAATCAGTTGAAGGCGCAGATAAGTTGCTACAATTGACCCTGGATGTTGGCCCCATGGGCAAACGCAATGTCTTTGCCGGAATCAAGGCAAACTATGCGCCTGAAGATCTTGAAGGCCGGTATGCTGTTCTGGTGGCGAATCTTAAACCGCGTAAGATGAAATTCGGTTTGTCAGAAGGTATGGTGTTGGCCGCTGGTGATGGCAAAGGATTGTTTTTACTTGGTATTGATGACGGTGTTACAGCTGGAAGCAAGATTAAATAGCCATGAAATCCTGGGATTCCATAGTCGTGCTGGGTGCCACTGCCTCTGGTAAAACAGGTCTGGCAGTGGCGCTGGCCCGTCAACTGAACGGTGAAATTATCTCTGCTGATTCCAGGCAGGTGTTTAAAGGCATGGATATCGGCACGGGTAAGGAGCTTGAAAGCTATGGCGAGATACCGGTGCATCTGGTGGATGAAGTTGAATGCGGTGAACCGTTTTCGGTTTATGATTTTCAGAAGCGTTTTTATCAATATTATCAAGAGATAAAAACTAGAAATATGATGCCGATTCTAGCGGGAGGAACCGGCCTTTACCTGGATGCTGCACTCAGCAAAACACGCATATTGGCTGTGCCAATAAATCCTACCTTTCACAAGCTAATGGGTGCCCTGCCCCTTGAAACGTTACAGGAAAAGTTGATCTCAATTCAACCTGATCAACACAATACCACGGATATTAAAGATAAAAATCGTCTGATACGTGCGTTGGAAATCGCTGAAGCCAAGCTGGTCAGTCCAGTGGAGCCGGCACCCGAAAGTCATCCACTTATTTTTGGTATTCGTTGGCCCAGAAAAGAATTAGCCAAACGCATTGATCAACGTTTGAAACAACGGCTAGAACATGGCATGATCCAGGAAGTACGCAATCTGCTTGATGGCGGTGTACCTGCTGAAACATTAGAATATTATGGCCTGGAATATCGTTTTCTGACCCAGTTTGTAACCGGTCGCTTGCGTCGAAACGATATGGTGCAAAAATTGAATAGTGCTATTCGACAGTTCGCCAAACGTCAAGAGACTTGGTTTCGCCGTATGGAAAAAAACGGTACACAAATTCATTGGCTTGATGGCTATCAAAACCCCCTGCAACACGCACTAAAAAGGTGTGGAATTCAATGACAGCCTCTGGAAATCAACGAGAATGGGAACGGATCAGCTATAACCATCCAGAAGTCGTTCTTAAAATGGATCGGCGGCGTGTTTATAAAGGGATCACTTCAGATGTCAGTCTTGGTGGATTGTTTGTTAAAACACAAACACCGCCACGTGATATTGAGCAAGGTGAAGAAGGTACACTGATCTTTGTTAGTCATAAGGGTAAAGAGACCCAATTTCCATGTGAAACCATCAGGATCTCTGAAGGTGGCATAGCCATCCAATTTTTGGATAGTCGGGCTGCCTTTGGGATAAGTCTAGTTCAGGAAATTTTTGAAGGATTTCAAGAAAAGCATGATGAAACAAGAGGAAATATTAAGAATAGATATAAATCAAAGTAAATGATTTGCTCTATATTTGATTATAGTGATTTTGTCTGAAATTTGAACAGTCAGCATCGAAATCACTATATCCATGCATAAAGTCCAAGCCACCGGCTTGAGCAGTATAAAAAAAGCCCGAACTTAAAAAAAGTCCGGGCTTTTTTTATACTCAATTCAACAGATGCCTATCCATCAGCATTGATTTGCTTGATAAGCTCCTGAAGAACCTGTTCTGCTTTATCATTATCAATCTGGCAGGTGCCGGCATTGGCATGTCCGCCGCCGTTATATTTCAGTGCCAGTTGACCGATATTGGTATTGGAAGAGCGATTCAGAATCGATTTGCCGATGGCAAAGACCGTATTCTGTTTCTTAAAGCCCCACAATGCGTGGATGGAGATATTGGTATCCTCAAACAGTGCATAGATAAGGAACCGGTTACCCGCCCAAATGGTTTCTTCATTGCGCAGATCAAGCACAACAAGGTTTCCATGAATAGTTGAACACCGTTTCAGCTGCTCTTTGAACTTTTCTTCATGTTCAAAGTAGAGATCCACACGCTCTTTGACATCCGGTGTTTTGAGGATCTCTTCGATACTCATCACACGGCAGTCATCAATCAGCTGCATCATCAACTGATAGTTGGAAATGCGGAAGGTGCGGAAGCGTCCCAAACCAGTACGTGCATCCATCAGGAAGTTCATCAATTCCCAACCTGTTGGGTTTAGAATCTCTTCACGATTGAATTGGGCTGCATCGCCTTTATCCACCGCGTCCATCATCTCTTTGGAGATGTGAGGAAACGATTTCGCGCCGCCGTAGTAGTCAAAAACCACACGAGCAGCCGAAGGGGCCTCGGGATCAATGATATGATTCTCTGGCTTATTCTCACCACGACGTGCAACTTCACTCTCATGATGATCAAAGGCCAGACGAACGCCTTCAACATAGGGTAGATTGGTGGTGATGTCCTGATCGGTGATTTCGATTTTACCATCCTGCATATCTTTGGGATGGACAAATTTGATATCGTCGATCATATCCAGCTCTTTAAGCAGAGCCGCACAGACCAAACCGTCAAAATCACTTCGCGTCACCAGACGATATTTCTCTTTTGCGCCGGGCACCGAATCACCTCCTATAGTAGATTTATCCATTTCTTTACCATCAAGAAAAAGGACATTCAAGTTCTCTGATTGCTATTAAATAAATACGTACACTCTACCCAAGAGTGAATCGAAGTGAAAGTTTTTTCGTTTTGTTTTTCATTTGGAAAGCCCCTTCTCTCACTAATTTTGACGAACAATCTGCCAGCATCGGTGTATCCAAGGCTGTCGTTGAAAGTCAAATCTCAGTGTAGCCCGGCTGATTTCATTGATGGAAAGTCCATTGGATAGCGCATCTTGATCCAATTGAAATTTCCGTCGATTGGTTGAAAAAATCAGCACACCGCCACGATTGAGTAAAGCCGCACTATTCCGTATTAATTCAACATGATCTCTTTGAATATCCAGAACATCATCCATCTTTTTTGAATTGGAAAAAGTCGGAGGATCAAGGAAAATCAGGTCAAATCGGTCATCGCATTCCGTCAACCACTGGATCACATCGGCCCGGATCAATTGATGGCGCGCAGGATCGTTGAGCAGGCCATTGAGCTTAAGATTTTTTTCAGCCCAGTTCAGATAGGTGTTGGAAAGATCAACGGTGACGGTTTCGTCTGCACCACCTGCGGCTGCATAGACAGTCGCTGCACCAGTGTAACCGAACAGGTTCAGAAAAGAGCGGCCACGCGCCATTTCACCAATCATGGTACGGGTTGCAGCATGGTCAAGAAAAAGTCCGGTATCCAGATAATCGGTTAGATTGACCAAAAATTTGAGACCATTCTCTTCCACTTCGATAAAATTGCCATCATCATTTTGGCGTTGATATTGCGATTCACCTTTCTGAATTTTCCGCTCTTTGAGCACAATGCGCTCTTTGGGGATCTTCAGCACCTCTTCAAGGGCTATCAACGCTTCTTGAAGCCGTTTTGCAGCCCGTTCCGGGTCTACTGTTGAAGGGGGTTTGTACTCTTGAACATGTACCCAATCCTTGTAGACATCCACGGCAACGGCATACTCCGGCATATCGGCATCATAGAGCCGATAACACTGCACACCCTGGCGACGTAACCAACGCCCAAGGCGGCGTTTGTTTTTGCGAATGCGGTTGGCAAACATCGTACCGCCGACAGAGTCAGAATTTGACGCAGCCGGCATCCGTCTTTGCATCTGTGCTTTAGCGCGTTGCTGACGTTCGGCAATGGCTGAAGCTTGATGCATTTGATGGTATGAGAGTGTACAGCGCAGACTCCCATTGAATACCGTCCAGTTTCGATGGGCATATAATCCCATGGAGCGGCTCATTCGAGCATCACTGGTGATCACCATCGCTCGCCAACCGGCAAACCTGGTCTTAAGAATGTCGCCCAATTGTTGATAGAGTGGTCGTAGATCTTCATCCCGTCCCATTCTCTGACCATAGGGCGGATTCACCACCACCAATCCACCTTCAACGCCTTCTGGTGGTTCCAGTCTGCCAAGCGGACGATTTTCGACGGTTATTGCATCTGTCAATCCTGCATTTTCAATGCTTTCACGTGCAAGATCTAATGTGGATTCATCAGAGTCATAGGCAAACAATGGTGGTAGCGTCAAGCGGCCTTGTTCGGCTTTTTGTTGCGCCTCTCCCAACACTTTTTGCCATATTTTCTCATCATGTTTGAGCCAATTGCTAAAGCCAAAGTGCTTCCGGTTCAGCGCAGGCGCAATGCTTCCGGCAATCATTGCGGCTTCTATCACCAAAGTTCCTGAACCACACATGGGATCAATAAGTGGCTTGCCGCGTCCCCAATTGCCAAGCAACAGGATGGATGCTGCCAGATTTTCTTTCAATGGTGCCGGTGCGCCCTGTGGACGGTAACCGCGTCTGTGCAGGCTTTCACCCGAGAGATCAATACCGATATAGGCTTGATTTTGTCGCAACAGCACGTTGATTCGCAGGTCTGGTGCTTCAAAATCAACACTGGGTCGTTGGCCGGTACGGTCACGAAAACGGTCTACTACCGCATCTTTGACCAATTGAGCACCAAATCGGGTATGTTTAATGGCTGGATTGGTGCCTTGGAACTCAACTGTCAGTGTTTGATCAACATTCAGATGTTCTTCCCAGGCAATTTTATTAGCCGCTTCGTAGAGCTCTTCCACATTGCCAGCAGATACTGACTTGATGGGCATTAAAATCCGTGAAGCCACACGTGACCAGAGGCAAACACGGTAAGCTGTTTCAAGAGAACCCTTGAATGAAACGCCAGCACGAACAGAACTCGGATCTTGAGCACCAAGTTCTGTTAACTCTTTAACAAGAAGACTTTCCAATCCCTTTGGAACGGAGGCAAAGAGATTTATAAGTGATGAGTTTGGTGAATCGCTATTGTTATGCATTGGACCTCAACAACTGTGACTATACAGAGTCTATATACTGTCAGACACGCATTTCTTATTATAGTTGATATGGTTGCGTGTATATTTAGACTGGCTCCAAGACTCTTGGTATGTAGAAAAATCAGATCACTACCAGTTGAATCACGCTCTTCTGGTTGTGGAAGTCCTGTGAGTTCGGTAAATTATCAAACGAAAAAGAAATTTGTTAGCATCAGTCATAATTATATCCTTTTTTATCTGACCGATTGATTTTGCCCTCAAAGTACCAGCAGAATCAATAAAATGAGCCTAACATTAGTCGTAATAGGAGTGCTTCATAGTGAAAAAGATGTACAAGAAGAACAGCCCCTATCAGGTGCCATGCAAGCCTGGTGAACAGCTCGCCATATGTCTATGTGGACATTCTGACGACCCCCCATTTTGTTCGGGAGCTCACAAGAAAAAAGCGCCGGAAATCTCACCCAAAATCATCAATCGTGATCATGATGAAACTCTCTATATTTGTGGTTGCGGGGAGAGCAAGAACATACCGGAATGCGACGGAACCCATAATACCTGTCCAGAAAACGAGGCCTATCGGAACCGTTGGTAGAGTAAGCTCTACCTGATTTGTCAGAATACCGCCCCCCGGTGGATTCTGACAGTCGGCCATGGTCCTTCATGCCTAAACAGGCCATGGCGATTCATGCATAGTCGGATTGTGACTGCCCTCAACAAAATTGTATGGGTGGAGGATGTTCTTCCACCCATACACATGAAAATCTCTCATTGAGAATTTCATGTGTATTTGGAAAGGTTCATAAGAACCTTCATTTCTCAGTACTTTTTCAAGAAGATTCTCAAATACTGAATCCCTTCACGTTAAAAAATCATACTAAAGTCTAAAATAGATCATTGATCCAGATCAACTTTTTTATCAAAAAGAAATAAATGGCTAAATATGTATCGCCTCACCAACAGCAGCCATGGCAGCTTCACGGATCGCTTCAGAAAGTGTTGGATGAGGTAATACAGTCTCCACTAATTGATGCCGGGTCCAGCCCGCACACAGCGCTGTGGTAACCGAGGCAATCAACTCTGATACATGTGGTCCCAATAGATGACCACCGAGCAATTTCTCAGATTGAGCATCAAAAATCAGTTTTACCACACCGTCAGCATGGGTTGAACAACGCGCCCGACCATTGGCCATAAAAGGAAAACTACCGATCAGGATATCCTTCCCAGACTGTTTTGCTTGTGCCTCTGTCAGGCCAACAGTAGCAATTTCCGGCTGGGTATAGACCACAGCTGGAATATGTTCGTAATGGACCACACTGGTTCTTCCAACCATGCGCTCAACTGCAACAACCCCCTCCTCTTCGGCTTTGTGGGCCAACATCGGACCCGCCACCAAGTCGCCCACGGCATACACACCAGGACAGCTGGTTTGGTACGATGCATCAACGTTGATACGTCCTTGCCTATCCAAGTCAATACCTAAAGCGGACAGGCCAAGAGCGTTGCTGTTTGCTCGACGACCAACAGACACCAATACACACTCTGCGGTCAGATCCTGTTGTTGATCTTTACTGTCACGACAGGTGAGTGTAACCGCTGTTTCAGATACCACAGCTTTGGTGACACGCTGTTTGGTCATCAGTTTAAGCCCTTGTTTTTTATAGAGCCGTTTAGCATGACGGACCAATGTGACATCAATTCCCGGCAAAATATCAGTCAGCGCTTCAACAACGGTCACCTTACAGCCGAGACGTTGCCAAACAGAGCCTAACTCCAAACCGATCACACCTCCGCCAACCACGATCATCTGTTTTGGCGCCGTGGAAAAGGCCAGCGCATCTGTTGAATCAACAATGCGTTTTCCATCAAAAGGCATGAAGGGTAATTCGATTGGCACGCTGCCGGTAGCTAACAAAACCCGATTAGCCGTCAGGGTCGAGAGTGTTTCATCAGGATGGACCACCGTGATGGTGTTCGCACTTTCAAGGGAGGCCCGTCCAACAATGTGCTGGACTTTGTTTTTCTTGAATAGTTGGACAATACCACGTGACAATCCGGCAACAATTTTATCTTTACGCGCCATCATGGCCGCTAAATTTAGACTGGGATTTTGGACATCAACACCATGTTCTGCCAGATCTTTTACACTGGTCTGCCAGAGAGAGGAAGATTCCAATAGTGCTTTTGAAGGAATACAACCGCGATTCAAACAGGTACCGCCAAGGCGTTGTTCCTGTTCAATGCAGGCGGTTTTCAAACCCAGTTGAGCAGCTCGAATTGCAGCTACATAGCCGCCAGGGCCACCACCGATTACGATAAGATCAAAAATGTTATCCATAGCACCTTGATTGCATGACGAATGGAAGAAATCAGCGACAGGTCTGATAGACTCAATTAATGGATACAAGAATAGCTTGCGATAAATAGAGGGAATTGTGGCTTAAAGAGAGAGGACAGGCAAGTGGAAAATTTCAAATAAGCGGTGGATTACAAAGTAAAAAAATGAGTTGATACATATGAATATCAGTTATTCTTATCACTTGGATAACAATTTTCCCATTTGGCAATTTTTTACCAGCTGATAAAAATGGTTCAGCCGTTCTTGTTCTATAAAGGTATATTTATCATGCCACCAACGGTTAACGGTTTGTTCAGGCAGTTCCATATCCCGAGCCAACAGTCGAATCATGACTGCTTCTGACATTTTTGGGCCGTAGAGCATTTTACAGGCTTTTTGCAATGCCACGTTCATCGAAATTACTCTTGTTGAGAATATTTAAACAAACTCAAAGTGTCTCTTCAGAGCAAGAATTGAGATGCGCAAGCGTATCATAGTGATGGAAAAAAAGCGCTTATTTCTTGATGGTAGCTGAAAATACAAACATGTGTAAAGCGTAGGAATTTAAGATGCAACTGAAAAAATAGAAATAAGGGCTCTGTTAGCATATGTTTGCCAACATGATTTCAGTCAATATTTGGACGGAATCCATTTTATTGCTGGTCTTTTCATTGTTTTATGGGATTCATGTGCAACCCAGAACAGTTGCCAAGTGGCAGGGTGGATTGGTGGAATATAACTTCCTGAATCAACAGCGTTAAATTCTTTCTGTAACGCGAGTAAAGCGGCTTTTGAATCACACTGTTGCGCTTTGTTCATCAGTGTGCCAAATCGTTGGCCAAGATGCCACTCAACTGGATTTTCAGGCGGGAAAAAACGTGGTCCTTTTTTTATTTCCCGTTCAGAAGACCGTTTAGGCAGGATAGAATAAGGAGTCTCTGGATCAGCGCCTTTCATGATTAATTCACGATTTTCCGCAATTAAATAAAGCACAGCAGAGATGAGAGATCCCAGCTTGATCTGCACGGCAGGAAGGCCGCCGGGTTCATTTTGAATAAGGTAAGCCCGTTTTGTTGAGAGTTTCTGAATGGTTTTGCGGATTGAAGACTCCAAACCATCATTGGCCAGAATGATTGGTATCGGTATCAAGTCTCCTTCACTATTTTCCAGAAGCAGACGCAGTTCTCGATGTTTTAGCGTGTCATCAATATCAAGATGAGCAAAAAAACCGATGAGTTGATGACCAAATATGGAGATACAGCGCGGTAAAGAGAGATAGACACACCATTCAGGCAGAAGAAACAGTAACTTGATTGGCAGACGACCGCGAACTGGTGTGCGTAATATGGCGCGGAGCAGTTGTGGATGAAAACGGTAAACACCTTGGGTGCTGCGCCAAGCCGAAAGTGCTGCAATCTGAGCGGACAAATCAAGACGACTATCCAGACCCTTTTTTGCCAAATATCGGGCAATACGCTGAATAGGCACATAACACCAGTTTGGCCAGCTTTTCGCCAGATAAATCGCGTCTAGATCCCGCCAGATTCCTGGAAACGCCAGTTCAATGCGCTTCAGATGCCGTGTTGGCTGGACCATAGTGTTATCTCAGATCGCCTGTAATAGAGGAACGTGTATGCCACACTATTAATCATTACTTAGCTATATTCTAGCTATTTTTTCAAGCTCTTGTCTCCAATAATGCGCAAGGAAACATCTTTACTACCCGCACTGTGAGTCAACGCACCAACAGAGATCAGGTTTACACCAGTAGAGGCAATTTCACGCACAGTGGATAGCATGACATTACCACTGGCTTCGAGAATAGCCCGACCATCAACCAGTTGGACAGCTTTTTCAATCTGCTTTAAGGTCATATTATCCAACAGAATAATCTGAGTGCCTGCGTCAATTGCTTCAGAGACCTGTTCCAATGTCTCACACTCCACCTCAATCTGCTGAAGGTGGCAGGTTGCTTCACGTACTTGGTTGATTGCTTCGGTGATACCACCTGCGATGGCAATGTGGTTCTCTTTGATCAAAACACCGTCATCCAAGCCCATCCGGTGATTATGGCCACCACCAACCCGAACCGCATATTTCTGTAACAGACGCAAACCGGGCGTGGTTTTACGCGTATCTACCACTTTGGTCTGCGAGCCGGCGACTTGCTCAACGTATTGACGGGTAAGGGTGGCAATGGCTGAAAGGTTTTGCAAAAAATTCAACGCCACACGCTCGCCGGTCAGAATTGCCCGTCCCGGACCACGCAAGGTGCAAATGGTATTGCCGGCGCGCACACCTGTTCCATCCGGTGCCTCTGGTAACATGCGCACGCGCTTATCCAGTTGACGAAACACTTCCGCCATCATCGGAATGCCGCAAACAACCATATCCTCTTTGGCGATTACCACGGCTTCGATCTCACTGCCAGCAGGAATGAGCGTGTTGGTAGTTACATCGCCGCGACCGATATCTTCATTCAGCGCTGTTTTTACTATATCAGACCACATGGGAATCATATCACTAGCCTCGCAATGCCTGAATACGTGTCAATGCTTCGGTCAGTCCGTTCTGTTTTTCTTTTAATTCATGCTCTTTATTACGTTCTTTTTCAACCACTTCTGGTTTGGCTCTCGAAACAAAGTTAGGGTTTGCCAGCTTTTTGATAACACGTCCAAGTTCATTATCAAGCTTTTTCAAACTTTTTTCCAGTCGAACCGCTTCTGCATCCAGATCAACCAGCCCTTTTAGTGGAATAAAAAGCGTCATTTGATCGATAACGGCAGTGGCACTGCCTTCTGGCTCAGTGGTTCCCGCCTCTTCCCATTCGCTCAACCGTGCCAGATTGACGATGAAATCATTGTGGTCCCTCAGACGATTGATGGCCACGGTTTCACCTTGAACGATGGTCTTCAACCGCTTGCCCGGTGGAATGCCCATTTCACCACGAATATTACGAACGGCCGTGACAAAATCCATCACCCAGTTCATTTCTTTATCAGCGGTTTCATCAATCAGCGCTTCATCCACAGTGGGCCAATTGGCCAACATGATGGAGGGGCCTTTATCACCGGTCAGAGGTGCCACTTTTTGCCATAACTCTTCGGTGATATACGGCATCAGAGGGTGTAGAAGTCGCAATGATGTATCCAGCACATCTACCAAAGTCAATCGAGCCGCTAATTGCTTTTCAGCGGTGGCGTTCTCATCATAGAGTGTGGTTTTGACCAGTTCCAAATACCAGTCACAATAACTGCCCCAAAGAAATTGATAGATGCTGTTTGCCGCATCATTGAGACGATACTCATCAATGGCGTTGCCAACCTGGGTGATCACACGTTGAAGTTGTGAGCGTATCCAGCGTTCGGCAAATCCATTCTCTGGTTTGATCGACTGAGTGGTGAGGTCGTGATCTTCCACATTCATCAATACGAAACGCGTGGCGTTCCACAATTTATTGCAGAAGTTACGATAGCCTTCGATACGGCCCAGAGAAAATTTAATATCCCGTCCTTGGGTGGCAAGACTGGCCATGGTGAAACGCAATGCATCGGTTCCGAACGCGGGAATTCCGTTTGGAAACTCCTTGCGAGTCGCCTTGGCGACTTTTTCCGCCAGGTGGGCTTGCATCATATCCTGGGTACGTTTTTTTACCAGAGGCTCCAACTCAATGCCATCAATGAGGTCCAGAGGGTCAAGCACGTTACCCTTGGATTTACTCATTTTGTTGCCTTCACCATCCAGGATCAATCCATGGATATAGACCGTGTGAAAGGGCACCATATCGGTAAACTTCGTACCCATCATGATCATTCGGGCAACCCAGAAGAAAATGATATCAAAGCCAGTTACCAAAACATTAGTGGGATAGTGCTGTTGCAATTCGTTGGTCTGTTCGGGCCAACCCAAGGTTGAAAACGGCCACAATGCTGAAGAGAACCAAGTATCCAGTACATCTTCATCCTGATTTAGCGTGACTTCTTTGCCATAATGTTCAGTGGCTGCCTGCATGGCTTCCGCTTCACTATGGGCAACAAAAGGTGTTCCATCTGGACCATACCAAGCGGGAATCCGATGTCCCCACCAGATTTGACGGGATATGCACCAGTCTTGAATATTGCGCATCCACTCGAAGTAGGTTTTGGACCAGTTTTCCGGTACAAAACGAATACGGCCATCCTCAACAACCCGAATAGCTTCTTCAGCAAGGGTTTCCGCTTTTACAAACCATTGATCAGTCAGAAAAGGTTCAATAACCGTTTTTGAGCGATCCCCGCGTGGTACCATCATGGTGTGGGGTTCGATCTTCTCCATGAGACCCTGTTGCTCGAGATCGGCAACGATTTTTTTACGGGCATCATAACGGTCCAGATCCCGGTATGCTTCAGGACAGACCTCATTCATTTTGGCATCAATGGTTAGGACATTGATGATTTCCAGATCATGTCGCTTGCCCACTTCATAGTCATTGAAATCATGGGCGGGTGTGATTTTTACACAACCGGTGCCAAACTCAGGATCAACATAGTCATCGGCAATGATGGGAATTTCGCGGTCAGTCAGCGGTAGTTTGACCATCTGACCAATCAATTTTTGATACCGCTCATCATCAGGGTGGACCGCAACAGCTGTATCACCGAGCATTGTTTCCGGGCGGGTTGTAGCAACAATCAGGTGTCCAGAGCCGTCTGCCAATGGATAGCGCATGTGCCAGAAGTGGCCCTGCTCTTCTTCGGAGAGTACTTCAAGATCGGATACTGCGGTGTGTAATACTGGGTCCCAGTTTACCAGCCGCTTCCCACGATAGATCAATCCCTCTTCATGGAGTTTAACAAACACTTCACGCACAGCGGTGGAGAGGTGCTCATCCATGGTAAACGCTTCGCGGGACCAGTCGCAGGAGGCACCCAACCGACGCAATTGATTGACAATGGTACCACCAGAGGTATTACGCCATTTCCAGATTCGTTCAATAAAGGCATCACGGCCCAGGTCATGCCGACTTTTTCCTTCCCGCTCCAGTTGTCGCTCGACCACCATTTGGGTTGCTATGCCCGCATGGTCAGTACCGGTCTGCCAAAGGGTGTTATCCCCTTTCATGCGATGAAAACGAATCAACGCGTCCATAATGGTATCTTGGAAAGCGTGCCCCATGTGCAGGCTTCCGGTCACGTTTGGCGGTGGAATCATGATGCAATAGGACGGTGCAGAAGCATCACCAGAAGGGGCGAAGTAACCGCTCTCCTCCCATTTTTTATACCAGCGCTGTTCTACACTGGCTGAGTCGTAAGTTTTGGGCAAAGATGGTTCGGACATAAAGCAGTACCGTCAATTGTTGGGATAGCTCAGAGCATGTGCAGCTCTCAGTGTAAAGAATATATTAACAAGGGCTATAAATAGCGCCTTAAACGTTAGAAAGTTGCTCGGAGTTGTACCAAATTGCAGGTAGAAAATGCAAGGTCAGGCCAGAAACGACAAACGCCCCGCCTTCAGGAAAAGGCAGGGCGTTGTATCCATTATCGGTCGATTAATCAGTCTTGATGCGGGCAAGCTCTTCTGCAACGGCCTTTTCCAGCATTTCTGGGAGCATCTTACGCGCCAACTCTTCAGCCGCTTTACGGGCCATGGCTTCGATCTTGTCGCCAAATAGCGCTTTAACCTGATCCGTGGTCAATACCGTGAGGATATCGGGTTTACCGTCGGTTTCCTCAGGTTCAGACACTTCGGCGGTTTCAGGTTCAGGTGCTTCAGCGGTTTCAGGTTCAGGCGCTTCAGCGGCTTCAGGTTCAGGTGCCGGTTGTTCAGTAGATTCTGTTACATCTGCATTTGTCTCATTCGAGGGTGTTTCGTCTTCCATGGCGGCCTCGATTTCGTTGACATCAGACTCTGCGGCCTCAACCTCTGTGGTTTCCGGTTCAGATTCTGATAGGGGTTCGTCAGTGGCTTCAGCAACCTCGGGTTGGGCCTCCCTGGCCTCTTCCGCAGCCTCAGTTTCAGGCTGAGATTCTACAGGTGCTTCTTTACTGACCTCGTCTTCCTGGGCAGTCTCTTCTGTCACAGATTCGGAATCGGCTTCTACTTCATCTTCATCAGCATTCAGTGATTGGACAGCTGCTTCCAAGAGATCCTCTTCACTCATGATCTCATCAACAGCCTCTTCTAAAGACTCATCGGCGGTTGGATCAGATTCTGGAGTGGTTTCTTCATTTTCTTCCAAAATATCATCAACTACAGATTCAGAAACAGAATTTGCTTCAACGCCCTCTTCTTCGGATTCTTCCACGAGTGCTATTGATTCTGCTTCACTCAGAGCTTCTGTCATATCTGGATCAGAAGAGGTTTCAATGACTTCTTCCAATTCGGCCTCAGGAGCTGATTCAACTTCTGACTCAGGTTCACAAACGGCTTCAACTTCGGGCTCAGGCTCAGTAACCGCTTCAACCTCAACTTCAGCTTCAGGGGTCGTTTCAACGTCTGGCTCAGGCTCAGGAGCGGCTTCAAATTCAGGCTCAGGAGCGGCTTCAACTTCAGGCTCAGGAGCGGCTTCAACTTCAGGTTCAGTAGCGGCTTCAACTTCTGGCTCAGGTTCAGGAGCCGCTTCAACTTCAGGTTCAGGAGTCGCTTCAACTTCGGGCTCAGGCTCAGGAGCGGCTTCAACTTCAGGTTCAGTAGCGGCTTCAACTTCGGGCTCAGGCTCAGTAGCCGCTTCAACTTCAGGTTCAGGTTCAGGAGCCGCTTCAGGTTCAGGTTCAGGTTCAGGAGCCGCTTCAACTTCGGGCTCAGGCTCAGGAGCGGCTTCAACTTCAGGTTCAGTAGCGGCTTCAACTTCGGGCTCAGGTTCAGGAGCCGCTTCAACGTCTGGCTCAGGCTCAGGAGCGGCTTCAACTTCAGGTTCAGTAGCCGCTTCAACTTCGATCTCAGGCTCTGGAACTGCTTCAATTTCAGCTTCGGATTCAGGAGAAGATTCAGAAATTATTTCTTTTTCTTCAGCGTTTTGCGTGTCATCATCCCAGGAAGAGAATGAATCCGAACCAGCATCCGGTGCGAGAGAGAGTTCATCAGTTGCTTTAGAATCCGTGCTATCGTCTTCGTCCTGCCACGGCTCAAAATCAGCTTCTACAGGAGTGAGGATTTCCGAATCATCTTCATCACCAGCAAGATCTAATGGTTCAGGGTCAGCCTCTAACACATCATCCAATGCATTATCAATTGCTTCGCTCTCAACCGGTTCATCAACTTCAACTGGACTCTCTTCATCATCATCCAATAAATCATCAATTTCGTCTGAATCAAGTGCTTCGATATTTTCTTCAGAGTTAAGATCAGTGCTTGGATCTTCGGAGGTTTCATCTTCATCTAGCAAGGCATCAACATTAGCAAGATCCAACGCCTCTTCAGCGACTTCAGCAACCGGCTCCTCGGGAATCTCTTCCTCGTCTTCATCTACCAAGGC
>JADFWU010000005.1:64106-109922 GCA_015234045.1 Magnetococcales bacterium
GATCCAACGCCTCTTCAGCGACTTCAGCAACCGGCTCCTCGGGAATCTCTTCCTCGTCTTCATCTACCAAGGCATCAATATCAGCAAGATCCAGTGCCTCTTCAGCGACTTCAGCAACCGGTTCTTCTGGAATTTCTAATGCTTCAACGTCAGCAAGATCCAGAGTCTCTTCCGATTCTTCTGGTTCCACAACTTCAGCTTCGGTTAGGTCTAGCGGTTCAGGTGCAAGTGTTTCGGGTGTTCCAGGAATCTCTTCTGCTTCCAGCGGTTCAGCATCAGCAAGATCCAACGGATCGTCGGTGCTCTGTTCGGTCTCTTCATCATCTTCTACGATCTCAGCTTCGGTCAGATCTAGGACCGTAGTATCTGCTTCACTTGGCTCTGCTTCGTCTTCCAAGGGTTCTGCATCAGCAAGATCCAGAGGCGCGTCTTCAGACTCTGTTTCTGCATCTAACAGTCCTTCAAGCGCATCTTCTACGCCAACATTACCTAATTCAGCCGAAGAGCCCTCATTAACGGCCACTTTTGGAATGGATTGGCTACTCTGCTCCGCATCAAGACCTAAATCCAAACTGCTTGGAATCGACTCTGCCACCACAGCATCAGCCAGTGGATCAGAGGCTTCTTCTTGTGGAGCAATATGTTTGAGCAGGTCTTTTTCATCAAAATTCGCGCCAGGATCAGCGGAACCTTCCGAGGTGATGGGCGTTTGAATCGGATCTTCCAGAAGACTTTTTTCTACAACCGCAGTCAATCCGGCTTGATCTTCCAGATCTACACTATATTGATCTTCTTCAATTGAGGATGATTCTTCGGCGTTGGGATCAAGGAGATCGTCAGTACTGAGTGCTTCGATAATATCGGAGCCGGGTGCAACGGGTGTTTCTTCAGGACCAGGCGCAGTGAGATCGGGGTCACTGGGCAGATTGCCCAGAGCAGAATCCTCATCCACACCATCTGCTGCTTCATCACTGATCAAAGTGACAGTTTTTGGTGAGGCATCAGTTGGTTCTTGGCCTGCATTGAGAACGGAATCCAGTGAAAGAAGAATCTCTTCCATGGATGGCTCATCACCGTTTCCAGCTTTATTGCCCTCACCTTTAGCTGTCTCGGATTGCAAATCATCCATCTGCAGGTCTCCCAAACTCTGTTTCAGACTGATTTCACCCAACTCCAGAGAGTCGCTGATATTTCGCGTCTCTTTTTTCTTTAGTTTACGCAGTTTTTTTTCAGACTTTCGACGCTGGCTAGCTGCCTTGTCTTGCGCTCTTTTACGATTTTTTCTACTTTTTTTGCCCATAGCAGCCGTACTCGAATAAAGCACTTCAATAATAAAGAATCATGAATCGAAAAAAGCCGCATTCCATACAATGAACATAGCCATCGTTACTCGATTGATATGGCATGCAAATATTCCGTTTAACATATCCCTGAACGAATGTTTTCCAACACTTTTTGAGCATGTTCTTTAACACGGACTTTGGCAAAGACATGGCAAACAGTTCCTTGAGCGTTCACAATGAACGTGCTTCGCACAATGCCCATATAGGTTTTGCCATAGTTTTTCTTTTCCTGCCAGACACCAAAAGCTTCACACATTTCGCCATCGGTATCAGAGATCAGACTAAAGGAAAAGCCCTGCTTTTCACAAAAATTGGCATGGCGTTTTACCGAGTCCTTGGAGATGCCGATAACTGTAAATCCTTCCTTATTGAAATCATTCAATAAAGATTGAAAATCACGTCCTTCGGTAGTGCATCCAGGCGTACTATCTTTAGGGTAGAAGTAAAAAACAGCGCCCTTTTCTCCCAATAGATCGAGTAAACGCTTCTGCTCACCTGTCTGGTCAGGCAGGGTCAGGTCAGGGATAGTACTACCAACGTCCAATAGCATGCCAAACTCCGTTGTTGAGGAACCAATATCCTGTGTGACAAGGATACGCTTTTTTTGCTGTTACAAGAGGTTATTCTCGTTATCAAACAAGCTCTAAGAACTACCAACCCATTCGCAAACGTGCGCTATCAATGAATGAACCAACAAATCCTGCCTGATCAATACCGCTGTTGGCAATAACCGGACGGCTCACCACCTCTTTATCTCCAATTTTCACGACCAGAGTGCCAATTTGATCACCCGGTGCAATAGGTGCGATCAAAGGGTCTTTGTAGGAGAGTCCAACTTCCAAGTTGCTTCTTTCCTTTCGTGGAATGGTGACAAGGAGATCTTCCCGAATCATACCGGTTATGTTCTCTTTATTGCCTTTCCAAACTCGAAATTCCTTGATAGGCGTATTGCCTGAATAGAGATGCAGCGTCTCATACATACGGTTTCCATAACGCAGCAGGCGTAGTGCCTCTTCCTCACGTACTTTGCTGCTACTGGCACCCATGATCACCGCAGACATCCGCTGACCTTCATGGTCATTGGTGGCTATCAAACAGTAACCCGCTGCACGGGTATGACCGGTTTTAAGACCGGTGATCGAAGGATCACGCCAAAGTAGTTTGTTTCGATTGTATTGGCGGATGCCATTGTAAGTATACTGTTTTTCACGTGTATAATGACCAAATTGAGGAAACCGTGCGATCACTGTACGTGCCAGACGAAATATATCATAGGCTGTGGAATAGTGGTCATCGTCAGGCAGACCGGAGGCATTCATGAAATGGGAGTTATACATACCCAACTCACGCGCCTTGGTATTCATCAAATCAGCAAAGCCTTTTTCAGTACCGCCAAGATGTTCGGCAACCACGATACAGGCATCATTACCACTCTGAACAGCAATACCACGGATCAAATCCTCAACCCGTACCATATCGCCAACGCGCACAAAGGTCTTCGAACCACCCATGCGCCACGCTTTTTCACTTACTGGCAGTTTGGTCTCCAGGTCCAAGTCACCCTTCTCCAACGCCTCGTAGATGTTGAACAGGGTCATTACCTTGGTCAAGGATGCTGGTGGACGACGTGTTTCCGCGTCATGAGAGTAGAGAATTGCCCCAGAATCAATATCACCCAGTACAGCGGCACTACTACTTACTCTGAAGGGCAGATTATCCGCATGACTGGTTGATGTTAATGGCGCAAACAGGACCACTAATAGAAAAATGATCGACAATCGTAAGGTTGGAAGAGGCATTACCATAATTGAGTTAATCACTCCGCAATAATCTGTTTCTCTCCAAGGCCCATTTGCGCCAATGCCTTTACAACGCCGCCCGCTTGGGAACGGTCTGTATACGGGCCAATACTGACTCGATAAAACTGACGCTCTTTGACCATGATATTCTGAATACGTGCTGAACCAACGTCTTTGAGGCGTTTAACCAGCCGTTCAGCATTTACAAAATTTTTAAAGGAAGCTACTTGAACGTAAAACCTTTGCCCAAAACCCGCAACCGATGACAGTGTATTTTTATCAGATTGTTTTGAAATAGCATTTGGTTTCCACGTTTTCCTGGGCTTCTGACGGGTTGGAACAGGTGTCTTATATCGATCCGCAGCATGGGCACTCACATATTGTTGCCGTAAACTATCTGGCAGAAGATCCTGAGTGTAGAGTGCCGGGTCAACCACCTCAACCCGAACAGAGGCTGTTCCTTGAGTATCGTAACCAAGGTGTCTGGCCGCTGAATAGGATAGATCAATGAGCCTATTCTTTACAAAAGGCCCGCGATCATTGACACGTATGATCATGGAACGACCATTTTCCAAATTGGTTACACGTACCAAACAGGGCAGAGGTAGCCGGGTATGTGCGGCAGAAAAGTCAAACATGTCAAACCGCTCACCAATAGCGGTAGGACGATTATGAAATTTAGCGCCATACCAGGAGGCAATTCCTTCTTCTGAATAGCCGTATTCGTTCTTAATCGGATAATAGGTTATGCCATCAATGGTATACGGTCGTGTCTTACGGTCAACAAAAGAACGATCAGACAGTTTAGGCAGTTGGGTATAGTGCTTGTAAGAAGTATCCAAAGGGACTTTGTTTGGCCGCACTGAACACCCTGACAACAGCAACAGTACCACAATAGGCGCAATTAGAAAGCACACACCCTTCAATTGCCCAAAAGTATTGCTCTGTTGCTGACCCATCATGGTGTTGAATCAACCTCATTGGCCAGTTCATGAGCAACCATGGCAAAACGCAGTGAATTGTTCCAACGGGTAATCACCCGAAAATTGCCAAAAACCAGATGATAGGTTGTACCGCGTTTCTCAGTTAACTTGATAATTGCAGCCGGTTCATCATCCCGTGGTAGTGACATCCCTTCAGGCAATCGAACCCCTTTTTCACGCAAAGCACGCCATGTTGACATCTTTTTGATGCGTTTTTGGGCCAATTTGGCCAGTTCAGCCTTGGTATTTTGCGGTATTGCTGCCAGTGGTGCGCCGGCGTGCCAACCATGGCGCTTGAGAAAATTGGCAATGGATGCCAATACATCAACCGGATTGCTGAACACTTCCCGCTTGCCATTGCCATCAAAATCAATCGCATTGACTCGCATGGTGCCTGGAATCATCTGAACCTGTCCCATAGCGCCCGCATAGGAGCCCTTTCGGCTTGATGGCTCCCATCCCTCCTCCTTACACAGCAACAAAAATTCCCTTAGTTGCTGGCGAAAAAAAGTTTCTCGGCGCGGATAATTTGTAGACAAGGTAAACAGTGTTTGCAGGACCGGATAACTGCCTAGATTGGTGCCATAACGGCTCTCAATGCCCCACAGAGCTATCGGAATGGCTTTAGGTACACCAAACCGCTTACTGATGTGTTCCAACAGTGCATCATGCTTTTGACGAAGCGAGCGTCCGGTTTTGATGATCCGGTCAGTGATGAATAAATTGCGGTATTCATGGTAAGGCTTGGCTTCCGCTTGGTGGTTCATCAAGCGGATCACCTTTTTATACGGCTTCATATCCTTGAATAAATGATTCAACCACTGGCGATCAAGATGATCTTTCGTTACCCAATCTCCCATCCAGGGATATCGGTCCACAATATCACCCGCTTGAACCGATGACGGTATGGAAAACATAACCGCCCAAACGATTGCCAAGGCAAAACAGGGTTTGAGGATGTGATATGGTGCCAGCGTTACAAAGCTGCCCATGCTAATACCGCTCCGTTGACAGAGGCCTATTTCCATTCAAACATACCTGTCCATACCATGGATGATCCTGATTTCAGGACATGGACAAACAGTGGATTGAGGTCCAGTTTGAAGAGTGTTGAACAGGATGCGTCCCACACCCAGAATAATACTATTTGATCTTGATGATACCCAAACTTGGCCATGAATCAATGAAATCAACAACCGATACTGCAAAAGAATCGGAACTAAAGGGCCGAAAGCCCATAAAATCAGGGCGTGAGCGTCTTGCACCTCTACGTGAACATTATCGACACCATGCGCTTGGATTCCTGACCGGTTTTATTTTGCTTGCTCTGGGCAACGGTGCCGCAGCAGCCATTCCCTATACCATGAAACTGGCAACTGATGCTTTGGCCAACGGTGAATCCACGCGCGTCCGTGAGATGGCCTTGGCGCTGTTGGGCATCACTCTGGTACATGCCGTATTACGGGTTGGAAGCCGATTTTGGATCTTTCGTATCGGTCGAAAAATCGAGTACGCCCTACGCAATCAGTATCATGAAAAACTGTTGACCCTGGAGAGAAATCAACTCAACAAATGGCGCACCGGTGATCTCGTTTCCCGTGGTATCGGCGATATGATCGCTATTCGGATGTTTATCGGCCCTGGATTTCTACTGGTTGCCAACACCACCCTCGCCTATGCCGTAACCATTCCTGTGATGGTGGCCATGGATCTTCAGTTAGCCCTGTTGGCTCTGGCTCCGTTGCCGTTGACCATCTATGTCGCTCGACTGCTGACGCGGCGCCTCTACGGATTGAGTCGGCGCATGGCTGATCAATTTGGTCAGCTCTCTTCATTTATCCAGGAATCCATCTCAGGCATGACAGTCATTCAGGCCCATGCCGCCGAATCCCGCTGGAAAGCCCGGTTTTATGATGAATCCGAAGCGCATTACCTGGCCAATCTAAATCATGCGCGGCTGCATGGACTGTTTGCACCTCTAATGGGTTTGGCTGGTGGTCTGGGCAGTTGGATCATCTTGGCCTATGGCGGTGGTTTGGTTGCGGAAGGCAGATTGACCCTTGGTGATTTCGTTGCGTTTACAGGCTATTTGACCATGTTAATCTGGCCGACAGTGGGTTTTGGTTGGATCTTGGCTGTATTGCAACGAGGATTGGCGGCCTTGAGTCGTTTACAAGATGTGCTGGTGCTCAATGGATCTGACGTGTTGGATGTTGATTCAAGGCAGGAAAACAGCCATGAAAAAAAATCAGGATGTTATGATATTTCAATAAGAAATTTAAGCTTTTATCATGATGATGCTAAACTAAAAGATAAAGTAAAAATATTGGATGATATCTCTCTGGATATTCCAGCTGATGCCTTTGTTGGATTGGTTGGACCGATTGGATCTGGCAAATCTACACTGCTTCATCTGCTGGCACGGATTGAGAAAGCACCGGAGAAATCCATTTTTATCAACAAAGAAGCCATTGAAGATATTCCTCAAGCGCGTTTAAGGCGTTGTATGGCATTGGCTCCTCAGGAAAATCAACTCTTTTCCATTCCGGTACGAGACAATATACGCTTTGGCTGCCCTGATATGGATGATAAAACCATATGGCGCTATCTCAAATTGACTGCGCTGGATCGTGAAGCAGCCTCGTTTCCCGATGGACTTGATACGCTGGTCGGTGAACGCGGCATTACCCTTTCTGGCGGACAGAGACAGCGGGCAGCTTTGGCACGGGCGTGGATTATGGAGCCGGATATCCTGTTGTTGGATGATGTCTTTTCCAGTGTGGATCTGGCTACTGAGCAGTCGATTCTAAAAGCACTTCATGATTCTGATCGAAAGCACACCATGGTGATGGTGTGTCATCGAATCAACGCGCTGTTGGCAGCGGATATCATTTTTGTACTGGATCAAGGTCGTCTTGTTGCACAAGGAGACCATGAAACTCTTTTAAAACAAAGTGAACTATATAAAAACCTCTATAAACAGATGAGCCGTAAACAGGCACTGGCAGGTGTTCAATGAATGCGCCCGCACCCGGTATAAGCGATGAAACACGCTATGGAAAATTCGTTGATCTATTGATTCTAAAACGGTTCTTCAGTTACGCACGTCCCTATTCCAGATGGATAGTGGTTGCCTTTTGTCTGTTGCCACTGGCTGCATTTACCCAATTGACGCAACCGCTAATGATCCGATTTTCAGTGGATAATCATATATCTACCGGTGATATGGATGGATTTATTATTGTCATCCTGGGCTATGGTGCATTGGTTGTCTTGCAACTGGCCGTGAGTTACGTACAGACTCTGCTGCATAATATTTTGGGGCAACGGATTGTTCGCGATCTCAGGCGGGATCTTTTTAGTCATGTTGTCAATCAAGATACTTCGTTTTTTCATACAAATACCAGTGGTCGTCTCACCAATCGTCTCACCAATGATACAGAGTCTGTCAATCAGATGATCAGCGCGGGTTTGATCAATCTGGTCGGAGACATTTTATTATTGATTGGTGTGGCGGTGAGTATGTTTGCTCTTTCAATGCACCTATCATTGATCACGCTGGCTACCATGCCGTTTATTGTGGTTGCCACAGTGATGATCACCAGTCGCGTGCGCAAAGCACAGAAAAAAGCCCGTGTGATGCAGGCGGATATGTCCAGCATGATGACAGAGGAGTTGGAAGGTATTGATGTCGTAAGGCTTTTCAATAGACAAAAACATAATCATCAGGCTTTTGACGCAATCAATAGCCGATACTATCATTCAACCGTTGGTAGTACTTTCCTTGAAACAGTTCAGTTCAGCTTTGTGGAAACCACGTCAACAGCGGTGTTGGCGCTCTTGTTCTGGTATGGTGCATCCCTTCAGGAGTCTGATCCGGTTACATTAGGTACGCTGATCGCATTTATTGACTATATTCGCCGTCTTTTCAATCCTATAAGAGACCTTTCATCGAAATTCACTACAATGCAGGCGGCTATGACCGCGTTAGAGCGGATATTTTCACTGATTGATCAAAAACCGAAGCTGAATAGATCAGATTTTATTGGTGATAAAACAATTTCAAATCAAACTCCACCAAGCATTAAATTTGAAAACATATCATTTAACTATGGAAAAGGCGATGTTTTAAAAGAGATTAATCTTGAAATTGAACCAGGAGAGCGGATCGCGGTTGTTGGACCAACCGGCACAGGAAAAACCAGTTTGATCAAACTGCTCAACCGTACCTACGATCCCGTGCAGGGACGCGTATTGATTGATGGACAGGATATTCGAACCCAGCCCCTATCAGAAGTGCGTCGTTCAGTTGGCATGATTCAACAAGAGACTTTTTTGTTTACCGGAAGTGTCGCCGAAAATCTTAGCTTGGGTGACTCAGAAATGTCTCGTGAACAGATGAAAAACATGTTGAAACAGGCGCAAGCGTGGCCATTTATTAAAGGACTACCTGATCAACTGGATGCCAAAGTTGAGCAACGCGGTTACAATTTTTCAACCGGTCAAAGGCAGTTGCTTGGATTTGCGCGTGTACTGGCTTCACAACCAAGAATTCTGGTCATGGATGAAGCAACCAGTTCAGTGGATACCGTGAGTGAACGCTTAATTCAAGAGGCGCTACAGGTGCTGTTGAAAGGTCGTACGGCGCTCATTATCGCCCATCGATTGAGTACAATTCGTGAAGCTGACCGAATCGTTGTGCTATCGAATGGCAAAATTGAAGAGATTGGAACACACGAGGCATTATTGCAGCGGGATGGGCTTTATGCCAAACTCTATGCGCTTCAGTTTCAAGACGATTTAATATCAGGAGATGTAGCCGCATCCGTGTGACTACATCTCCGTCATAAAACTGCCATAGAGGCATTCATGTAATCTGTCTCAATATTAGGAGATTCAGATGGTCAGATAACTGACAGTCCGATCATGCCCTCGAAACGATTACAGAGGCTGTTGGACGATTTTAAGGAAACGGCCCACTTCCTCTTGAGTCAGTGCGGTACTCAAAGAGAGTGATTTTCGTGACTCATGATTTTTACGTTCCGTTGGCGGAAGGTCAACGCCAAATGCACGTGAGATCTCTTGACGCAAGGCTTCACGCTCTGCGGGAGTGATGGCGGCAATGTGACTGAGGGGCATATTCTGTTCGGGCATTTTGGTTTCTCCTGAGTGACAGATTTAACGTCCTGTTAAGTTTGTTTTGTAAGTCTTGCCAGTACATAAGCATACTTCGGGCCAACTGATTATTTGTCGGACATTATTTTGTTGTTATTTATTTAAAAATAGTTAAAAATCATTCAGATAACTAAGTAATCCAACCTAGAATGAACAGAGGTTCATTTGACAAATTTGTCTGAATTATTGGTCGAATAATTTGTCGATATATGCCGATTTTTTGACATAACACGCTTCCTCTACCCTCTATATGGAGTGCGGGACTTGTTTCAATTCTCTGTGATCACCAAACGGCGTTGGCGTCGATTCAAGATGCATCGGCGTGGCTACTTCTCTCTTTGGCTATTTCTTGCGCTATTTTTGTTCTCATTAGTCGCTGAGGTGATTTCCAACGATAAACCGTTGCTTGTGAGCTATAACGGTGCGCTCTATATGCCATTGCTCCATAGCTACCCGGAAACCACATTTGGTGGCGATTTTGAAACGGAAACCGACTACCGGGACCCTTACGTCTCAGAGATTCTAAATGGTGCTGGTAACTGGGTTGTCTTTCCGCCGAATCCTTATAGCTACGGTACAATTAATACTGAATTGACCAAGCCAGCACCTGCACCACCTGCGTGGGATAACCTGTTAGGCACTGATGATCGAGGCCGGGATGTGTTGGCCCGTTTGATTTACGGTTTTCGCCTTTCTGTATTGTTTGCCATGGGTTTGACGGCAATTGGTGTGGTTCTTGGTGTGATAGCTGGTGCGATACAAGGATATTTTGGCGGGCGTGTTGATCTGTTTTTTCAGCGTTTTATTGAGGTTTGGGGCAGTATGCCCGAACTCTATCTGCTCATTATTTTTGCCGGTATATTCAATCCCAGTATTGGATTGTTGATTATTTTATTGTCGCTGTTTGGTTGGATGGGGTTGTCGGACTATGTGCGCGCGGAGTTTCTTCGCGCCCGAGGTTTGGTCTATGTGAAAGCGGCGCGCGCCATGGGAGTGCGGGATCGGGATATCATGTTTCGTCATCTACTGCCCAACGCCATGACACCGGTCATCACCTTTCTACCATTTCGGATCTCTGGAGCTATTTTGGCTTTGACGAGCCTGGATTTTTTGGGTTTGGGTGTGCCTCCTTCTACACCCAGCTTGGGCGAGCTTCTCAGGCAAGGAAAAGCCAATATTGAGGCGTGGTGGTTGTCTTTATCTGCTTTTGTCGTGTTGGTGGTGATGTTGCTGTTATTGAACTTTATCGGTGAGGCATTGAGAGATGCCATGGATCCAAGAAAAGAGTAATATTCTTAGGGCGTGTTGATATTCGCCAGATTTCGGTTCCTGGCAAGGCAAATCCAACGAAAAAGCGGAGCGAACTTGTAGTACGTGAGCATTTTGAGGCGGATTTAACGCCGCCAGGGGGCGAAAGATGGTGAATGTCAACAGGGCCTAGGTTACGATACCCTTTTCTATAAAGTAGTCTCGATATTTCATGTCTGATTCGAGAATATGTTGATTGAGCCAAAGGCGTGAAAAACTCAGAGCATCAATGGCAACTGCAAAATATCCAGAATCAAACTGACTCTTTATTGAATCCAATGTTTTCATAAGGCTATCATGTTCTTCTTTATGTTCTTCATAAAGTGGGAAACGGTGCCGTTTCATCAGTTGTTCTTCCCGTTCAAAATGGTTGTTGCAATGATCCTGAAACGACTGAATAACTGTTCCTAGCTCTTTTCTGTTGTAGCCATTTTTCATGGCAGAGTGAAGATCATTTATCATTTTAATTAATTGTTTATGATCATTATCCAGAGAATTAACATGAACACTTAATGTGTCTCTCCATTCAATGACAGGTCTTGACTCTTTCTTGATATGTCTCAGGCAGGTCTGATCAAGAAGATCAAACAGAGTGTTTCTCAGTGAATTATAGAGATCTGATTGTTCTATAGCGTGCTCTTTATTATCTGCTTCTATCGCTTTTTGGCAGGTGATAGCCACCTCATGCAGCGTATCATGCACGGATATCATCTGTTGAAATTGTGGTGTTTCCGCTAATTCAGGGCCAATTCTTTCTGCCCATTTTCTGAGTCCACATGGTTCGTGATTCTCCATACTGGCACAATCTACAGCAAGTCGTCCTTGAATGGTCTGTTCAAGTTTTCCTTGAAGTTCAAGATGATACTCTTTGAATTTCCTAACATTAAATCTAAGTGTATTGTAATTAAACTCCATTTGATGAGCAAATGTCGTATCGTTAATCCGACGCAATACGCTTTCAAGTCGTTGAAAATGGCGTGCGGTTCCTTGTGCTTGGTCAACAACTTGGCTAGCTTGATGCATCTTTTCTCTAATAAGGCGCGCACTATCATCTGTTTTTTCAATTGAAAAGAGTAACTTTTCTACAAATGCCTTGGTCTCTTCAGCAAGAGAAACATCCTCTTGAGCAGCCATTACAGACTCTGCGGTTGCGCGTGCAACTTCGGTGGTGCCTTCGGCAGCTTCAAGCATTGATCGCGCAACATCCTCTGCGGCGGTACGAACCTCTTGATTATTGCGTGTTACTTCAGCGGAAGCCCGGACCACATTGGTCATGGCATCGGATACCTCTTTGACAGTCAAAGACTGCTGACTCATTTCAAGGGTAATTTCTTGATTTGTCTCATTGATCTTATCAATACTGGTAGCAATCAAGGTAGCAACTTCAGTGACACGGGTTGAATTGGACTGAATTTCACCAATCTTATTGGATATAGTCTCAACCGCTGCGGCTGTTTGTTGAGATAAATCATTGATTTCAGAAGCAACAACGGCAAAACCAAGGCCATATTCTCCAGCACCGGCGGCTTCGATGGATGCGTTTAGTGATAGAAGGTGGGTCTGTTCTGAAATATCATCAATTAAAATCAATAATTTACCAATATCTATTGTAGATTGTGTCAGGGCATCCATCACAGAGTAAGTGCCTTTGGCATGTCTGTTTGCCCGGTCTGATTCTTGACTGGCTGCTTCGCACAGTGTTTGGACATCAGACAATGAGGTGTTCATGGATTCGATAGAGTCAGCAACATTGTTTACGGAGGTATTGACCTCTTCCAAATGGGCGTTGACACCCCCCATGTTTGCGGTGATCTCTTCAGCGGCAGAGGCAACAGCGGTAATATTGGCGCTGGCCTGTTCGGAAGCAGAGGCAATGGTGCTAATTTTTTCTGTAACAAAAATTGCCGATGCGTGAAGAATTTCCATATCTTCCGTTGCCTGTCCGATATCGTTTTTTACCTGTGAAATCGTTTCGCCCAACCCATTGATTGCACCATCAACTGTTTGAACAATATCGTGAGAACGGTGAGAATCCGACAGAACCATATCCTTGATCGCCATCAATTGTGTTGCACATGCGGTCATACTGGCACCATGAAGGCCCGAAACCTGCATGTTATGCTCCAATTGAGTGGCAAGCTGGTTGATAGCCTTAGAGAGCGGATCATTCTCTGATTGATCTAATCTGGTGGTATACTCGCCCATGGTCAGACGGTCCAGCACTTCAACACTCCTTTTCAGATGTGTGTGTTTGAGTGCAATCAGAGAAATAAGTGTGTTTACTGTCAGAACCAATGCAACAATCCAGACAATGAACGTCAACCAACCAGTCACGTCAGAGGAAGCGCTTGAATCAAGGACGGTGAGATAAAAACCCGTTGCAATCAGTACGAGTGCAGATAAAGCGGACAGGAAAAAACTGAGCCAACCACCGGCAGAAAAACCTTGGTTACTGTTTACGTTCATATTTAAGAGTGACTCGAGAAATTATTTATCCCATTGTGATGGTTGAATTACCCCAACAAAATAGATAAGTAGCTGATATTTAGATATGTTTGATGTGTCAACAGATCCCCCTGTTATCACCAGTATAAAGTATTTTTTATTTCTGGATAGCCTAATTGAACGCAAATCGCGCTCTGATTTGCTTTGTAGGGTTCTAAAATTGATGTGAAAATCACGTGAATCTCTTGATTTCTAGCACCAAGACATCCATGATATTTTAATTTGGTCAGTTTCATATGTTTAGGCCAGTGCGCGTTTGTATCAGGAGGTAAGAATGCCTTCTTCCACGTACTGGGATTATCGCTGGGCGTTTTTCACGTAAACCATCTTTGAACCGGGTTGGTATGAATTTTAGAAAGACGGAGTTTTAGTAATGAGTGAGTCGATGACCAAGGTGGCGTTGATCACCGACACACCGATGATCAATTCGATCATTAAATATGCCATCAATCCCGATGAGTATGAGGTGGTAATTTTTGGCTCATCAGATGAAAATCTATTTGAAGGCATTGTAAAATCAGATCCTGATGTCATCTTTTTACGCACAATTTTAAAAGACTCGAATGGGTTGGAACTGTGCGATCAGATCAAAGCGGAACCTGCGCTAAAAAGCACGCGCGTGGTGTTTCTTTCTTCTGATACCAAGGTCAGAAAGCAAGCTATTGAGCATAAGGCTGACCGCTTTCTAACCATGCCATTTTCAGCTCATGATGTTGAAAGTATTCTGGAATCGCTGTTTGTTTCTCGCGTTACCATTCTCTATGTGGATGATAGTGATCTGTTCCACAGCGTGGTTCCTGTCTATCTGCGTGATGCAGGCTACAACGTTGTTGAAGCATGGGATGGACGAGAAGCTCTGGAAGTATTGGACCAAAATGAAGTAGACCTTATCCTCTCCGATGTTGAAATGCCGGTGATGGATGGCTTTACCTTCTGTAAGACGGTAAATCGCTCATCAGAAAAAGATATTCCCATCGTTTTGCTCACCTCTCTGGCCTCTGAAGATGCCATTAAAAAGGGGTTTGATGCCGGTGCGGATGATTACATCACCAAACCCCTTTTCCTTCCCGAAGTGCTGTCACGAATTCATCGCTTGCTTGACATGAGCCAAACGCAGGGGCGTAGTGAACGTATCCTGGTGGTGGAAGATTCCGACACAATCCGCTCTATGTCAGTCAATGCGCTGAAAGCGCAGGGCTTTCAGGTGGATGAAGCCAATAACGGAACAGTGGCTCTGGTACGCTTGCTTGAGCGGCCTTACGATATCTTGGTGACTGATTATGAAATGCCTCACCTGGATGGTCTGCAACTCTGTAAACGCATTCGCAAACAACAGGATTCGGTCAATCAATACCTTCCAGTGATTTTTGCGACAACTCGGAATTCCAAAGCAGATCTGGTACGCATGAGTTCAATTGGCATTGAGGCGTGTATCACCAAGCCGTTCAGCCCTGAACGAATGATTGCAGAAGTGGAACGTGTGTTGGCAAAAACACGCCAGGAAAAAGAACGCGAATCAATGCGGCGCTATAATCTCAGTGATGAGATTATTGAACAGGTTTTAGATCCAGATGCCGATCATACTGGTATTGCTGAAGAACAGTTTCGAACCGTACTGTTTTGTGATCTATCAGGGTTTGGCAACCAGACAGCCGGTCTCGAGCCATCAAAAGTGATCAAGATCCTGAATACCTTCTTTGACTCTACAGTGGGCATTCTGGGGCAGTTTGATGCAACCATTGATAAGATTATCGGCGATTCCATCTTTGCGTCATTCAGTCAGCAGGATGACGGTGCTCACCGTGCGGCTACAGCTGCTCAGGATATTGTGGGTTCCTTGAAAGCGCTTGGCGATGAGGTAGGCTTTGACTATCAGGTGCGTATTGGTCTTCACTCCGGTTTTGCCATTCTCGGACACATGGGTACACAGCTACATCGCAGAGAGTTTGGCTTGATTGGTGAGATGGTGAATATTGCTCAGGCCATGGAAGCACATGCCAAAGTGAATGGTATTCTTGTCAGTGAGGCCACATTCACGCTCATTCAGGATCTGGCTAGAGGTGAGGATGTAGGGCCTGTTGTCTGGAAGCCAGGCCATAAGGCGATACGTGCGTTACATCTAAATGATGTCACACCTTATCAAATGCCTGAAAAAGTTGATAAAAAAGTTGCTGGATAGAGCCGATATTGAAGAGCGTCAGGCGTTACGCAAGTGTCGGTTGAAACAGGTATCAAAGCGAATAGCGTTTTTCAACTGCGTCATTCCATAAGAGTAAAAATAATGGAAGCTTTATGCACTTGAAATGCTGTGCAATAAAGCTAATCCTTATTCTGCGTCAATGCAGATAACTCTTTGATAATAAGGTTGCTTTCTGCTTCTAAAGATGTGATCAAATCCTGCACACCATCCATAATATCATTGCGTGTCAGTGCATCCAACTTGGTGGCTATCTGCGAGAATCGGAAGGCACCAACCTGCTTGCTGGCACTCTTCAACGGATGAGCGATTTGATGAATTTTTTGAGGCGCTTGGCTATCATAAGCAGTGCGCATCTCAGTAAATCGGTCAGGCAGCATTTCGATAAAGAGTTGGACAACCTCACCAACCACATCAGCGCCTAATTCAGATTTTAACTGTTGAAATGTTGACTCATCTATTGATGGCTCATTTTTCTTTGGAATATCAGAATCATGAAAACTGCTTTCTGATTCACTATATGAGATAGTGGAATTAGGATCGGAATCGGATTTTTTTTCAACTGGTAACCAACGGAACAGTACATCCCTCAGTTCTGTACTGTTAACGGGCTTGGAGAGATAATCATCCATTCCGGCTTCAAGACAGCGTGTTCTGTCTCCCTGAAGAGCAAAAGCGGTTACAGCCACCACAGGCGTACGTATTAAGCCATGTTCGTTCTCAAACTGTCTCCATTTACGGCTGGCAGTAAAGCCATCCATAACGGGCATTTGGCAATCCATTAATACCAGATCAAAATGTTGGGTATGCAGTTTCTCAAGTGCTTTCTGGCCATTACCGGCCATCTCAAGTGAACAGCCGATCTGATCCAAATAGCCACGCATTACTTCACGATTAACGGGGTCGTCTTCCACAAGTAGAATACGCACCGAAGTTGTGAAAGTTAATAGCTCAAAATCCACTGTATTTTCAAGATGGTTAGAAGTTTCTTTCTCAGCGTTTTCTTCAATAGATGAATCTGCGACACACTCCATGGGAATTGTGACACAAAACAGGCTCCCGTCGCCGGGATGGCTCTCTACTTCAATATCACCACTCATCGCTTCGACAAGCTGTTGGGTGATGGCCAATCCAAGACCTGTACCACCAAATTTGCGTGTGGTGGTGCTGTCTGCCTGGGTAAAAGGCTCAAACATTGTGCTTACGCGTTCTGGATCAATACCTATTCCAGTATCTTGGACCTGAAAACGTAACCAGGTTGTGGTATCCATTGTTTCCACAGGTCTGGCAATCAGGGTGATATCGCCCTGCTCTGTAAATTTTATTGCATTTTGTAATAAATTCAACAAAATCTGTCGTAATCTATTAGAATCTCCTTTAATAATTGCAGGCATTGCTGGGTCGATCTGTTTATAAAATTCAATGTGCTTTCTGTGGGCAATCTCCAAAAACAAATTACCCAGATCATCCAGAAGTGTCAAAACATTGAAAGGTGCTGTTTCCAGTTCAAGCTTCCCAGCTTCAATCTTTGAAAAATCAAGAATATTATTGATTATTCCTAATAAACCACTTCCAGCTTGATTGATCAGTTTGGCATAGTGTTGCCCCTGATCTGGAAGCTCTAAGCCCAACAGTAGTTCAGACATACCTAGAATGCCATTTAACGGCGTTCTAATCTCATGGCTCATAGTGGCTAAAAAAGCGCTTTTGGCTTGGTTGGCAGATTCAGCCTCTTCCATGGCTTGACTTAAGGCTCTTCGGTTACGCTCCAGTTCGTTGACAGTTTTTTTCAGGGTAGCGGCTTGTTTAGTCAGCGCATGTTTTTGTTGAAAAAGATCGAGAAAAACGCGCACCTTTGCATGTAATATTTCAGGTTCAACCGGTTTAAACAGGTAATCAACGGCCCCGGATGAATAGCCCTGGAAAACGTTATGATCATCTTTACTGATGGCGGTAACAAAAATAATGGGAATTTCTCGAGTTCGGCGCATGCCTTTTAACAGACGGGCGGTTTCGAAGCCATCCATCTCTGGCATTTGGACATCCAATAAGATCAGAGCTAACTCATTTTCCAGTGCCAAAGCCAGCGCTTTATTTCCCGATTTTGCGGTGATAATTCGCCGGTCCGGTCCTTCAAGAAGCCCTTGCATGGCCAGGAGATTTTTCTTTCGATCATCAACGATGAGAATGGTTGCCGGTTCCATGGCTTATATCTCTTCCTTATGCGTTTTAGCATGCTCTACAAGCCATGATCCTATCTCTTGGAGATTTAATATATGATCAGGTGTTATCAATGCCATAGCGGCCAAAGGCATGGCTGTTGCCACTGCTTGGGCAGGATTTTGCACCACAGTGGTTCCACCTGCATGGTTGATCTCTGCCAGACCTTTTGCGCCATCTTTATTAGCACCTGTAAGAATAATGCCAATGCAATTTTGGCCCATGGCATCCACAGCACTTTCGAACAGTACATCCACGGCAGGACGCGAGAAATTAACAGGTGGATCCAACGATAAGGAAAGGGTTAAATCCTCTTCCAATAGCAGATGATAATTGGCTGGTGCCAGATAGCCTGTGCCAGGTCGAATTCGTTCTTTTTCATCCGATTGTTTGATTTTGATTTGGCATTGTTCATTAAGAAGTTGTGCCAAATAATCATCCGCATCAGGATGTTGGTGTTGAACGATGAGAACAGGCCATGGAAAATCGGCTGGAAGCGCTGGTAAAATGGCACACAAAGCCTTCAATCCACCTGTAGACACACCGATGAGAACCACTTTGGCACATGGTGATTCTGATGCCTCTTCTGGCAGATGTGTCAGCGATTGGTTCATTGATTGACCTGATACTGTTTCACTTTATAAATCCGACTATTAGATTCAATTTCCTTGAATTTGTCTTCACTGTCAAGAAATTCAAGCGTTTCTTTATGTCCCAGACAGATAAATCCAGCTGGAGCGAGGCTTTCTTGAAACAGTTTTACCACACGGGATTGTAATGTTTTATTAAAATATATTAATACATTACGACAAAAAATTAAATCCATTTCTCCAAAAGCCCAATCCGTCGCCAAATTATGATCAGTGAACAGGATTTGAGTTTTTAATGAATCGGCGATATATGCATAATCACCCTGCATTGTAACATAATCTAATAATGAATTTGTGCCGCCGGAATGCTGATAATTTTCACTAAAATTTCGTATTTTACTCTTATGAAAACAAGATTTTTTAGCACTGTTCAGAGATTTTTGATTAAAGTCAGTCGCATAGATCTGAGTACGATTCAGCAGGTCAGCTTCATGGAGTAAAATCGCCATGGAGTACACCTCTTCTCCCGTACAACAGCCCGCATGCCACACTTTGAGTAACGGTCGCTTGTTCAATATCGGTATCACCGACTCACGCAAAATCCGATACACATTTGGATCTCGAAACATCTCCGTGACAGAGACAGAAAGACTTTCCAGTAATCTGTCAAAAAATGCGGTATTATACAACAGGTTATGCTGCATTTCCGAATAGCTCTGGATCTTCTCCTGACTCATGCGATGTCTCAAACGTCGTTTCAATGACGCACGAGCATAGTCTCTAAAATCATAACCATATTTTCGGAAAATAGCCTCCAGAAGCAGGTCTATTTCTATGGTGGTTGCTTCCCTATCCATATTCAATGCACTTTCTATTGATTGAGCCAAACACGCATCAAAGAAAGCAATTTTTGATTTTCGACCGGTTTGGCAAGATAATCGGAAGCACCAGCATCAATACATTTACGCCGATCATCTTTCATAGCCTTGGCGGTTAAAGCAATGATTGGCAATTTTTGGTGTTTTTTCTGTGTACGGATCGTTCGAATGGCTTCATAGCCATCCATCTCTGGCATCATGATATCCATTAGCACCAGTTCAATATCCGGGTTCTCTTTTAGTGATTGAAGCCCTTCTTGTCCATTTCGTCCAACAATGAGCGTAGCGTCATGGGCTTCCAGAATGCCAGCCATTGAGAAGACGTTACGCATGTCATCGTCCACCAGAAGGATTTTTTTGCCTTTTAAGAATTTGGTTCGATCTCTGTTTTCATTGTCTGAGTGTACGTTTTGTTCTGTTGAGTGAGCACTGTTTATTTCAACGTCTGGTAAGATCTCACTATCCACACTGGTTGGCATTTCACTGAGATCAGGCTGATCCTCTTCCAGGTAGGATATGGGCTCTGTCAGCGGTCTTTCAGGTAGAATCAAGGTAAAGATACTGCCTTGTCCTTCTGTGCTGCGCAGATGGATCTCACCTTTGAGCAGTTCGCTGAATTTTTTGGCGATGGAGAGTCCCAAACCTGTTCCGCCATATCGACGGCTGGTGGTGCCATCTGCTTGTTGAAACGGGTGAAAGATCTGTTCCTGTTTGTCACTACTGATCCCGATACCGGTATCTGTGACCACAAATGCCACACTGGTATGTCGATCCAACTTGGATTTATAGGCGTAGATTTCTGTGGTGGGTCTGCCAATACTCAGGGTGATTCCGCCACGGCCAGTAAATTTAAACGCATTGGCCAGAAAATTCTTTAAAATCTGTCGGACACGCTTGGAATCCGTAGTGATTCGGCGGGGTATTTGATTTTGCAAGATGGTTTCAAATTGCAATGATTTGGTGTTGGCCATGGGTGTGAATCGGCGGCGCATCTCCGAAGCGAGACTGGCTAAATCGAGCAATTCCCATTGGGGTTCCATATGGCCAGCTTCCACCTTGGCCATATCCAACACCTCATCGATCAGCTCCATCAACTCACGACCGGCTTCTTGGATGGTGCTGGCAAATTCAGTCTGTTTCTCAGTCAGATTACCATCCATATTGTCGGATAACAGATTGGAAAGAATGAGAATACTATTGAGCGGTGTACGTAGCTCATGAGACATGTTAGCGAGAAATTCAGATTTATACCGGCTGGCAATCTCCAGCTCTTTGGCTTTCTCCTCAAGCAGTTTTCGAGACCGATTAAGCGCATTATTTTTTTCTTCGATATCGCTTTTTTGCTGTTCCAGCTGTTCGGTACGGGAACCCAATTCATCATTGGCCATCCGCAACTCTTCCTGTTGACTTTGTAGCTCTTCTGTCTGTGTTTGCAGTTCTTCGGTTTGGCTTTGTAGTGCATCGGCTTGTTGTTGGGTTTTTACCAACAAAATCTTAGTTCTTTCAAGAGATTCTGCGGCTACCATCGCCGTTACGGTGGCTTCTCCGACCCGCTCTAGCAGGTTTAAGCTGCGGCCGGAAAAGGGAAGCAGACTACCCAATTCAATGACACCACGAACCCGTCCACCATAGAGCAGAGGTATAACCAGAATCTGACGCGGTGGTGTGGAACCAAGACCACTCTCAATGGTGATGTAGTCATCCGGCACCTGGGTCAATAAAATGGGTTTGGCTTCAAGGGCAGCTTGTCCGACAAGTCCTTCACCCTCCTTAATGGTGTTATTAAGGTGCTTTCGATTGGTGTGGGCATAGGAGGACAACATGCTAAAGGGTGTTTCATCAGACTGTCGCCAATACAACAGTCCGATGGGCAGACTGAGAAAATCAGCCAGAAAGTGCAGAATCGCGGTTGCCCGTTCTTCTATGGTTTGCTCATCGGAGATGCAGGCGTTCAAATTAGCCTGTCCGGTTTTAATCCATGTTTCCTGAGCGTTTTCTTCGGTCAGAGCCCGTAGAGAGCGGGTCATCTCCAGCAAGGCTTTACCGAGGGCATCTTGATCTGATTTTGGTTGGATATCGGCAGAAAAATCCCCTTTGGCGATCCGTTTTGCCTGCTGAACCACTTCACGGAAATTACCGGTCATTTCGACCATCGCCCGACCGAGAACATCCTTTTTGCCTTTGATATTCATACTGCGTTTATACTGACCACCGGCAACGGCTTGAGCGATTTCTCCGGCCTCTTCCAGGGTTTCAATCATCTGGTTGACAGCGTGTGCCAATCGATCCCGCTCTGAACGAACCGGCATGCGTTCCCGGTAATCACCGGCCGCCACGCTCTGCATCACTTCAGCGACTTGACGCAGAGAATAGGTCATTTCGTTCAAGCCCTGTCCCAGCTGATCTTGTCTGGAGAGCAGTTTTACATTTTGGGTATAGTCACCGGAGGCAATGAGATTTGCTTGATGGATTGTTGCGTGGAAACTCTCTTTCAATTTACGGATAGAGATGATGATTTCACCTACTTCATCCGAATGTTTATAGCTGATATTTTTTAAAGGGACACGACCAGTAGAGAGTTTTTTAAGTTGAGCGGCGGCTTGTTTAAGGGGCTTCAAAAAACCACCAACCACCCAACGACTGACCAGCATAACCAGAACAAATATGCCAATTACGGTGAGAATAAACAGAGCATTAAAACGCCGAAGCGGTGACAACATCACAGCTTCATCCTGCTGTTTAATCAGAAACCAGCGCTGTTGGATACTGCCCGGCAATATGGGAACTTTTTTGATGAAAAATAGACTGCCACTTTGCCTTATTGCTCCCTTAACGGGATTTAGAGTAATAGCGAACAGATTGGGATGATCCGCTTTTAAATTGTATGAGTGGCCCAGTTGCCAGCCCCATTCCTTGTTTTTATCAGGGTGGTGCAAATAGTGACCATTGCCATTTGTCAGTATAAACTGAGCATCACTTCCCAAACTTTTTGCCCGTGCCATTTTGCGATGAATAATATCCAGCAACGTATTGCCATACATATTCAAAATCAGCACACCGCGTAGCATTTCATCCTGATCATAGAGCGGCGTGGCAAAACGAATGACCGGAACCAGCGGGCGTTCCAGCTTGCCCCATTCTTGATTAAGATCCAAAGGAGAGATGTGGACCTGTCCCCGTTTCAAACGCACCGATTCGGAATAGTAAGGACGGTGTAGTTTATTTTGCATCTTCTGTTGTGGAATAGTGATTGCACGGTGGTTTTTTGGATCAAAATCAATGCGGATCTGCTCCATCCCTTTGGGATCAAGAAGGCGCACTTTGGCGTAGATCTCCTTGGATTCAAGAAAGGATGAGAAAGCGCGGGTAAGATGATGCAACCAACGTTGCGCCTGTGCTGGTTCATCAACAGTGGTCCAGTGTAAATATTTTGTCAGCGCGTAGAATTCAGAAAGAAAATGGAGATCTTTAGGCCCCTCTTCCAGTATATCGACAATATTATTGGATATATCCTGAAGCTCTTGAATATTCACCATTTCTGCGTCTGCAATCAGAGATCGAGAAGTGGTTGTATAGCCATACCATCCACTGATCACCAAAGGCACGGCAATGGCAAAAGAGAACAGCAATCCCAGCTTATTTTTTAAACTGTGATTGAAACGCGGCAGTCGATGCAGAAAGGTCCAGGGTGAGGGCATGTGATTAGTTCACTTGAAGTAATTGAATCTGTTTAATTTTACGCAATCCCCATGCCAATAGTTGCAGTATGTCGCCCAACTGTTTATCACGATAATTAGTGGTGAGGAATGGCTGGTCATTGGCGAGACCGAGATATGTTTTTATGGGTTGCAGTTCAGCTACTATCAGATTACTCAATCCAAGCAGTTCACCCAGTTTCGGTGTATCGGAGCTGAGATTGAGTCCAGAGATCCTCTCAACACCAACGGGACGTTGGATCTGGCGCACTTCATTGAGCAGTTTTGAAAATGCGGCCAACAATGTTTCAGATTGAGCCTGTTGTACTCTATTGGGCGGTGATGTCTGATCATTCAGTCCCAAGGCGCGTATGATTTCATCAATATCGTGATGAATCCGAATACAGTTTCCAAATGCAATACCGATAATATGGCTGTTGTCCACCATGCCATCCAATGCACGGTTGATATGATTGAGCTGATCATAGACTGTGGACTGAGAATATACGGTGTCTTTGCTCTTTTGGTTGGAAAAGTTGGGCATTGATTTTTCCGAAGGATGTCCCAACCTTTTGTTGAGAAAAACCAATTCCCAACGGATACGTATCAACGCCTCAACCAGCAGATCAACGGGTTGACGGTCACGGGTTAGAAAACTCTGATTGTCCGATACTGGAAAACCATTTTGTTGACGGATTGATTGTATTTTTTGATTGATTTCATTCAAACGACTGTACAAAATCCGGTTAGGCATTGCCTGAACCGATGGCACAGCCTGAGTCAGTTCCGGCAAGTTACGATATGTGCGGAACAGCTTGACCTCTCTATCCAACTGAAGCGTTTGATAGGTGAGTTCTTTGTTCCAATCCATGGACTGATTGGCTGCATTAAGCTCGGAATAAAAACTGATTCCAGCCAGAATGGTGATGAGCACTATCCTGTTGAAGCGTAAGAACATGGTATCATTCCGTAAGGCAAGCAGTAAAATTAAGAGCGCCCAATCCGCAAATCGTGTAAATAGGCATTGGATTGTACAAGATTGAGTGCGTAGCGTCATCACTTTGAATCACATGATTAGGGATAACCTCATGTCTGACCCACTTTTGAATGTGGAAAAGCTCTCTGTTGTATTTCGAAGTGATCATGAAGTTGTTCAGGCAGTTAAAGATGTCTCTTTTTCGGTCAAAGCAGGTGAAACCATCGCTTTGGTTGGTGAGTCTGGCAGTGGAAAGACGGTTGCGGTGCTCTCTGCATTAGGACTCTTGCCGCCTTCTGCCGAGGTTCAGGCAAATAAACTGACCTTTCAAGGGACAGATCTGCTTAATCTGGATGAATCTAACCATCGGATGCTACGTGGCAATGATATGGCTATGGTCTTTCAGGAGCCGATGACCTCCCTGAATCCGTTGCATACCATCGAACGTCAGGTGGCTGAACCACTGATGGTCCATCATGGTATGGATCGAACAGCTGCACGTCATCACGTTATAGAGCTTCTTGAAAAAACAGGAATTACTCAAGCAAAAGAGCGGTTAAATGCCTATCCGCACCAGCTGTCCGGCGGCCAACGGCAACGGGTTATGATCGCCATGGCTTTGGCCTGTCGGCCCAAACTGTTGATTGCTGATGAGCCAACCACCGCCCTGGATGTCACGATTCAGGCACAGATTCTTCAACTTCTTAAGGCCCTTCAAGCAGAGTTTCACATGGGCATGGTGTTGATTACCCATGATCTGCCCATGGTCAGACAAGTTGCTGACCGTGTTTGTGTCATGCATAACGGCCGAGTGGTGGAAACCGCAGCTACTCAGGATCTGTTCGAGAATCCAACAAAACCCTATACAAAAGTCCTCATCAATAGCCTGCCCTCAGAAACACCGCCACCCCTGCCAAAACAACGAAAATCGCTCTACATTGCCAATGATGTAAAATGCCATTTTCCCATTAAAAAAGGATTGTTCAAACGTACAGTTGGACATATTAAAGCGGTGGATGGTGTCTCTTTAACAGTCTATCGCGGCGAAACCATTGGCGTTGTTGGTGAATCAGGCAGTGGTAAAACCACATTGGGTGAAGCACTGCTGAAATTGATCAAAGCTGAAGGAAAATTCAGCTTTGACGGCGCATCTTTGAATACAACCTCCCGCGAGGAATTGCGTATGTTAAGACGACGCATGCAGGTGGTGTTTCAAGATCCATTTTCATCCCTCTCTCCGCGTATGACCATTGGTCAAATCTTGGAAGAAGGGTTGCTGGTTCACAAGCTTGAACCCGATTTCGTCCAGCGTCAGAAACGGATTATCGCCATTCTTGATGAGGTTGGTATGCCCGCCTCAACGGTTGAGCGCTATCCACATCAATTTTCAGGTGGACAGCGTCAACGGATTGCCATTGCCAGAACCATGGTCCTAGATCCAGATTTCGTTGTTCTGGATGAACCAACCAGTGCGTTGGATCTTTCGGTTCAAGCTCAGATTCTTGAACTTCTGCTTGATCTACAACAGCATCGAAAGCTGGCCTATCTCTTTATCTCCCATGATTTGCGCGTCGTCCGTGCCATTTCTCATCAGGTGTTGGTGTTGTTGCAAGGACAGGTGGTAGAATCGGGTAGTAGCACGGAGATTTTTAATAATCCTCAACACCCTTACACACAGCGGTTGCTGAATGCAGCGTTAAGAATAGCTTGAGAAAAACAGTATAATCCTATATGGTTTCAATGAGATACCAATAGAAGTTACGCAGTTGAATGAATTTTGTACCCGTCCTTTATGTCAAGACCGCATTTCATTGTCGCAGTTTATTAAAAATAGGTTTACTCTGTGAATATAGGGAACATTTATCCGAAACGTGTAATCTAACCGGATATATACCTCTAATAGAAGAAAAGGGTGATTTTTCCGATGGATCGGAGCCAAGAGCAGACCGGGAATGTGTCACGTCCCGATCAAAAATCAAAGATTGTTGAAATCTATACAGATGGTGCCTGTAGCGGCAATCCTGGCCCTGGCGGCTGGGGTGCCTTCTTGCGCTATGGTGACGCTGAGAAAAATTTGTCAGGATATGCACCGGAAACCACGAACAACCGCATGGAGCTTCTGGCGGCTATCCGGGCGCTGGAATGTCTTAAACGTCCCTGCCCCATTACGCTGTATACGGACTCCATCTATGTCAAAGATGGCATCACCCGTTGGATTCACGGCTGGAAAAAAAGAAATTGGAAAAAAGCGGACAAAAAACCAGTCGTCAACTCTGATCTATGGAAATCCCTGGATAATGAAGCCGCTCGACATAAAATCGATTGGCGTTGGGTTAAAGGACACTCAGGAAACGAAGGTAATGAACGTGTGGATCAATTGGCTAGAGAGGCTATCACCTCTGGTAAAGATGGCACGCTATTAGCTGATCCACTTGGTGCAGCTCCACAACTAACACCGTAAATGGGTAGTTAATAACTGTTTCGTACTTCATCTCAGAGTCTGTTAGCAGGGACCAGGCATTTAAACGCCCTCTGGCAGGCCGTCAGACAATTGGAGGAAATATGTTCGAAGATCAGCTGGCCGCAGTTCACGAACTTCTTGAAACCAACTCTGCGTTTAAGGAGCTTTATGATCAGCACACGGTTCTGAGGGATACCATCACCAATGAAGGACATACGATGGAGTCGCTCAGTCTTGAACGTAAGAAGAAGGAGAAGCTGCTTATTAAGGACCGCTTGGCCTCCATGCTTCGCACCCATACTGAACAAAGTAGGATCTGATCTGTAACCAGGCTGGCTGAGGAACAATCAAAAAAATTTGTTCCTCAGCCTTGCTCAAAGTTTAATAATGGAGTCCTGGTCATGCCAAAACAGACCCCAAAAAAAAGCCCGGCTCCTGCATTTTCCCTCGATAATCTGCTCAAAGAAATCACGCCGCTACTGCCCGATACATCCCGTAAACTCGCGGATCTGTTTATTAAAAAAGTGATCGAAGGCATGCGGGTATCGCAAACCATACCGCACGGTATGTGGTGTAATCCCCAAGGATTGATCAGCCTGTTTCAGTTCTTCAAAAACCCGATAGACAACACCGGTAAACAACACCTTAAGGTGCGTGTTGATCGTCAAGAAGTGCCAACAACCGATACGCAAACCTCTTTATCCAGTCCGCAAGAAGGCGTTCGTATCATGATTCATCTTCAGGATACGCCGTTTATCCTGGAGACTTTGCGAAATTATCTCAAACAGAGCCGTCTGACCATTTTTGCTCAAGCCCACACTACCTTTATTACCAATCGCAATGAACATGGAAAATTGCTGGCGTTTGACACTGTTGAAGACACATCTGAAAATCGTGAGATGGTTTTGTTGATTTTGACTGAACCGGTCAACGATGATCAGCAGCTGATACAATTGGAATCTGATCTACACGCTGTGCTCTCTTCGGTAAAAAATTCGGTTGATGACTTTCCAGCCATGACCAAGCGTCTAAAACGGGAAGCGGACCAACTGAAAAAAGAGCGGTATCTTACCCAGAGTAAATTTCTTAATTGGATTATTTCAGATAATTTTGTCTTCATGGGGTTACGTTCTCTGATTGTGTCCGACGGAAAATTACACCATAAATCTGGTGATCGACCGTTGGGTGTGTATCGAGGCAGAAAATCAGATAGTGTCCTGGATCATATAATGCCAGGTATGCGTAAAGAGATTGAAGGAATCCTGATCCGTCTGATTCCTGAGCATCTAAAATCTGAGCAGAATAGTTCGAAAAATTTGATTCCATTGCTGAGTGTTGAGTATTGCCAACACGGTGAATCCATAATCTATGCTTCCGAAGGTGTGGATTTTTTCACCATCAGACGACCTTATAAGGATCACGGTGGTTCTGGTGCAGGTGCCTCATCTCAAGCGTGGGAATTTCTGCTGATACTTGGTCGGTTTTCCAGAGCCGCTATGGCCAATCGGGCTTCTTTGGTGCCGATATTGGATGAACGACTCAAGCAAACGCTGGAACTGTCCAACCATCCACCCGGGTCATACCTTTATCATGAGTTTTCCAGTCTGTATGACCGGATGCCGATTCGGGAACTGCTCTACTCTCAGCCGGATGTCATCACCAGACAAATTCAGCGTATTCTGACCATTCAAGGCGATATTGATGTCCGCATGGATGCGCGTTTAGGACAACATGGTAACTATGTCTCGATTCTAACCGTTCTTTCCCGAAATCGGTATCATGGCCGCCTGAGTAATAGTCTGTCCAAGCTGCTTTCGAGCTATCTGGATTATCCCATAAGTTCCACTACTGTTTCAGAAACAGGCACACTGTTTTTTATTGTCTGCTATGCCAACCATGATCCAGATAAACCGTTTGAATTTCATCATCAAAAAGTAGAAAAAGCGGTTCGGGATCTGGTGCTCAATTGGGAAGATAAGCTGAGAGAGTCTTTGCTTGGCTCCCTCTCTCAGCGCAAAGCATTGCGCCGGTTTGTTCAGTATGCGGACCGTTTTGATGCCATATTTAAAGAAGCCACACCACCTGCTCAAGCGGCTCAGGATATTGATTCCATAGAGTTGATGATAAGCAAGGATCTACGCTTCTCTTCCCGTGTGATTCATCAACCCGGCAAAGCCACCTATATCAAACTTTACAGTCGAGAATTGATCAGTTTGACACGCATTGTCCAAACATTCGATCATTTTGGCATTATCTGTCTGCATGAATTTTCAACCAACCTGGTTTTAGCCGATAACACCACAATACGCATTCAACGTTTTGAAGTTGGCGGTACACTTAAAGAACGCAAAAGAATTTCAACACGATCCGATCTTTTTTGTGCTGCTTTGGAACATATTCAAAGTGGTGTTTTGCATGATGATCGGCTCAATCGTCTGGTGGTTCAGGAAGGCTTTTCCCCTAAAGAAGTCTTTTTATTGCGTTGTCTGCGCCAATATTTGTTGCAGATTACACCAGAATTGGCCCGCTCCACCATCAATCGGGTTGCCAATACCCATCATGGCTTGATCCGATTGATTTTGGACGCATTTCGTATCCGATTTCAGCCTGAATTATCCAATAGAAACGCGCAATTTAACAGTATTGCCAAGGCGTTTGAAGATGGTTTGCAAGCAGTGGGCATGCTTCAGGAAGATCAGATCCTCAGAAACCTGTTTAACATCGTTGAAGCCACACTACGGACAAACTACTTCCAAAAAGATTGGCCAGAGGCCATTTGTTTAAAAATTCGCAGTGCCACTATCAATAAGATGCCTTCGCCGCGTCCTTGGCGCGAAATATTTGTCCTTGGCTCACATATGGAAGGTGTTCATTTGCGCGGTGGTCGTGTGGCGCGTGGTGGGCTGAGGTTCTCAGATCGCTTGGAGGATTATCGGACTGAAGTTTTGGGGTTGATGAAAACCCAGATGGTGAAAAATGCCATCATCGTGCCCATGGGTGCCAAAGGCGGGTTTGTTATTCCTGTTTTTGCTCATTTGTCGATTCAAGAGCGCAAAACATATGCCAGTAATCAGTATAAAGTATTCATTCGCGCTCTATTGGACATCACTGATAATTTGATTGATGGCAATGTGGTCCATCCTGATCAGGTCACCATTCACGATGGTGAAGATCCCTATCTTGTCGTTGCTGCCGACAAAGGTACGGCTACTTTTTCAGACCTGGCTAACCATGTCGCCCAGAAAACCTATAATTTTTGGCTCGGTGATGCCTTTGCCTCGGGCGGTTCCAACGGGTATGACCATAAAAAAGTTGGTATCACCGCCCGTGGTGCCTGGGAGTGTATAAGACTCCATTTTGAAGAGATGAACCGCAATATCCATACGGATGCGTTTTCTGTTGTTGCCATCGGTGATATGAGCGGTGACGTGTTCGGTAATGGTCTGCTTGCCTCTGATAAGATTCAGCTTATTGGTGCGTTTAATCATCTGCATATCTTCGTTGATCCAGAACCTAACCCAGAAATCAGTTTCAAAGAGCGGCAACGGCTGTTTAAACTACCCCGTTCAAGCTGGACGGATTACAACACGGATCTGATATCAGAGGGCGGTGGTGTTTTTGATCGTACGGCAAAAACCATCCCTATCCACCCTGCCATGCAACATCAGCTTGGCATTGAAGAGAACCAACTATCGGGTGAATCTCTGATTCAAGCACTGTTAACAGCGCCGGTTGATTTGCTTTTTAACGGTGGAATCGGCACCTATATCAAATCCTCACAAGAAACGCATTTAGATGTGTCTGACAAAACCAATGATGCTGTCCGTGTTGATGCCAAAATGGTCTGTGCAGCTATTATAGGAGAGGGCGGAAATCTTGGTATTACCCAAAAAGGCCGTCTGGAATTCGCCAATGCTGGTGGCCGGATCAATACTGATGCACTCGATAATTCCGGTGGTGTTGATCTGAGTGATCATGAAGTGAATCTGAAAATCTTATTGGATTTTCTCGTTTCATTGGGCGAAATTCACTCCATTGATGAGCGCAATCGGATTTTATCGAATTTAACGGATGAGATTGCACAACAGGTGTTGGCAGATAATCGCTTTCAACATCAAACCATCAGTCGTGATTCAATCTATTGTCTCGAACGTCCAGAAATGTTTCTGGATGCACTGCGCTTCTTACACGAGCGCGCTGGACTCGATTTTGATGATGAAGATATTCCAGACATAAAAACACTACAAAAACAATTACAAACGAAACCAATTCCCCGGCCACTTTTAGCCATTATTCTGGGCTATTTGAAGTTGTACACATTCCAACAGCTGTTGGCTTCTGATGTTGTGGATATGTTCTTTTTTGAACAATATCTCACTGACTATTTCCCGGTGCCCATTACACGTTCATTTCCTGCTCATCTGACCGATCACTTTCTCAAACGAGAGATTATCGCCACAACACTCACAAACCGTGTTGTAAATCAAACCGGTATCGGCCTTCTATTTTACACACTAAAGAAGGTTCTGAATCAAAGGGTTCTAACAAATCCCCTACCCTTGTTGATCAAGTCCTATCTCATTGTGGAAAATCTGCTGGACGCATCAGGATACCGCCGTCAAGTCCATGAGTTGGGACCGGAAGTCGATATCATAGTCAAGTATGAGGCGTTGTTTTCTCTTGAAAAAGTGCTGCTTCATTTGGCTGGATGGATGATCAATAATATGGAAGGCGACCGGATTAATATTGATCTGATCAATCTGTATGGCAAAGTGATCCTCAGTTTTCGGGATGGACTGTGGCAGAGTTTACCAGAACTGCTTTCTGAAACATGTTACGCGGATTTGAAGCAAAAACGTCACGCATTGATGAAAACCGGTCTGCCAAGATCATTGGCAACTCAGATTGTCGTTTTGCCTTTTCTGCGTGACACTATGAATATCCTCCATATAAAGGAGCGGTTGCATACCCGTTTTCAAGAGGTCGGACATCTTTACATCCAAGTGGATGACTATTTTGGGCTTTCATGGATTGAAAAACAGCTGACGACCTTTAGACATAGAGATATGTGGGGGCAACTCAACCTTGAAAATATTCGGCGGGAATTGTGGGAAGTGCGGACCAGGATGGTCATTGAGATTATCAATTTCAAACGCCATAACGAGAGCGTTAAAGAGGCTTTTTCCAATTATCTTAATGAAGTGATGGACGTTAATGAAGAGTATCAGGCGTTGCTCGAACAACTAAAACCAACAAAAGGCAGCGTGGACCTATTGCCACTCTCTGTACTGGTTCATAAGTTAAATGACCTGCTATTGAATAACCGAACAGAGTGGACAGGTCATCTTTAGATTTCGGCTTTCATAGGAATAATGGGTACAAAATTCATTCAACTGCGTAATGCCTAAGATGATGTTTCGCTATTATTTACTGGTGGTTTTGAATGATTTTTACGACCACGCCGCCTGCGACGGCGGCGGTTCGCGGAGCCTCTTTCTTTCTTAGGACTGTTCTCATTCTTAGTTTGTTGTTTGGTCTGCTCTTTTTCCTCTTGGCGATTGGTTGCTGACGGACTCTCCGCTTTAGTGCTGGATGATACATTTTGTTTCTGCTGAGGGTTTGTCTGGTTCTGTTTGTCACCATGAGGACGTCCGTGGCGTGAACGCCGTCTTCTGGACCGTTTGCGACGCCCTTCTTTTTTCTGTTCTTCTTTGGCCTGTCCTTCTTTGGCCTGTTCCTGTTTGTGCTGTTGTTCGGTTTTATTGGGACTATTCTGACCATTCTGTTTCAATGGTGCACTAGTATGCTTTTCTGTCGAAGATTGTGATGGACCATTGTGGTTCTTTCTGGTTTGCTTCTTTCTGTTCGAATGGTGCTTTTTGCTGGTGAGTTGCTCAGGTTTGTGTTCACGTCTTTGAACACGGCTGGACTGATTCTTTGCTTTTTCTTGATTCTCTTTAAACTCTGAAGGAAATGGTTTTGGAGCAATGTCCTCTATTTCTTCGCCATCAACATGATCAGGGTCAACAATGTTCAACTCTTTCAAAGAGTAACTAACCCGCTCTCCAGTGGATAGATGCAAATCAATCGTTTTCTTCAGTGGATGGACACCGCGTACAACCCCTTCCCGTCCATCGGGTAAGGTCATTGTGGTGTTTGTTTTTGGCAATGCTCGACGAATATCTTTATACGCTTTGTCTTCATGGCCAAGACAACAGAGTAAACGACCACACAAACCAGAGATGGTATCTGGATTTAAGGAGAGTTCCTGGTTCTTTGCCATTCGCACTGAAACAGTATGAAAACGTTTCATAAATGCACTACAGCAGAGCTGATCACCACAGGGTCCGATACCACCGAGCAAGCGGGCTTCATCACGCACACCGATCTGGCGCATTTCAACGCGGATTTTCAGCTGTCTTGCCAACACACGAACCAGTTCACGAAAATCAACCCGATTATCTGCGGTAAAGAAGAAAATGGCCTTATTTTCATCATAGGCATACTTTACCGTGGAGAGGCGCATTTTCAATCCCAACTCGACCACTTTTTTACGACACAAAGCGCTGGCTTTTCTTTCGTGGCCTTTTTTCTCTTCTATATTGTGTAGCTCTTCAGGGGAAAGTTTTCGTAGGACTCTTTTTATTCGACCAGGAAAAGAGGTGCGAGCAATCAAACCATAATTCACGTCAGAGGCGAAGGTGATCTGTCCAATCTGATGGCCATCACGCGTATCCAGCATCACTGAATCTCCTGATTTCAGATCAGGCAGTGCGGTTGCGATACGATAGATCATGCAGGAGTTGGGTTTTTTAATGCCCACCATGCGGGTTGCAGGTCGCTCTTTTTCCTGATTCGGAACAAGAGCGCTGGTATCTATTGGAGTCGGTGGATTCTGGGATGAGGCCATAATAAAACTCTACCAATCACTGCCCAACCAATCTGGCAATGTGCAGAAAAACACCTTCTAGCACCAGTCGGGGTGGAATATGAAAAACAGCCGCCCTTTTCAGAAGATCTTCCACCCATACAGCGGCATCCATCAATACTGTATGATTGAAAAACTCCTTTTCTTCCATCATGTTAGCACGAATAGTTTGCTGGAACCATGTTTTTGTCAACTGTCGAGCCAGAGGCCAGTTATCTGCCTTACCCCAAAATGCCGCAGTATCACAGAGGTGCCCAATCCGCCCGATGGAGAGCGTGTTCATGTCGTTTTCAAATCTGTTTTTCAAATCAATTAACTTGCTATCGCAAAAGGCTAAAGCCACCGAGGCACGACCTTGCCCCAGTGCAACGGCCTCCTGGATCACGGCGTGATCGTTATCTGTCTGTTCAGTTAAAATTTTACTTAATATAGCGTCACTGAGTGTGGTAAAGCGTTCTTTGCGACAACGGGAACGAATGGTCGGCAACATCATACCAGGGTTGGCGGTAATCAAAAAAATCACCGTGCCCTTGGGTGGCTCTTCCAAGGTTTTCAACAACGCATTGGCCGCAGCATCTGTCATCAGGGCGGCATCATCAATCACCGCGACTTTCCATGCGGCTTCCATGGCAGTAAGAGAAAGCGTAAAACTGAGTTGGCGTATTTGTTCTACTGAAATGCGCGTTTTACCTTTTTCCACACCAAGGCGGGTAAGATCGGGATGATTATCATCCACCATGTTGCGACAGGCCCGGCATTGTCCACACCCCTTGATACCGTGCGAATCCTTAATCGGATCAACACAAAACAGTGTTTGAATCAATGCATCAGCAATTTGGGATTTACCAACCCCTTCAGGCCCTGAAAAGAGATAACCTGGCGCTAAACGTGATCCATGAACTTCCTGGCGCAGGGATTTGATTACCGAACCATGGCCGTAAATGCGATCAAAGAGTGGATCATCTTTTTTTGCGTTGTCGGACATTATCAACCGCCTGCCAGATTAGTTTCTCAACATGCCCGATGGGCAGATGCGCATCAATAACCCTGAAGCGCTCAGGCTCAGCCAGGGCCAAATTTTGGAAACCGGCCCGTACCCGTTGATGAAACAGAAGCGCTTCCTGTTCGAAACGTGTCTCGTTATGTGTGCGCTGTGCAGTGCGTTTCAATCCTTGGTCTGGTTCAATGTCCAAAACAAGGGTCAGATCCGGCTCCAATCCATTGGTAACCCACTGATTCAACCATTTGATGTCACCGTGATCCATTCCGCGCCCATGCCCTTGATAGGCCACTGTTGAATCAGTAAACCGATCACATAATACCCATGCGCCACGATCAAGGGCTGGCTTGATGGTCTGGCGAATATGCTCTGCCCGGGCGGCTTCCATCAATAATAGTTCGGCCTTTTGGCCTAAATCACCGGGTTGACCGGTGACCAATAGTGAACGTATACGTTCTGCGGATGGACAACCACCAGGTTCACGGGTTTGGACCACCTCCAGGTTGCACGCTTCAAGCCGTTTTTTCAATGCAGAAATCTGGGTTGATTTTCCTGCACCCTCTCCACCTTCCAGTGTTATAAAACAGCCTGACATATCAATTTTTTCGCCGTCTTTGGTATTGATTGACATACTGTTTATGCTGGGCGTAGGTTTCAGAGAAAATATGGGTTCCGTTTCCACGCGAGACAAAAAACAGCGCTCGACTCTCCACCGGATGCAGTGTGGCATGAATTGCATCCCGTCCTGGACTGGCAATAGGTGTTGGTGGCAAAGCAGGAATCGTGTATGTGTTGTACGGTGTATGTGTTTTTAGATGATGCCGGGTGATGTTACCATCATAATCGGCAATACCATAGATCACCGTGGGGTCACTCTGCAAACGCATGTGCTTTTTCAATCGGTTATGAAAAACGGCTGCAATCTGTGCCCGTTCTGACGCTTGACCGGTCTCTTTCTCAATAATAGATGCCAAAATCAGCGTTTGATACGGATCAAGCTTATATCCATCAGGTCGATTTGCGAATTCTTGATCAAGAATGTTAACCGTGCGATCCACCATCATTTTAATGACTCGTTCAATGGTGTCGCCGGCACGGTAGTAATAGGTGTCCGGGAAAAGCCAACCTTCAAGAGTCGGTGAAGACAGCCCAAATTGTTTGGGTAATGTTGGATCAGCCAGATAGCGGGGTGCGTCCGGCCAGCCTGATTTAACCAATGTCCGACTAATATCTGATAAATTGTAGCCTTCAGGAATGACAAAGCTGTAGGAAACCACAGCGCCATCCTGAAGTTTATTAATAATATCAACCGTGTTTAGACCAGCGGCAAAACGGTAATGACCTGCTTTCGGATGGCCATCGGCTATAAAACGCAAATAACCACGAAATAACCACGCATGCGGAATTATGCCCTGTTGCGCCAATACGTTACCGATCCGTGCGCCAGACCAGCCAGGCTCAACAATAAATTCAATCGGTTGTGTCGATGGAATCGCCAACTGTTCCTTGAGATAGAGTACCCCAGAAACAAAAACCACCCCAATTAGAATCAGGGTGGTCAGTAAAGGAATTAGTATACGCCTCAGCATTAAGAGAAGCGTTTCAAAACCAGAGTCGCGTTCGTTCCACCAAACCCGAAGGAGTTGGAAAGAGCATACTCAATATCCACTTCTCGGGCAGTGTGTGGAACATAATCTAAATCGCATTCAGGGTCAGGATCATCCAGATTGATAGTCGGTGGAATAATCCCTTTTTGCAAAGCCATGGCGGTAAAAATCGCCTCTACACCACCAGCAGCACCCAGCAGATGACCAATCATGGATTTGGTTGATGAAACCATCACTTTATTGGCCGCATCACCGAGAACGCTTTTCACAGCTTTGGTCTCAATCACATCACCCAGCGGCGTGGATGTACCATGTGCATTGATATATTGAATCTGTTCTGGATTGACTTTGGCATCCTTGAGCGCATTGGTCATACATGCGGCTGCACCGGCACCACTTGGCTCAGGGGCTGTGATGTGATGTGCATCACCGGACATACCATAACCCAACACTTCAGCGATTATTTCAGCACCACGGGCTTGAGCGGATTCCAGAGATTCAAGAACCACAACACCAGCACCTTCGGCCTCAACAAAACCATCACGACCTTTATCCCAAGGGCGTGATGCGCCTTGAGGATCGTCGTTGCGGGTACTCAAGGCTCTGGCGGAAGCGAAACCGCCGATACCCAATTCACAGATTGCGGCTTCAGCACCACCAGCAACCATGGCATCAGCCACACCGTTGCGAATCATATTAGCGGCATCACCGATGGCATGAGTTCCGGTAGCGCATGCGGTAACAACAGCATGGTTCGGACCTTTAAAGCCATGATTGATCGCCAAATGACCAGAGATCAAATTGATCAGGGCACTGGGAATAAAAAATGGAGAAATACGACGTGGACCACGCTCTTTAACCAACCAAGCCTGGTTCTGAATCGCAATCAGACCGCCAATACCGGAGCCCACCATAACACCAATACGACTGGCATTCTCTTCAGTGGCTATTAATCCAGCTTGCTTGATGGCCATTTCTGAGGCGGCAATACCAAAATGGATAAACAGATCCATTTTTCGGAGATCTTTTTTAGCGATCCAATCCGTTGGATTGAAGTCTGTGACCTCGCCTGCAATACGACAGGAATACTCTGTCGCATCAAAGCGTGTGATGGGACCGAGGCCGGATTTACCTTCAATCAATCCAGCCCATGTTTTGTCTGTTCCGGTTCCCAGTGGGGTTACAAGTCCCGCACCGGTAATGACCACTCTTCGACCCACGGCGATGACTCCAATCTGACCCAGAATGACCAACAAATTGATGCCGACAATTATGATAAACAACGAAAAAATCGGACATCATTAGACAAGGCCGACACCATCGCCATTGCGATGTTTCGGTATCATGAAGGGCAGAATGATGCCCTCTTCATGATGTGTTGATCATTACAGATGAACACTTTCAGACACACTCAACAAGTGTCATTAACCTGCAAGCAAAAGGAAGGAATCCTTCCTTTATCCTTTGACCATACAAAAGCCAGGCAAATATAAGATCAAAAGGAGAAGCAAACCAGCCAACTTTCCATGTCATAACAGCGTGCATTATGATAGGGAAAGCTGACTGGAATACATCATAGTCAGTCTATTACAGATTTTTCTCGATGTAATTGACTGCTTGTGCAACTGTGCGAATCTCTTCGGCAGCTTCGTCGGGAATTTCACAGCCAAACTCTTCTTCGAGTGCCATGACCAACTCAACATTATCCAAAGAGTCAGCGCCCAGGTCATCGACAAAATTTGCCTCTTGCTTGACCTGATCCGGCTCTACTCCCAACTGCTCGACCACGATCTTGGCCACGCGTTCCTGAATGTCACTCATATTCGTATTCCCTTCGTTTATCACTTAATCACTCACGCCTTTATAGTGTGACAGGGTAATCTAACCCATGTACATACCACCATTGACGCTCAAGGTCTCCCCGGTGATGTAAGCCGCATCATCGGAAGCAAGAAAGGCGATGGCATTTGCCACATCCTGTGATTGCCCCATGGACCCCATCGGAATTTGGGAGAGGATAGCGTCACGCGCTTCAGGTTTCAACTTATCAGTCATTGCCGTCTGAATAAAACCTGGCGCAACGCAGTTAACAGTAATGCCACGGCTGGCTACTTCTCGGGCTACAGTTTTACTGAACCCGATCAAACCAGCTTTGGAAGCGGTATAGTTAGCTTGTCCGGCGTTCCCGGTCAACCCAACTACTGAAGCAATATTGACGATTCGCCCGTAGCGGGCTTTCATCATAGGTCGAATCACCAGCTGAGTCAGGTTAAAAATGCTGGTGAGATTGATTTGCATCACCAGTTCCCAATCAGCGGGCTTCATCCGCATGAACAGGCCATCTTTGGTGATTCCAGCATTATTGACCAGGATATCAATGCGACCAAAAGTGTCCATGGTGAACTTGACCAGCTCCTGGAGCTGGTCCCGTTTGGTTACATCCGCCTCAAAGCCAACAGTGTTGGGTGCAATTTCTTTCAGTTCTTCAACGATACCTGGGATCAGATCACCTTCAATGGAAGTGATCACAGGTGTTGCACCGCGTTTAGCCAGCTCTTTAGCTGCAATCAAACCAATGCCCCGTGTAGAGCCGGTTACTATGGCAACACGATCATTCAGCATGAGGTCTTTCCTTTATTCTGCATGAAAGCCCAACCCGAGTGTTTATTACACATTTGGGTCAAATCAGGCATTCTTGAGTTTTTGAACATCGTCCGGAGTATTGACAAACAGCGCGTTCGCTTTGCGGTCGATGCGGCGCATCATACCGGTCAATACTTTGCCAGAGCCTACCTCAACAAAGGTATCAACGCCCAGGGCTTGCAGCTGTTTAATGGACGCTTCCCAACGCACGGCACCGGTTACCTGTTTCACCAACAGATCACGAATCTGACTGCCTTCAGTAACGCTATCAGCAGTCACATTGGCAATCAATGGTGTTGTGAGATCTGTTATTTCAGTAGCAGCCAGTGCTTCTGCCATTTTTTCAGCGGCCGGCTGCATTAACGGACAGTGAAATGGCGCGGAAACCGCGAGTATCACGCATCTTTTTGCGCCTTGTTCCTTAGCCAGAGCAACGGCTTTTTCCACTGCGTCCTTATGGCCGGAAATGACAATTTGCGCGGCAGTATTGTAATTGGCTGGCACACAGATCTTACCCGTCTCTTCAGACGCTTGCTGACAAACCGATTCAACCTTGTCCACGGCCATGTTCAACATGGCTGCCATAGAGCCAACGCCAACCGGTACAGCCGCCTGCATGGCTTTGCCGCGCAGATTGACCAGTCGTACAGCATCCGCAAAGCTGAAACCACCAGCAGCACAGATGGCGGCATATTCACCCAAAGAGTGACCGGCCACATAATCGGGACGAAGATCAGTTTCACTGATCAAGTGTTGGTAAGCTGCCATAGCGACAGTTACCAAGGCAGGCTGAGTATTCTCAGTCAATGTCAGGTCTGCTTCCGGCCCATTAAACATCAGGTCAGAGAGTTTATAGCCCAGAACGTCATCAGCCTCATTGAACAGATCACCTACAGTCCCGCCAAGATCTGCGAGCGCTTTGCCCATGCCAACAGCTTGAGCACCCTGTCCAGGAAATAGAAAAGCAGTCTTGCCCATAGATATATTTTCCGTGTTTTTGTTTTGGATTCAATCCCGGATAAGTTCAACTAAGCAGAGGTAACCCTTCTTTAACGCACTGCCCAATACGATCAAACAACAGGCTATTTAGACCAGTTATTTTTGCTGTCGATTCTGCTTATCCAGGCAAAATCGCCTCAATGATGCGGCAACATCTCTTCTGGGTCCAGTATTTTTCGCAACGAACAGGCCGGTAATTTGCTGATAAGAAGACTGCTTCTCATCTAATATATTGATATTATTGGATATAGTTGCAGTTTCACCGAGGTGTAACACCCTGTCAGATCACTTATTTATTTTAATAAACATATAGATGAAAAATTATCCGTTGAAATTAGGTTAACAATAGAAAACAGTCCCATCATACCCATAAAAAAAAGCCCCAAAATCGGGACTTTTTTTTATGATTTATAAAACATTTGCAAAATCAACTGGGATCAGCCTCAATGCTGGCAAAAGCAAATGCAGCAAAAGCACGGGACTCCGCTTCAGATGAAAATGTCGGTGTGATAAGGTGATCACCTTCATCCATCCACCACTCAACCCGACACCCGCTGTGATCTGAAGAGCAGATCACCTGAGCCGGTGCATGTTCTTCCATCACGCCCCACGCTTCAGACATGGCACTCAATGAGGCTTTCATATCCGTCGAATAGTGTGGCAAATGGTCGCTATTGTCATAATGGAGGGCAAAGGCCACAAGCTGATCACGATGAACAGCGTCTGGTTGACCGCGCCACGTATCGAACAGGCTTTGAATTGACGTCATATCTCCCTCCTTTTTCCAGAATCTGGATCAGCCGTTGGGTTGACGTATTAGATCATCCTTAATGCTGTTTAGTTCAATAAACTCGTCAGACTGACGGCGCAGTTCATCAGCAATCATAGGAGGCTGCGTCATCAAAGAAGAGATCACGGTTACCTGTTTACCGAGATTTTGCACTTCTTCAACAACACTTCGGAAATCGCCATCACCGGAAAACAGTACTGCATGATCGTAGTAAGGAGCCATTGTCAACATGCCAACGGCAATCTCAATATCCATATTGCCTTTGGTACGTTTATTACCCGTGACTGGGTCCACATACTCTTTGATCGGTTTGGTGACCACGGAATAACCATTGTAAGCCAACCAGTCAACCAAAGGGCGAATGGGAGAATAGTCCTGCTCATCGCCTAGTGCGGTGTAATAATAGGCACGAATGAGGCGGCCACGAGCATGAAAATAAGAGAGTAGCTTTTTATAATCAAAATCAAAGCCTAGGGAACGAATTGCTGCATAAAGGTTAGATCCATCAATAAAAACTGCGATGCGTTCATTGGGATAGAACATTAGAATTGAATTCCTCTACTAAGTTAAGACCTTTCAGAATCTAATTACTTTCAGTCAGGTCAGCAGGCCTGGTTGCAATCATCAGTCGAGAAATACCTGCCTGACGGGCGAAATCAAAAACCTTGACCACATCACCATGTCGAGCAGTTTCGTGGGCCTGGACCAATAAAGTGCCAGAGGGGTGCCCACGCACGAAATTCATTAACTCTTTTTCAAGCCTTGATCGATTAACAACCTGATTATTAAAGTGAAACCTTCCATATTGATCAACAGATATTACCAGCCGATCCATGATGGGTTGGTGTTGCCCGGTTTGCGCCTCTGGTAGTTTTAAACCGATTCCACCGTTGGAAAAGGTCGTGGTGACTAGAAAAAAAAGCACCAACAAAAACATCACATCCAACAATGGAGTGATATCCAGAGTAACATCACGTTGCGGCCGGTTCCGAAACTGCATAAAAACACAACTCCGCTAATGCCCGGATTTAATATGTTCGACAATCATCAAGGCAAATTGTTCCAATTCTACAACATATCGGTCAATGACACGGTTGAAATATCGGTATAGAGCCAGAGAAGGAATCGCAACAAACAAACCGGCAGCTGTTGTGGTTAATGCCTCACTAATGCCACCAGCCAAGACCGTTGGATTGCCAACACCTACATCCGATACTACTGAGAAAACCGTGATCATGCCGATAACCGTACCTAAAAGGCCAAGCAAAGGCGTGATCTGAGCAATGGTGCCCAGGAAATTCAGATAGCGTTCCAGTTGGATAATCTCCTGCCGTCCAGCCTCTTCCAATCCTTCCTTAATCACGCCGCGCCGTTCACCCGCATTCTTCAAGCCACTGAGTACAATGGCTCCAAAAGCTGTCCGGCTCTTTCGACAATAGGACTGAGCACCATTTAAATCGCCATGACGCACCATAAGCTCAACTTGCTGTATAGCACGCGGTGGTATGACACGGTTACGTCGAAGCGTCCAAAAACGCTCCAAAACAATAGCCAGTGCCATTACGGAGCATAGACCAATGGGGATCATCATCACCCCGCCCCGCGTCAATAGTTCCAACATGATCAGAACCGCTATTTAATTCATTAACTCACATGGGGTCATATCATGCCCCCTATACAGTGGAACTTTTCAGTGTTCAGTGTCTACTGTTTATCTCTTTTTCTCTCAATACATTTTCCCACCAAGAGAACAGAAGATCCTATAATAGACTCTAATCAAGAGGTCGCACTCTATTTAAGCACGCCCAATCACCAAACAGCACCAGTCTGAAAAGTAACCAAGACAGCCGTTCAGCATCACTTTATTATTGATTTTATTGGATTTTTTTGTCTGGAAACAGAAGATAGGCACATCTATAAACAGCGTAAAGAATAAAATGAATAATAAAATGGAGCGGGAGATGGGATTCGAACCCACGACATCAACCTTGGCAAGGTTGCACTCTACCCCTGAGTTACTCCCGCACGACATACACGTACATATTTCACTCACCAAACCAAATGACAAATAGCCGACTAATTGGTTCAGCTTTCTACAAACAAATGGAGGCCGGGGTGGGATTCGAACCCACGTGTAAAGGTTTTGCAGACCTCAGCGTTAGACCACTTCGCCACCCGGCCAAAATAAATGGAGCGGGAGATGGGATTCGAACCCACGACATCAACCTTGGCAAGGTTGCACTCTACCCCTGAGTTACTCCCGCTCACGTCCTGTGGATGAGTGAACTGCTTATCCCCAGAACCCGACTGACCGGCATCATAGTCAAAAGCCTTGTAGCCGTCAACCGATGAAAAGCACCTTTCTTACTGCCCTCGAATTGAAGGCCATGCCCGCATCATGTATTGGGCACCAGACAACAGGGTTAACAATGCGGAGGCATAAAGACAAAACAGTCCAGGAATTACAAGAGAAATAGTTAAACTTCCCTGTAACATCAACATGATGATGGCAGCCATCTGAAAACCGGTTTTCCATTTTCCTGTCCATGAGACGGGCACGCCTCCTCCTTGGCCAGACATGAATTCCCGTAAGGCCATAATCGTGATCTCACGTGCCATGATGATCAAAACAACGATCAACGGTGCTTGGTCCAACGAGACAAGCAGGATGAGTGCGGAGAGTACAAGAAGCTTGTCAGCTACGGGATCAAAGAATTTACCAAAGGTCGTCAACTCTCCGCGTCGTCGGGCCAGGTAACCGTCTGCCCAATCGGTTATTGCAGCCAGTGCAAAAAAGAGTGCAGGTAGAATCTGCCCCAAGCGTCCAGGTAGATAGGAACATCCGACAAAGAACGGAATCAATACAATCCGTGAGGCTGTCAGGGTATTAGGAAGATTCCACAACATAAAATAATCTATTTACTTCAAGAGGTTTCATTTAGAAAGCGAGAGATTTTCTCAGCAAGCTTTCTACTCATGCCTGGCAGTTCTGCCAATTTTTCTACCGATGCCTCACGCATAACCGCCACTGAACCGAAGTGGGCTAAGAGCGCTTTTTTCCGTTTGGTACCAACGCCCGGCACCGTATCCAATACAGAGCGCGTTTGTCGTTTGCTACGCCGTAGTCGATGATACCCTATGGCAAAACGGTGTGCTTCATCACGTATTCTTTGCAGCAAGAATAGTGCCGGAGAGTCAACAGGTAAAACAAGGGGCTCTGTTTGTTCCGGTAAAAAAAATCGCTCTCGACCAGCATTCCTGTCTGGTCCTTTGGCAATGGCTACCATGAACAAACCGTCCAGTTGCAACTCTTCAGCTACAGAGAGTGCCGCATTCAACTGCCCTCGTCCACCATCCAATAACACCAAATCCGGCCAGACACCAGAGTCTGGTTGTTCCTTCAGACGTTGGAAACGTCTCATCAGCACATGGCCCATTCGTGCAGTATCATCATTCAGCCCTTCTTTATCTACTGAAAATTTTCGATAAGCAGACTTTTCGAAGCCACGCTGAGAATAGACAATCATAGATCCAACAGGATCAGTATCTTGAATATGGGAGATGTCATAACACTCAATGCGTTCAGGCACCCTGTCCAACGCCAGAATCTCTTTTAATTGAGTCAACACCTGACCATGACTGGCTTTATTGGAAAGATGCCGCTGCAATGCTTTTTTTCCATTGCTATGAGCCAAATCCAATAATTGACGTGTGGCACCACGTTGAGGACGATGGATTTTCACCACTCCGCCTCTTTTTTGCGTCAAGGCTTCAGTCAACCATTGTTGCTGATCCACTGTGATATTGACAAGAATTTCTGCTGGTGGTGACCTATCCAGATAATATTGCTGAATAAAAGCACTCAAAATCGTTTCAGGGCTTAATCCATCGGTATTTTCAGGAAAGTGGCTTCGATCACCTAGATTGAGGCCGCCGCGTATGAAGAATACTTGAACAACAGTAAACCCTTCATTTTGAACCAAAGCCATTATATCCACATCTCTATGGCCCTTGAGACCTGTTCCTTGGCGTTTTTGCACATATTCCAACGCCTTTAGGCGGTCCCGTAACTGTGCCGCCTCTTCAAAGGCCAGATCCTTGGAAACCTGCCACATCTTTTCTTTAAGTCGAGCAACAAGCTGGCGATCTTTTCCCTGAAGAAACAAGGTTACTTCTCGAATCCATACACCATAGTGAGCTTCGGTTACCCGTGAACTACAGGGTCCGGAACAGCGTTTGATCTGATATTGAAGGCAGGGACGTTTTCGTCCAGAAAATTGAATGTCAGTGCATTGACGAATCGGGAAAATACGTTGCAGCCAAGTCAGCGTCTCACGTACCGCATTCACCGATGGATAAGGCCCAAAAAAACGCCCTTTCTTACCATCAATACTGCCCCTGAAGAGCGCAAGACGTGGAAATTTATGATCTAAGGAGAGATGTAGATATGGATAGCTTTTCCCATCTTTTAACAATACATTATAGCGTGGTTGCAGATTCTTGATTAAGTTTGACTCAAGGATCAGCGCCTCATTTTCACTGGCTGTGATGGTAAATTCAAGCCCTTTGGCTTGAAGAAGCATCACATAGGTCTTTTCAGTCTGACTGTTTTTATTAAAATAGGACAGAACCCGCTTACGCAGTGCTTTTGCTTTTCCTACATAAAGCACCCTATCCTCTTGATCTAAAAATCGATATACTCCTGGATCAAGAGGCAATTTTACCGCTTTTTTTCGAAGTGGATGAACCTTTTTACTACCGCTCTGACCCACGCTTAACCACCCAAAAAATAAGGCCGCTTCCGATAATGATCATGGGCAGGCTTAACCATTGCCCCAATGTGAAATCCATCGCCAACAAGCCAATGTGGCCGTCCGGTTCCCGGACAAATTCAACAGCAAACCGGCATATGCCATACCCTACTAGAAACAACCCGAGTAAAACACCTGGAACTCTTTGTTTAAGTGAAATAATCCATAATATAGTAAAAAGAAAAATGCCTTCAAGAAAGGCTTCATACAGTTGGCTCGGATGGCGTGGTAATGGACCTCCGGTAGGAAAAATCATAGCCCAAGGTAGATCTGTTGTCCTGCCCCAGAGTTCTCCATTGATAAAGTTGCCGATTCTTCCCAGAAACAGTCCTAACGGCACTACAGGTACCACCAGATCAGCCAATTCCAAGCACGGTATAGAACGTTTTCTGGAGAATAATACACAGGCTGCGAGAACTCCTATCACGCCACCATGAAAGGACATGCCGCCCTGCCATACCATGAATATATCCAGAGGATGATCAATAAAGTAACTGAAATTATAAAAGACGACATAGCCAAGCCGACCGCCCAGGACAATGCCAAGCAGTAGCCAGACCAGCATATCCGCCACATCCTCAGAACTCCAATCAGGATGCAGTCGCTTGACGCGCCATGAGATGAGAGGCCAACCCAATAAAAAGGCCAAAGAGTACATCAATCCATACCAACGTAGCGCCAATGGACCCACACTAACGATAATCGGATCAATCTCAGGGTAGGCAATCATGTTTTCTTCTTTGACTCTATTGATAGGTTTTCAGGTTTCTGACTGGCGGGATAACAGCCCAATATTTTCATGTTTTCTGTAAAAAATCCCAGCTCTTCCAATGCAAAACGACCCGCTTTACTGTCTGGACGGCCTTGGAAATCCAGATAAAAATGGTATGTCCAAGGTTTGTTCAGAA
>JADFWU010000060.1 GCA_015234045.1 Magnetococcales bacterium
GTTTCTGTATTCAATAGATAAGCGACTATCCGTCTGTTTGTCTGTACTGCCTGAAGGTCGTCTGAAACATGATCGCCCAGATTCAGGCTTGCATAGGGTCCAACACTGACACCGCCTTCACGGGTTGTGAGGATCAGGTCTATATTGGAAATTGTTGAAGGAATTGAAAGAAGTCCTTGTGGTGTGGTGCTCTGTTGTATAGTATCCATCGACTTGCGCATCCTGTGGCTTATCGTTATGCGGTATTCACAGCAGAAGGAGGGCTGGAACTATCATGCCATCCTGAGAAAATATGGGCATTGCTTCCTTGCTCCGAAATAGATTTTCGGGGCTACTATTAACAAACCCGAAAGGAGGTGCTGGTGGCTTTCTATGAGTCCATCTTCATCGTAAGGCCCGATCTTACCACAGAACAAGTTGACGTTGTGGCAGAACGGGTAGAGAAAATTATTCAAGATACCGGCGGAAGAATCCTCCGTGTCGAAAAGTGGGGACGACGCACGCTCGCTTATCCTGTCAAGAAAAACGGTAACGGATACTATATCTATAAGGTTATCGAAGGCGCAGGCCCGCTAATCAGCACGCTTGAAGCCCGGTTGGTCATTGACGAAGATATTCTGAAGTTTATGAATGTCCGTGTTGATATGCCGGATATGAACCCAACTCCGTTGGCTCCTCCAGATGATCGTCGTGAATCGCGTGGTGAAGATTCCGAAGAAGCGGAAGCCGAAACTAATGCGGAAGCGGGTGCTGCTGAAACAAGCGAAGCAGCTGACAAGAAGGATAGTGAGTAATAGCCAACCTGAAGAGATTGGAATCGCACCCATTTCAGGGATAAATGAAGCGGTGCTTGATGGCGTACTTGTGGAAAAACCACAGTTTAGATCAACGCCTCAAGGTCGTTCAGTAGTTACCTTGATTCTCGGGCATCGGTCCGAAGTGTCTGACCTAAAACCGATTTCTCGATTGGAAGTGCAGATGTCTGTAGTGGCGTTGGGCAGTTTGGCTAACGCATGTCGTGATATAAAAGTGGGTACACCGTTGCGTGTACGCGGAAGATTGAATCAGAAACGATGGATTCGCCAGGGTGTCACCCGTTGGGGACAGACAGAACTGGTGGCTCAGTCGTTGGAACCGTTAAACGACTCAACTGATAATTGACTCCTGAATCACGACAGATACTGATCTCTCAAGGGACGCATATAGCAGAGGATTTGGCGCATGAGCGACAATAGTGAAGGTAGAAAAGACAACGGTGGTGGAAGCGGCGGAGCACGTCGTCGTCCAATGGGCGGGCCTCCTGGCTTCCGTCGGCCTTTTTTTCGTCGTCGGAAGGTATGTCCTTTCTGTGCGGATAAAAGTCTGAAAATTGAGTATAAAGATCCCAAAATGATGGGCCGCTTTATCACAGAGCGGGGAAAAATGGTTCCGAGCCGTATCACCGGCGTTTGTGCACAGCACCAACGCGGGTTGGCCAAGGCCATTAAGCAGGCGCGTCACATTGCGCTGCTGCCCTTCCTTGTGAAGTAGCGTATTAGACGAGCCTGTCATTTTATGGCAGGCTCTGATTACCCTGAATGGGGTTTCCCTTCGGGCAGGCTGAAACATGTTTGACCGAAATCAGGGAGCAAGATTGAATCATGCAAGAAGGGGAAAATAGTAACCCAGAACCGCATCACACAGAGAATCCACCATTTTTTCTGATTCTATTCAGAAATCCACTGTTTGCCGGACTTTTGGCAACTGTGGCGATGGTCGGATCTCTGGCGGGACCGGTGTTCACCCTTTTTCAGCTGTTTACACCGCTGCCGATCCTGTTGATCGGTGTGGTGTCTGGCATAACCGCAGCTTATTTCGCAGCCGCAGTGCCGATTGCAGTGATTTTTTTGGTAAGTCGGGAAGTGTTGGCCGCTTTGTCGGCGTTCATGCTTTTCTTTACCTTTCCGCTGCTCTCTGTGCATCTGTTTCACCGTGGGTGGGGCGTGGTGCATTGTGCGGCTGCCGGATTTGTGGCTGGGGCTGTTGTACTGTCTTTGGTGTTTTTGGGACTGTTGTTGGGCAATAGTGATGTGAGTTCCCTGATCTCGGATGAGACAGGTGCTCTGAAAACAGCGCTGATGTCCATGGTTTCAGCCAAGGATAGTGGGTTGGATGCCTTGGCGGTTATTGAGTATCAAAAAACTGTTGATCAGTTTGTCGCCTTGATTGAGACGGTGTTTCCCGCGCTTTCTCTCATGAGCTGGTTTTTGATTCAAATGATGAACCTGTTGCTGATGCGGCGGGTGTTGCTCCGTTGGTCTGTACCGGTTCCGGACCTCAATGCGCTGATGGCGTTTAGAGTGCCGTTTCAACTGGTCTGGGTATTGATTATCCTTGGTTTGCTTGCCTTCTTTGCCGAAGGTTGGGGCCGAATGGTTGGTATCAATCTGGGACTGTTTCTTACCATTCCATTTTTCTTTCATGGATTGGCGGTGACACTCCAGGGCATACGCTTCTTTCGTGCCGCAAAAGAGGGCTTTCGTTCCGTCACGGATTCTCGTGGCATACGGTGGATGATCTATTTCCTCATGGGTATACTGTTTTTTCAGGAGTTCTATCTCCTGATGATGTGTATAGGTTTGTTTGACAACTGGGTTGACTTTCGCAACCGCTACTTCAACCCGGACGCGCTTGAAAAAGCCTCCGAAAGGTGATTTCGATGGAAGTGGTTTTATTGGAAAAAATTGGGCAGCTGGGTGATTTGGGTGCTCAGGTTAACGTCCGTCCTGGCTATGCCCGGAACTTTTTAATTCCCAAAGGTAAGGCTCTGCCTGCCACTAAAGAAAACGTTGCTTACTTCGAGGCACAACGTGCTGAGTATGAAGCACGTCAGGCTGAAGTAAAGGCCACTGCCGAAGAGTTGGCCGCTAAAATCGCTGAAGTTGAAGTGGTTTTGGACCGTCCAGCCGGTACGACTGAGAAGCTGTTCGGCTCGGTGACCAACGCTGATATTGCTCAGTTCTACAAGAATAACGGTGTCGAGGTGTCCCGCAAGGTGATTGATGTAATGACACCGATTCGTACACTGGGCGAGCATCCGGTTGTTATCCGGCTTCATCCTGATGTCTGTCCTGAAGTGACAGTACGGGTTGATCGCAGCGTTCGTTAATCGAAGGAGTTTGCGCTATGCCGCTTTATGATTATAAGTGCGAATCCTGTGGTAAAGGGTTTGAGGTAAGTCACCGTATGTCGGAGACACCGAAGATCTCTTGCCCGGATTGCAGTTCTGATCAGGTTCGCAAGGTGCTCTCTACAGGTGGTGTCATGGGAACCACTACTGGTGGTTCTACAACTGACCTACCACCTTCGCCCTGTATGGGTGGAGGTTGTGCCGGAGGCATGTGCGGGCTGTAAGATCCAGGATCTATTCAGACCTCGGAAGATGTTTGTTTTTCTTTCGAGGTCTGTTTTTCTGATCGTGCGTTCGGGTATTTATTCTTGATACTTGGTATTAACAGGATTTATCGAGTGACCTGCCGGTGAACCGGAGCCGGAATATGTCTTGGAATCACAGAATCCGCCGTCATTTTATGACTGGATTGCTGGTTACCCTGCCACTTGGGTTAACTTTGTTTATCCTTACAGCATTGGTGCGCTTCTCCGATAAGGCGTTGCGGATACTTCCTTCAGCGTATCATCCAGATTCTTATCTCTCTTTTCATCTTCCTGGTCTTGGCCTGCTGTTTACCCTCATATTAATTTATATTATTGGTCTATTGTTTGAGCATTTGCTCGGGCGTCGTCTGTTGGCGTTTTGGGAAAATGTGCTCAATCGGATTCCACTGGTTCGTTCGGTTCATACGGCTATTAAACAGTTACTTGAAACGCTTTTTTCTCAAGGAGATCAAAGCTTTCGTCAGGTAGTATTGATAGAGTATCCAAGGCCTGGATTGCAAGCTGTTGGTTTTGTAACTGGAAAAGGATGTTCAGAGATTGTAAAAAAGGCTAATCGTGGTGCTTTGGTGACGGTCTTTATACCGACAACACCCAACCCAACCAGTGGATTCCTTGTTATGGTTTCCGAGTCAGATTTGATACCATTGGAAATGAGTGTGGAAGATGGTCTTAAATTGGTGATCTCGGGTGGTATTGTTACGCCACCGGAACCTAAAGGATCATCTGTACAGGAAATAGGGCAGCAACAAACCGGGGGAACGACTCCTGCTTGATCGATTTACCAAAAGGCATCGGGATATTTACGATGTGCTCGGGCGTTTTCGTCCGCCGATCATCGCGCTGATCTTAGTCTGCACCATTGGTGTTTTGGGACTGATGATCATTGATGATTATCCCTTTCTGGATGCGATTTATCAAACCGTCTTTACCCTTACTACCGTGGGATATCAGGAGACGCATCCGCTCTCCTATGGTGGTAAGATGTTTATTGTTGCGCTGATTTTGGGTGGCGTAGCAGTCTGGAGTTACGCCATCGGTGTTACGGTGAGCGTTGTTGTTAGTGAAGACCTGATCGGTCGGATACGAGAGGCTTTAATGGAGCATAAGGTTAAATCCTATACGGATCACTTTATTATTGTCGGCTATACCGATGTGGCTCGTCAGACCGTCAAGATGCTTGAACGACAGAAAATTCCCTATGTCGTGCTGGATGATGATTCCGAGCGTCTTAAATTGGCCGAGTCAGATTTTATTTCTGAAGTGTTACCCTTTAATCCTTTTCGAAGCGATAGTTTCAGGAGGGCTAAGGCAGATACAGCGCGCGGTATTATCGTTACGTTTCCAGAAGATGCCGACAACATCACCGTGGTAGTAACCGGTAAGATTCTGGAAGAAGAGTATGATAAGCGTATCTTGATCATCTCGGTAGCCAGTCACAAAGAGGCTCGGGAAAAACTCACCAAGGTGGGGGCCGATGTTGTGATCCTGCCCAATGAATTGATTGGACAGCGTATATCAGCCATGGCGATTCATCCTCCGGACATGGAGCAAAGCAGCTTTTTGGACCGGGTTGCTTTTGGTGAATTTCATGGTTTGGATATTCGTGAGGTGGTGGTTCCTAAAGAGTCACCTCTGGATGGCGTGTCCCTTAAAGATTGTGGTCTCCGCCGTGAGACAGGCGCACATATATTAGGAATCCAACGTCGTAGACGGCGCCGTATTCTATTGATGCCTAATCCAGAAACCATCATGAATGCACAAGATGTAGTCCTGGTGATGGGTACGACGCATCAGTTGAAACAGGTGAATATTTTTCTTGAGCATCAAGATGAGAACGAGTAGGAGAGTAGATTATGGAATGGCGGATGGTGTGGACAACATTTTTTCTGCTGATGGCATTGACCACCATTGTCAGCTATCTGTTCCATGGAAACGGGTATGAATTGATTATCTCCGTCTCTATGAACCTGGTTGCAACAACGTTGAAATTGGGTGCTCGACGTACCACGGGTGCTATGACCATGGCGGCCAGTTTGGTGGCGGATATTCATCTTATTCCTGCCATGGGTGTCTACTACATTATGCAGGATTATGCCTTGGCGCATGCGCTGGCCTGGGGTGCTGTTGTCGCAAATTTGGTTTCAATTATTTTGTTGATCATTGAGGCTGTTCTGAGACAAATGGAAATGGAAGTTCTCTGATTTTTCTTAACATTCAAGGGAATATACAGTAACTTCTGTAAATGGGGCTGTACTGAGATTCTTGACGTTTAATCACAATGCAAGGTAAAAAAATGATAAAAAACAGAACCTTGTCTGGGATGTTGGCGCTTTTTTTCATTGTTCTGATTTCTGGTTGTTCATCGCTTTTGCCCAGTGGCGAAGTGATTACCCGTTCGCCCTGGAAAAGTTTTGAACAGGGTAAACAGGCTTTTGATAAAGTAATACCCTATCAAACCACGGAGACTCAGCTGAAAGAGTTGGGCTTTGATCCTTTTAACACACCAAATATTACCATTTTGACCTATCTGGATGTGGTGCGTCTGTTTAAATACAAAGATACAGAAAAAAATAGCGTTCCAGAAGGTATCCGTGATTGCATTCAAGCGACCAAAGATTGTAAAGCTTACGAAGTAGAAGTGACTAGCGTACAAAGTGAGCGTCAAGGCAATTTCTTTGTGGATTTTTTCAATTTTAAGAGAAAGACCAAAGAGACAGGCTGGCAATTTACCGCATTGATTATTATGCGTAACGAGACAGTTGTTTATAAGTTGTGGGGCGGTAAACCTCGTGTGAATGAGTTTCGTGAACAGCGTAATCCATTGGGACCGCTGCAAGGGTTGGGTAATATTGGTGGGTCTATGCTCCGGCAGTCATTTTGATTGAATTCGGATCTTTCATGGATTCCAGATGCCCTTGTTTGATCTCTGGTTTGTGAGTATGTTTTTTTCTCTTGGTCGTATCGAAAAGTGCGATAAGCAGTCAATAATTTTACTCTTGAATAAAATCTCCGCTTGATCATTGAAAGGGATATTGGTAACTGGGTGAAATGCAGTGCGGTTTGATTTTTTTACGGGCTTTACTTATTGGCAGAAAGCCGTTGCGCTAGGGGTAGCCATTTCAATACATGGCTTTGTTTTGTCGTTAAATTTGAATCAGAATACCTCTCATCTTCCAGAACCTATCCAAATTGTTTCCCTTGAGATGGTGCAGTTGCCAATAATCCAATCGGTGCCATCTCTTATTTCTGGCATGCCGGTTTCAAGACCAAAAGAAACTCAACCCATTATTAAACCACAGGCCGTAGCAGTAGCTAAGGTTGCTCATGCTATTCCAGATCTTCCAAAACCAGTGGTTCAACCAAAAAGAAAAATAGTATCAAAGCCAAAACCAGTACCGCCAAAAATTTTGCTAAAACCCGAAATAAAAGCGCTTCCTGCATCCTCTGATCAAGAGATGTTGGAAGAAACGATTGAATACTCTGCTTCAATCCCTGAAAAAACAACGAAGAACGCATTGACCAGTGGATTAAATCAAAATATAGACTCTAAATCAGTACCACCTTCCGGTGCAATTGGCAGTATGGGCAATCCAGCACCACGTTATCCAAATTCTGCCCGTCGTCGAGGTTATGAAGGGAGTGTGGTATTGTCCGTTGAAGTAAATCCGAAAGGATTGCCGGTAGGGATCTCTGTTCATAAAAGTTCAGGCTATTCTGTGCTTGATCGTGCGGCGATAAAAACAGTTTGGAAATGGCATTTCAAACCGGCGGAAAAACAGGGTAGGGCTGTTCAAGGTTTTGTTGAAATTCCAATTCGTTTTCAATTGGTTGATAGGTAATATATGATCTGGATTGATAAGGTTTTGAATGACCTTTCCTGGTGGGCTTCTTCTGACTGGGTTGTTCGTGGTGTTTTTATCGTATTAATTGTTGCTTCTGTAATCAGTTGGACGATTATTCTCTATAAATATTGGCAGATCAGTGTCATCTCTCGAGGAGAGAATCGGCTTGAGCGGCTTCTGTTTACCTATGAATGTACAAAAGGGCTATCAAAGTTGGAAAAAAAGGGACGTCCGTCTGGAGTGTTGATTCGGACGCTACGTAAATGGAAAGCCTCTGGGTTACCAAAAAATCGGCATGGCTTGGAAATGGAAATTGCTCATAGCATCAGAGAACAGCGCATATATTTGGAAAATGGTCTGACATTTTTGGCAACAATTGGCAGTGGTGCGCCTTTTATCGGACTATTGGGAACGGTTTGGGGCATCATGCATGCGTTGTCAGCACTGGATGGCGTGTCAACGTTGACAATGGATTTGGTTGCTGGTCCTGTTTCAGAGGCGTTGGTTGCTACTGCTGTTGGACTGTTTACCGCCATTCCAGCCGTGATGGGCTATAATATGTTAGTCAGAAAATTACGCCGGGTGATGGCTACGTTGGAAGGGATCGGCTTAAGACTGGTGAATTTGTTTGAAAAAGAGCGACAGGAGGCTAACTAATCATGGCAGGCGGATTGATTGATGGTAGTGATCCTGACCAACCGCTTGCTGAAATCAACATCACACCGCTTGTGGATGTGATGTTGGTGCTATTGGTGATTTTTATCATTGCAGCGCCTTTGATGTCTCAATCGCTCAAAGTGGATCTGCCGCAGGCTGAGTCCAGTGTTGATGATAATCCGGATGTGATTGATCTTATAGTGAAATCTGATGGCGTGTTGACGCTTGATGATGCGGTGATTACATTGGACCTCATGACGGAAAAGTTGAGCCAGATACGTGAAGAGCGTCCAGAGGCGGTATTACGTTTGGGCGGTGATGCGAATACGCCGTATCAGAAGATAGCCGAGTTAATTTCTTTGGTTCAACAAAGTGGCATCAGTCGGCTTGCATTTGCCACTCAGCCAGTGGATGGTAGATAGAATTCTCAAATCATTGAGCACAAATCATTGAGCACATTATCGGCGCACCTCTTCAAGATGCATCAATAGATACGCACCGATACTGGCAAAACAGGCTACCGGAGACCAAGCGGCCAAAGTAGGTGGAAGCCGTCCACCCAATCCCAGCGCTGTAAACAGGTCCACTATCGAAAACATCAAAAAACCCGAAAGAATTCCGATCAACAGAGAACGATAGGCACCGCCAAGCCGGTGAAGTCGCAATGAAAATGGAAAGGCCAACAGAATAGCTGCCATTGTGGTGATTGGATCTGCCAGTTTTCGTTGAAAATAGACCCAATAGGTTTGTGGATCATATCCTTCGCGTTCCAGCCGTTCGGCATAGGCCCAAAGTTGCGAAAGAGGCATGGCTTGGGGTTTTGGTGCGGTACGATCCAGCTGTTCCGAGGCGAGATTGATATTCCAATCAGCCCGTTCGAACACTTGATTTTTGGTCGGATTAATTAAATCGTAAGAAATGCCATCCACCAATGACCATTTTCCGTTCTCAAGCACACCTTTGCGTGCATCCACGCGGTTGATCAACAAGTGTTCATCATTAAATACAAGCACCATGACATCAAAAAGCACACCATGATCAGCGGAAACCGTTTCAGCATGAATGATACGACCACCATCACGAATCCAAAGACCTGCTTTTGAAATGCTTTGCTGAGTTGGTCGATCCTTTATGTAGGCGACAAGCTGATCTTCTCCATGACGTGTTTTTGGTAAGACCTGATCTTGGATAATTGCTTGACCAACCGCAATCCAGAATCCAGCAATCAAAAAAGGGATTAAGATCCGATAGATGGATATGCCACTGGCACGCATGGCAATAATTTCGCTTCTACGGGCTAGTTGAGACATTGCGGTCAACGTTGCCAACAGCGTCATGGGCGGTAAAAACTGAATTAAAAATTCCGGCATCCGCAATGAAAGCAGGTGGGCCAGCGTATACCAGTGTACATTTACACTATCGGCAAATCGGCGAATCTGCTCTGTGCCATCGAGTAGAAAGAAGAGACCTACAAAGACTCCAAGGACTTTCAGGAAGCTAAATAGAAAATGGTTGAATAAGTATCTGAAAAGTGCGGGCATATCAGCGTTTTTCCTGCCTTTGGCTCAGTCGTTTATACAGACTGTGTGGAACAGAGCCAATGGCACTGAGTATCATCATTAAGCGCGACTCTTTTTCTCTGGCTGTATTGTGCATCACAGATAACAATAATAAGGTCATGATAATGTTGGGTGTCCACAATCCAACTTCCGGCGAAATAATGGATTTTTTCGCTAAGGCTTCACCTGTAGTCAACATCATGAAATGCACGACCAAAATCAGAATGGCTATGACAAAACCGTAACTTCGATTGGTTCGATGTGATTGAATGCCCAATGGAATGGCCAATAGTCCAAGAATAACTGTGGCCGCAGGAATGGCCAATCGTCGGTGCCATTCCATTTTAGCCTCATTGGCGCGTTTAGGATCTTTATTCAGGGTTTCGCGTTCCAATTGATTCATATGGAACTCTTTAATTTTCTGTTTTCTTTTTGAGGGCTTCAGTTCAAGATTAAGGCCCAATTCAAGATCAAATGTTGAAAAATCCAACTGGCGGAAACGTCCATCCGCAGAACGACTATGACGACTACCATTTTTTAAATAAAGGGCGGTATCACCATCAGGAGTGGTATGCAGTTGACCAGACTGGGCGATAAGTGTCACGGGTTCGTCGCTGTCGCGCCGGTCATGGATCATCAAGCCTTTCATCAGGTTGCTTGATCGAGTCTGGTCATTGACATAAATCGTCAGGCCAGGAATGGCATGGTTGAACATTTGTGTCTTGATATCCAGTGTGTTCGCTGAAACTAAAGCACTTTTCAGACGAAAGAACATCTGATGAGAGTGTGGTACCCAATACCAATTGAGCCAAAGAGAGACAGAAGCAAACAGTAGCACTAAAATTGCAATAGGAGAGGCAATTTGGTACAGACTGATACCACTGGCCCGCATAATGATCACTTCGCTATCCTGGGATAAGCGTCCCAAGGAGAGAAGGATACCGATCAACAGCGCCATTGGTAGACTGGCTACCAAAAACTGCGGAATAATCAGCATGGTGAGCTGTCCGAGCACAGCGATGGAAACACCTTTACTGACCCAAAGGTCAACCAGTTTAAGCACTTGTGGCAGAATCACCAAGGCTGTTAAAACAGCCGCTGCCACCAATGCTGTAGTGGTGCATTCCATGAAGAGATATCTAGAGAGTCGATTCATGATGGAAAAGAATAACAGATCCCGAATCCCGTAGCACGGCCAAGCAACCGCCGTCAGCCAATGAACAGGTTTTTGCACTATTAAGGAATGAAAAATGAACGAACAGAAGCCCATTATCCAGGCAATTTCATCAAAAAAGCTCAGTCGCTATAATGGTGATGCTCTGATCATTGGTGTCTGTGAAGGTGATGATGCTCCAGTGGGATTGGATTACTGTGACGATGCTGTCGGAAAGATGGTCAATAATGCGCTGAAAGCGGGCTGGTGCTCTGGTAAACCGGATAGTACGCAGATCGTCAGTGTGACCAAAGGCAAAAAGTCCAATGTTGAGCGTGTCATATTGGTTGGACTTGGAAAATTGGACAAGCTCACCCTTGAGAGCATGCGTGTTGCTGGTGGAAAGGTGTTCGGGTTGTGCAAAGGTGCAGGCATCAAACGCGCCGCAGTTTTGATGACCTCTGATGATCTGGCAGAAATGAAAAGCAGTGCCATCATTGATGCCTTTTCCGAAGGTTTGAGATTGGCGACCTATTCCTTTAATAGATTTAAGTCCGATGATGAGGCTTCAGAAGCCACTTTGGAACAGATTGATCTGGCGTGTGCAGAGGTTGATCAGGCTGAGAGCATTCTTGGACGTATGGAGCATGTGGCCAACGGTGTCATGCTGGCACGTGATCTTGGCAATTTGCCCGGCAATGTGCTTTTTCCTGATCAACTCGCTCAGGAAGCAAAGAAAATGGCTGACGGTTTGCCAATCACAGTGACCGTTTTGGATGAGCATGATCTTCAGAAAAAAGGCATGGGCGGTATTTTGGCTGTAGGACAAGGCAGTAAAAAACCGCCGCGCCTGATTGTCATGGAATATAAGGGTGCGGGTGATGCCCAGCCACTGGCTGTGGTTGGTAAAGCAGTGACCTTTGATACCGGTGGAATCAGCCTGAAACCGCCTGCTAAAATGGATGAAATGCGCTATGACATGTGCGGCGGTGCAGCGGTAATCGGCTTCATGCAATCGGTTGCACAACGCAAATTGCCTATTAATGTAGTTGGCATTGTTCCATCAGCAGAGAATATGCCCGGCGGTCAGGCCATTCGACCCGGTGATATCATCACGTCAGCAAAGGGACTCACCGTTGAAGTTTTGAATACCGATGCAGAGGGTCGATTGATCCTGATGGATGCGTTGCACCATGCGGAACAGTTTAATCCGCATACTGTGATCGACTTTGCAACATTGACCGGTGCGGTGATCGTAGCGTTAGGCAATCAGGCCAGTGGTGTGATGAGTAATGATGAAGCTCTGACAGCGCAGCTTCAAGAGGCGGGTAAGGATACCCATGAACGTGTCTGGCCGTTGCCGCTATTTCCTGAATATCAAGACCAACTGAAGAGTGTTGCTGCGGATTTAGCCAATGTCGGCGGGCGAGAAGCAGGCACGATTACTGCGGGTTGCTTTCTATCACGCTTTGTTGGAGAGGGGCGGCGTTGGGCGCATTTGGATATCGCTGGTACAGCTTGGGATATGGGCGGTAAATGCGCATATTCGCCTAAAGGTGCTGTTGGTGTTGGCGTTCGACTGCTCAATCGCTTTGTTGATCAGAATCTGCTCTGATTTGGATATCCACTTATGGCCCGTTTAGAGAAAAATAGTGATCAGCCGGTAAAAGTGCGTTTCTATCAGCTACGTGCTACAACGCCGGAGAACGCCCTGGTGAAAATCGCAACAAAAGCGATTTCCCAGGGCCTGCGGATATCTGTGGTTGCGGGAAACGATGAGCAGGCCAAATGGTTGGATGAGTATCTCTGGACTGTGCCAGCGAATGGTTTTTTGCCTCATGGGCGTAGTGAAGAACCTGATGTCGAACAGCAACCACTGGTCATTGGTGTCAGTGCCGATGATCGAAATGAGGCAACAGTGGTGATTCCATTAATTTGGGAACCACTTCTGGAACCTGAGCAATTCGATATGGTGGTGGATTTTGTCCAATCCAGTGCGCCTGCGGCCATTGTGGCCAGTCGAAAGCGCTACAAATTCTACCGTGATGCCGGATGCACCATGGAGTACTGGGTTCAAGAACTGGATGGGCGCTGGCAGCTAAAAAACTAGTGAGATTTAGGCTCAGTTTTGTTGGGTGTTCTCATTCCAGCCTTATTGGTGTGATGTTCTGGTTTGTGGATCAATACGACCGTCTGAGCGGCCACGCCTTCATTTCGTCCCGTAAAGCCCAATTTTTCTGTAGTAGTTGCCTTGATGTTTACCTGTCCTGAACGAACATTCAATGTATCTGCAATGACTCGAACCATCTGCGGGATGTAGATAGCGAGTTTTGGTCTTTCGCAAATGACAGTTGCATCCAAATTGACCAGATACCAACCATGTTCTTCCAAATAAAAATAGGCTTTGCGCAGAAGTTTTCGTGAGTCTATACCGCGATACGTATTATCGGTGTCTGGAAAATGGTGACCGATATCCCGAAGTCCTGCCGCACCAAGTAGGGCATCAGCGATGGCATGCAGTAGCACGTCCGCATCCGAATGCCCAAGTAAACCATGGGTATGCGGTATTTCTATGCCGCCAAGAATCAAAGGGCGGCCCGTTACCCAGCGATGAACGTCGAATCCTTGACCAACGCGAATATTCATTCAACATCTCCTTCATTAGGTGCTAATAGCCGTTGGGCAATATATCGGTCCATGGGCTGAGTAATTTTGATATTCTGAGGATCGCCTGGGACAATATGAACCGGCTGTCCCATTCTTTCCATGAGAGAAGCGTCATCAGTACCAATAAAATGATCACGCATGGCGTGTTGATGAGCTGAGTATATTTGCCCAAACTGAAATAGCTGAGGAGTCTGGACTGCGCGGAGTTTTGCACGGTCAGGGGTGTTGACGATAGTATGGTTGCTGTCGATCTCTTTAATGGTATCGCTTAAGGTGACGGCGGGTATCATTGCATTATGGTGATCGCGTGCTTCTAACAGGGTGTTCAGCAGAGCTGAGGATACAAACGGTCGGACTCCATCATGGATGGCGACCCAATCCTCCTTTTGGAGACCCTCGCGGAGCTTGTGCAACCCATTGAACACGGAGTGTTGGCGTTGTTCGCCACCGATCACTGGTTCAGCCAGTTTGGCAAAACGGTGATCCGGGTCGGCAAATTCTTGCCATAAACCCTGATCATTGGGAGAAATAACGGGTAAAATTGTCTTAATAAGCGGATGTTGGTGCAGGTGTTGGATCGTCCATTGTATGATTGGACGGTCTGCAACAGACTGGTATTGTTTGGGCAAAGGACCGCCAAACCGTTTTCCACGTCCAGCTGCAACCAATATAAGGGTACAGGGTTTGGTTGATTCGGATATCACCTGCTTATCATCCTTATGGGTGAAAGTAGAGATTGACTTGAACCGCGTAAGGATAGCGTGCAGGCTATTATTCGCAAAGCTAAAATATAGAGTGGTAATGAAGGCGATGAAATCCATGGATCACATCTTGCCAACGGTAATAGTCCCATGAATGGTCCACTGTTCTGGTTGATTGTGCTGACTTACGGTCTGGCGACACTATTAATGGCGCGTAATCTCTACAAACAGATTGCCCGACCCTCGGTGATTGTTTGGTGGCTGGCGTTAGCGGGTTGGATTGGACATGCTTTTGCGTTAGGTCGTGCTGTATATATGCAGACAGGCGGGGTTGCGGTGGATCTTTCCGGTTCCCTGGACGCTGTGGCGCTGGTGTTGGGGTTTTTATTTCTGACTGGTTGGCGCATAAGTCGATTGGAAGGGCGCTCCGTAGGGATACTGCTGTTGCCAGTTGTGGTGGTGGCGCTATTGGGCGCGCGGTTTCTAAAGTCTGCTGATCCGGCGACATCCTCTCTGTTATCTGATCCACTGCTAATTCCGCATCTGCTGTTTTCGCTGTTTGCTTATGGGTTGTTTAGTGTAGCGGTGGTGTTGGCACTATTGGATGCGTATCAGGAACACGCTCTGAAGAAAAAACAGTTTGGGCGCATCTTCAACATGCTGCCGTCATTGGGTGTGGTGGAGGAGAGTTTGTTTGTGATGATACGAATGGGCTTCCTTCTGTTGAGCCTGAGTATCTTCAGTGGCATTGTCTATACGAAGGCGCGATTGGGTGTGTGGTTCATGCTCAGTCACAAGGTGGTGTTCAGTTGGGCAACCTGGTTGACCTTTGCGACATTACTGTTGGGCAATCGCTTCTATGGATGGCGTGGGGGGAGGGCAGTTCGGATCACTTTAGGTGGCTATTTACTGCTGGCTTTAGGTTTCTTGGGCGTTAAGGTTGTGACCGAGTTGATATTGAAGCGCTGAAGGTGAATATATAAACATAACAAAATCAATGGGTTGAAAAAATAGTGAAGAAAGTGTAATTAAATCGTTGACGAAACAGGTCCAAATCTCTAGTATCTCTCCTCACCGCAAGACAACACGGCAACACAGCAAACAAGGTCAAGCGGTAACGACAGTGCCGAGGCGCAAGTCATGTTCTTGAGAAAATTTGGTAATCATCGGTGTGGGCGCAAGACCCGATTGAAGTGAAGTAGTAAAACACTTTGATGGAAATTTTGTGTCTGCACTAAATGCAGCAAGCGAGAATTCGTCAATTTTAAAATTTTCAGGATTAACTGAAAACACAATATAGATCGCAAGATCTTTATATATGTTGGAGAGTTTGATCCTGGCTCAGAACGAACGCTGGCGGCACGCCTAACACATGCAAGTCGAACGGTAACAGGGACTTCGGTCCGCTGACGAGTGGCGAACGGGTGAGTAACACGTGGAGACCTGCCCTAGGGTACGGGACAACAGTTAGAAATGACTGCTAATACCGTATACGTCCTACGGGAGAAAGATTTATTGCCCTTGGAGGGGTCCGCGTCGGATTAGCTAGTTGGTGGGGTAACGGCCTACCAAGGCGACGATCCGTAGCTGTTCTTAGAGGAAGATCAGCCACACTGGGACTGAGACACGGCCCAGACTCCTAC
>JADFWU010000061.1 GCA_015234045.1 Magnetococcales bacterium
CACCATGTCACTGTTGAAAGAGTTGGAGAGCCAGGAGGGTGAATCATGATTATTCGCAGCCTGCACGGCGAAAATATAATGAAGTACGCCAACCTCGATCTGACCGATCTGCCAGAACGGGGTGTTATCGCCATCCAAGGGCGCAATGAATCCGGTAAATCTACGCTGGCCGAGGCGATCTGTCTCGCGCTGTTTGGCCGCACATCCGCACTTGCTGAACCAAAACTCGATCAGGTAATCCGCTGGGGTGAGTCCTCCGCACTGGTGTCCATGTCCTTCACCGGTCGGGATGATCAAACCTATAAAGTAACGCGCTATATTGATCGGGAAGGCGAACATAAAGCCCATCTGTCGAGAAATGGTGAATCCGAGCCGTTCATGTCAGGCTGGCAGGATGTCAATCGGGCGATGATTCAATCAACCGGGCTGGTGTATGAACGCTATCTGGAGGCGCTCTATCTGGTGCAACGCCGTGGTGGTCAGTCGGGAATGGATCATCATACGCTCAAAGCACTGGCCGGTGTTGATCTGATCGAGAAGGCAGAGCAACAGCTACAGGATGAGCAGGCTAACGCAGAGCGGGAGATCGTGAATCAGGATCGAAGCCGTCTTGAACTGCTTCAACAACGCCGTGCTTTGGATCTAAAGCCAGAACGACTTGACGCGTTGCAAAATGATCTGACCGATAAGAAAAAGCAGCTTTCAGAGGCACGTAATAGCGAGACCCAATGGACTCAGGTGGTAACCGACATCAATCGGGCTGGAAATGATGTTCAATCCAGCGTCAAAGCGATCATGGAGTCGGTGAGAAAGAGCCAATACAAAAAGTGGGACACCACCACCAATGATATGGCTATGTCGCTGGCCAATTGGCAGGATGCTGAAGATTTGATCGAACAAACCGGTGAAGATGCCGGTATAGATGGGCCAAAACAGCTTGGTAGTTGGCTATCCGGTTTTCTGGAAAAGGTTGCCGGACTGACAGCCATTCGTGAACAGGTGGTGGTGTTTCAAAAATCGCTGGCTGTCTGGATGAGTGATAAACCCGGTTCTGACAAGAAACCGACTTATCAAGAAGAGCGTAAAAAGCTGGAGAAAAAGCACGATGTGCTAGCGAGTCGGAAACGGATGATTGGTCTGTTTGCGTTACTGTTTTTGATCGTTGGTATTGTTGGGGCGGGCGGTTGGGGGCTGCATGATCGCATGCCCGAAGAGCCAATGGTTGTACAAGGTTCTGCGTGGGTAGAGGCCAATGTGCCGCACTGGAAACCGGCCTATTGGGGCTATTCCGGTATCGCTGGTGGTGGTTGTCTGTTTCTTGGTTTGCTGGTCCTGGGTCGCTCCTTTCGGGTAGGTTCTGCGCTTTCCAAGTATAAAAAGTCCTTGAAAGAGTTGAAAGAGCGTGCGCGTGAGAGTCAAGCTGCCATAGAGGGACTTCAAGCCGCTTTGGATTCGCCACTGGAAAAACAGATTCTTGCACTTGGAAAATTCGATAATGCGCCTTGGCGCGATACGCTCTCTGATTGGCAGGACCGGCATGGTGAACAACTGCTAGAGCATGAGATGCGTAACCACTATCTCAAAAAATGTCAGACCGCGCTGGATCTGTTTAGCAAACAGAAACAGGAGATGGTCAGCGACATCGATAGCCAGATTAGTGAGGTGGTGGAAAGCTGTTCAATGCTTGATGAGAACGTCAGTCAACTGGACGAACAGATCGCCGAGGAGAAACAGCGCCGCGAGCAGGATAGTGGACTCAATGAACTTCTGGCAGAGAACGAACAAGCCAGCAACGCCCTGCAACGACAGATAGAGATCCGCCAAGTTTCACGTGAATTGCTAACCGGAACTGCACGGCGCTCCATGACCAAATTTCATCAGGAGCTACAAGGCTTTCTGTCCAAAGTTACGCCCATGTTTACCGAGGATCGCTATCAACAGCTTCGCATTGATGACGAACTGCTGGTACAGGCGTTTTCGGTGCAGAAAAATGACTTCCTCGGTTTTGAAGAGGTCTCAACCGGCGTACAGCATCAGATGCTGTTGGCACTTCGGGTAGCACTGGCGCAAGCGGTGGTGGCTCGATCTGCAAAAACCGCCCAGTTTCTGATTTTTGACGAACCGTTCGCCTTTTTCGACCGCTATCGTACCCATTCGGCACTGAAAGCGTTTGAGGATATCAGCCCGGAAATCGCCCAGATCTGGGTTATTTCTCAGGAGTTTGATGAAGAATTTCCATTTGCGGCGCGACTAAGTTGCGATCCTGACAGTGATGTTGTGGCGGTGCAAAGCTGAGGAGTATGACAGTGTTCAGCTATTCAAAGTGGTTGGCGTTTGCGCTGTTATTCTGTCTGTTGGCTGGACCGGCACAGGCTGATAAACAGTTGGATCAGATCAGTGATAACGCTTTTAAAGCCTTGCAGTATATGCAAAAGAAAAAAGGTCTGTTTCACTACGAATATGATCTGGTCGCACAGAAATATTCAAAAAAGAACAATATGGTACGCCAAGCGGGCACGGCTTATGCGCTTGGAGAGTATCTACTTCGCACCAAAAGCAAACCTGCACGTCAGGTGTTGGCAAAGGCACTGAACGCGCTGCAATCAAAGTCAATCGGCTTCAAAAACGGTAAGCTGGTCACCTCGAAACGCCTTCTTTCCAAAGCCAAAACCGGCACCACAGCGTTGTCACTGCTGGCTGAATTACACTATTACTCAGCCACTGGTGATGAACAATTTGCTGAAATCCGCAAGTCTTGGAAAGATGGCTTGCTGGCTCAATATCGGCCAGGTGCTGGGTTTGCCAAGCTGCCGAAGTCGGACATTGAATCTGATTATTACAACGGTGAAACCTGGTTGGCGCTGGCCTGGTATCACGCGCTGTTTCCTGACGATAAGAAGGTCGGTGCGCTTCTGCCAAGGGTTGATCACTATATGATGAAGCGCTACAGCCGCGAGCCGCTGTCTGGATTCTATCATTGGGGCATGTTGGCCAGTGCGAAGCGGATGCAGACCAAAGTTGATGATAAACTGATCGCCTTTGCGCGTAGTCAGACTGACGTCTATTTAAAGAAATTACGGCCTGAGCCGAGACCATCGGTCAACACCTGTTCTGCCATTGAAGGATTGAGTGCAGCGGTGTTGATTCTTGATCATTCTGATAGCCATGGTCAGCTAAAAAAACGCGCTTTACGTCGGATCTTCATTGAAGAGAAACAGAATTTTCCATTCCAGATCAAAGCCAATCAAAGACGGCTTGATCTTGGTAACGGCGTCGCTCTCCACTCGCCGGAGCTGTCCCGATTCCAAGGTGCGTTTGTTAACGGACGTCGGAAACCACGCATGCGGGTGGATTTTACTCAGCACTGCCTTTCAGCGGCATTACGTCTCTCTGCATTGAGGGATAAGATGGCCGAGAAGCCCGTAACCACGCAATCATCCACGCCTTAGATGTCGGTTTTTCGCCATTTCCGTCTGAACAGAGTGCTGTTTTGGCTCTTGTTTGTTGGTATGGCGTTGAGTCTTGCTCATCTGCTTGTTCCAGACTATCAATGGGGCCAGGGGCGGTCTTCGATATTCTCCATGAATCACAGTTTGTCGCTGGCTTCTTGGTTGGCGGCCATGCAGTTTTTTCTCAGTGGGTTGTTTGCGCTGATTGGGATGATCCGTGCCCGATGGCTGGGCCACTCTGAAAAAGCCTTCTGGGGCTGGTTTGTGGTGGTGTTGATCGGCTTTGGTCTGTCTTTTTTTGAGTTCTCCCGACTTTATGAGCGGGTGGTTTTTGTTGGTTCTGTAGATCTTTTTGACCAGTTGGCTCAATCCGGCATTGGATTCCTGTTTCTGTTTCCGTTGATGTTTTTTATCAGCTACTGGCGGTTGGTGGATGGCTTCTCCAATCGTCTGTTGATGCTGATGGCGACGGCGTTTGGTGGCGCGTTATTGCTGGGGCCGATTGCCTGGTTGATGGAACCCGATGTCCAGATGCTTTTGAATGGGCTGGCTGGACTGTTTCATCTCTGGGGTGGTGCGTTGCTGCTGGTGTTGGTGATGCGTCAGACCCTGGTTGATGGGGTTGTGTTTGGCTATAGGCTGCGTGACGGTGTTCAGCCCGGTGGAGAGATTCGACCAGTAGTTGCCATGGCGGTCATCGCTGGCGCGGCCATGAGTCATAGTGCGGTTCAGATCCTGCTGTTTCATATTGCCTCAGTGTTCCACAACTACACCATTGCACAGACCATTATTTCGGTGGCGCTGTTGGGGTTGGCTGTGGGTGGTTTGATCGGTTATCGGCTGGCCGGGTTGGATATTCGTCGTCTGTTTGTGGTGAGTGGCACGGTAACGGCTATTTCGTTTCTGTTGGCGCTGGGTGTGCTGGCTTCTCTGGCGGATTTTCCCTGGTTATCGGCGCTGCTGTTGATGCCCGGTTTCAGTGCCATCAGTGTGATCATGACGGTGATTCTGATCCGCCATGATGCCCATGTTACCTATGGCAGTATGCTGATTGGTGCGGCGCTGGGAGCGATCCTCATTGATCCCATGTTGGGACTCTGGCAGGAAGAGGGCGCACTGCTGGCATTGACGCTGATTCCGTTCGGTATCGCCATGCTGTTTGTTCAGAAAGCGAACTTTCGGCCTGTGGTGGTTTGGCCGATGGTTGTGGTGATGTCGGTACTATTTGGTGTGCTCTGTACGGTGGTGATTCAGTCACCACATGAGGCTTTGAATATCACTCTGAATAAATACCGTGAAAAATATCCCGATTTGAAGATTCTGCATAGCCACTCATCCACGGTGGGACGCTATGAGATCGTCAAGCGTACTAAAAAAGCCAATTCATTAAAGTCAAAAGAGAACGGTCGAACCATCGACACAATCCGTGATTGGCCGCCGGAGAATTATCAGATTGATCCACGTCTGCCACACACTTGGAAACAGCAACCAAAAGTATTGATCATCGGTCTATCCGGTGACGGTATTGCCAAAACGGCTCGTGAGCGTGGCGGATCGGTGGTGGGGCTGGAGATCAATCCACATGTGGTGGATATTCAGCAAAACGTCCTGAAGCGGCGCAACGGCAACAGTTACGCGGGTATAGATGTGCGTGTTGCTGATGGCTGGGGTTTTGTCCGCACCGACACCGGTGTGTATGACATGATTACATTACTGAATACGCATCATTCCCGTGGTTCGTTGTCAGGTCGTGCGCCCAGTCCAGAGAATCTTTATTCCATTGAGACCATTCATCACTATCTGGATCGACTTTCTGACGATGGTTTGATCCTGATAGAACATCCCACCGGATCGCCTCAGCATGAACCGGTGATCTGGAAAATGCTTACCACCATGCGACAAGCGCTGTTGATGCGCGGTGCAGAACGTCCAGAAGATCATTTTTTTATCTTCATGTGGCGCACGCGCTCCAATCACTACGCCCAGATCGTCATGAACAAAACGCCCATTACCGAACCGCAGCTCAATAAGCTAAACCAGTGGTTGCGGGATGTGGATGAGATGAAAGCGCTGGAAAAAGCGGCGGAAAAACGTCTGGGACCGATTAAGGCGCACACCTTGGTTCTGCATGCGCCGGGACAGGAACGACCGGGCATTGTCTCCAAGGCGGTGCGTGGTCTGTTGCCGGAATCGTTGGTTGAGAAACGTCATCTGGAACCGATGACTGATGACAGGCCGTTTCTGTTCGACGTGTTGCCGGATCGGGCCATGATTACCGAGTCCATGGCGGTGATATTGGTGGTGGCTTTGGTACTGGTGGCGCTGTTGTGGCGCTCTATGGAACGGGTGTTGATCTCTCATCATGTGATGGTGTTTTTGACCGGCTTGGCCTATCTGCTCATCGAAGTGGTGTTGATTCAGCGCGGGGCGTTTTTTCTTGGAGCGCCTGCGGTGGTGTTTGCGGCCATATTGGGTGGATTGTTGGTGTTTTCCGGTCTGGGTAGTGTGATGGGGCGCTGGATTGGTGGTGATCGACCCTGGTGGATTGTGCTGGTGATCATCGGGTTGTTGATGGGCTATGAATGGCTCTCGCCGGGGCTGTTTGCCTGGGCTGGTGGTTGGAGCTTGGCGGAAAAAACCGCTCTGTTGGTGGCATCCATTGCGCCGCTGGCGTTTTTTATGGGCATGGTGTTTCCGTTTGTATTGGACCATGCCCGGATAAATCATGTGGAACGCAGTGCCGGTAGTCTGTTTGCCATCAACGCCATTGGTAGTGCTTTGAGTGTGCCGATCACGCTGTTTTTAACCATGGTCGTCGGCATGACCGCCACCTTTTATCTGGGTGTACTGGCTTATCTTTTGGTACTGCTGTTGTTGATGGGGCTGTTTTGGGTTCCGCTTCGGGGAGTGGGGTTGGCGGCGGCAGGGCTGTTTATTGTTATGGTGATCTTTTCGCCTTGGTGGAGTGGTCCGGCGGTTCAATCGCTGGTGGCTCAGGAAGCGACGCCAGCAAAAGTGTATGCATTGAAATATGGTGAATCACGGGTCAAGCAGAAGACGGTCTATTACAACGGCTCATCACGTAAGAGAATGAAATTCGCCTGGTGGTTTTGGATGGTTGAGATGCCGGATGGGCGGCGGATTCTGGTGGATACCGGTACCGATGACAAAAGCCGCCTGAACAAATGGAAAGTGAAGAATTATACGCATCCAACCGAGTTGTTGGCGCGGCTGGATGTTGCTCCACAGGCCATCACCGATATCATTCTGACTCACCTACATTGGGATCATATGGGCTTGATCTCGGCCTATCCCGATGCGCAGATATGGCTTCAGCAAAAGGCTTGGGCGCATGCTGAGAGCCGTTTTTCTGATACCAATAAATCGTTTCTCAACGGCATGGACCGGCAGCACTGGCAGCAGTTGCAGAAACGCCATGAACGGGGCTTAGTATCCCTGATGGATGGTGATCAACAGATGGTGCCCGGTCTATCGGTTAGCTTGGCAGAGAGCCACACACCCGGCGGTCAGTATGTGACCATAGAGACTCAAGAAGGCCCGTTGATTCTGGCTGGCGACGCCATCTATCTCTATCGCAACAGCCAACACCACCGCCCATCCCGTTCCCATGGCCCGGAACAGGGCTTGGATATAATCGAAAAAATGCAGTGGCAAGCGGCATCACCCTACTGGATCATTCCTGGACATGATCCATTGGTAAAAAAATTCTTCCCGGAAGTGGCTGACAACATCGTCGCCCTGACACCGTGGCCGTGATGGGGTGCTGATATGGATCCCAAGCAGAAACACCAGTATCAGCAGGTTAAGCGACTATTACAGCGTTTTTTTTGGATGCTTTTTGTACTGATTGCGCTTATGGGCTTGGCGCACCTCCTCTGGCACGACGTCAAAGCAGGTGGTACCTCCTGGTTCAATCTGGACAAGGAGCGCAACTTACCCACTTGGTTTTCCGGTATTCTGCTGTTTTCCGTAGCAATAGCCTCACTGTTTGCCCATCGATTGGAACGCCACCTGATCCAACAAACCAGCCTGCAACTGCAAGGCGTTTATTTTTGGATACTCTTGTCAATAATCGGCGTTGGTCTCAGCCTGGATGAGATGCTGATTCTGCATGAAAACCTCTACTGGCGCGAAATCCGTCAAATCAGCGAAGCCCTGAATCCCACCCTGATCTACATCACCCAATGGCAACTGCTTTTGGCACCGCTGATGGTGTTTCTGCTCGCCCTGATACTGCTGTTTCTCCACAGTCGTTTAACCTTCTCCATCCGTACCCGTTTATTGGTGGCTTTCGGTATCGGCACATGGACCCTGGCGATTTTCTTTGAAAGCATCCGCCAGTGGTTTCTATTCTCCGGTTCGGATTGGTATCAATGGGAGGTGATAATAGAAGAGCTATTGGAGTTGGCTGGAACGGTATTTCTGTTAGTGGCGATTTTGTCCTATTGCCTGGAGATTTTTTATAGAAGTGAAGCGCTTCAGAGCGAAGCAGGATCCAGCTTTGGAAAACTGTTTTCCGTGGATGGGATGAAGTGGGTGTCGGTTTTTCTGGCAGTGGTTTTGTTTGGTGCCACCATGGTTTATAGCGTTGGAAAATCCCTGGAAACCAAACGCGCTCCGATACCGACATTGCAGAAGCGGGCCATTGATAGGTGATTGAAAATCAATGTTATTACATGTATAATAACATTGAAAGGAGTCGTGTTATGACGACATTGAAATTGATTTCAGTAGGCAATTCTACCGGTGTGGTTCTACCTAAAGAACTGCTATCTCGCCTGCGTGTTGAAAAAGGCGATGCGCTATATGTGGTTGAAACACCAACGGGAATTGAGCTGTCTGCATATGATCCTGAATTTGATCGACAGATGGAGATGGCTGAATCCATCATGCGGCAGGATCGAGATGTGTTGAAAAAGCTGGGAAGCTGATTCCGTGTCTACACCAATTTGGGTATTGAGACAGACCGTTTTAGCTATTCACAATCGTCAGCTAGCAGAGCATGGCGGGCCGCCCGGTCTTCGTGATGAAGGGTTGCTTGATTCAGCACTGGCCCGTCCTGAAAACTTGCTGGTGTATTCGGATATAAAGCCAAGCATTGAGCGCCTTGCGGCGGCTTATGCATACGGCATTATCCGTAACCACCCTTTTGTCGATGGAAACAAGCGTGTGGCCTATGTGGTTTGTTTGTTGTTCTTGAAATTGAATGGGCGGTCTATAAAACTTTCTGATCTAGAGAAATATAATGCTTTCATGGCCCTGGCTGATGGTGGTATGACAGAAGAGGCATTTGCTCAGTTCTTGCTATCAAAAAGCTTTCCCAATTGATCTGATTGCTCAGTGCATATCAGATAGAGGTATGCACAGTAGGTACCTATTATGGAACAGATAAACATGGCCGAGGCGCAGGACAAATTTTCTGATCTTGTTCGCCGTGCTGCTTCTGGCGAGGAAATTACTATCACAGAAAATGGTATTCCCCAAGCCAAATTGGTTCCATTGAGTGAACCAAAACCGCAATCACCGAGAGTGCCTGGACTGTTGAAAGGCCTGATTCAGGAGTCAGAAGATTTTGATCAGACACCTGAAGATGTTATCGCATTGTTTGGGTAAATATTGACAGTTCTTTCCAGTGATTAGTTTTTTCTACATCACCTTGATAACGGATTAATCCCCTTCAGACAGAATCTCCTGAATTCGTTTTTCAGTCACTTCTACATTCTCAGTCAGTCCCATTATTCGATAAGCCTCACATGAGGCTTTCAGAAACTCCACGGCCTCATTTTTCCAACCAAATTGGGCAAGCAAATTACCAAGTCTCCAGCCAATGACACTAATGAAATTCGCATTTCCCAACTTCCAGGCTGAGGCAAAAGCCTTACGCAAATCATCAATGATACTCATAATCGCTTTTGGGTTTTCAACGCCTTTTTCCAAGCGGATGTCAGAAATGTAGTACCAGCAACGAATCAGTCCTTCTTTATTCTGCAATGATTCGTATAAAGGAATGCACTCTTCTTGATGAATGCGTAATGCCTCATCAAGATCTCCTTGTTGTTGCCGAATTTGGGCAATATTCCCCCAAATGATAGCACGAGAGAGAACATCTCGGAGGCGCTCATAGACAGGCAATTGTTCGACTTTTAGAATACGCAAGGCTTCGTCGAGTTCCCCTCTGGTGGCTAAAATATCAGCGATTTCTCCCCAAGTGGTAGCGCGAGAGCTAACATCTCCGAGGTGCTCAAAGACAGGCAATAGTTCGACTTTTAGAATGCGTAAGGCTTCGTCCAGCTCTCCTCTGGTGGCCAGAATATTAGAGATTTTACCCCAAGTGATAGCGTGTTCGCGAACATCTTGGAGGCGCTCATAGACTGGCAATAGTTCGACTTTTCGAATGCGCAAGGCTTCGTCTAGCTCCCCTCTGTAGGTCAGAATATCAGCGATTCTTCCCAAAGTGATAGCGCGTTCGCGAACATCTTGTAGGCGCTCAAAGACGGGAAATTCTTCGACTTTTCGAATGCGCAAGGCTCTGTCGAGCTCCCCTCTGATGACTAGAATATCAGCGATTTTTCTCCAAGTGATAGCCAAATGGCGGGGGTCTTCCTTTTTTTGAAAGACCTCTTTTGACTTCTCCAACCATTTTAAGGCACCATCATAATCACCTAGAGTTCTAAGACGTTCGGACCATACATTCCATAGTTTGGCTATTTCATAGGAAGGATGCTTATTGTTATCAATTTTTTTTGCAATTATTTTCTCTAGTTCAGAGTCCCAACTGGATTGATTGGCACAACTTACAATCAACTGCATCAGGTTTGTTTCAAGATCAGAATTAATTTGCTCCCCGGACAGTTTTTCCAAAGCCGTCTGGGCCATTTCCAATGGCTTTTCAGGATGTTTTAATTTCTTCCAGAGGTGCCAACCTCCATAACGAGCTGCTTTTGTCAGAATTTCTGGGCAGTTACTGGCCAAGTTGGCCAGTTGATAGAGTGCCACTGATTGGGTTGACCATGGCAAATTACCATCTGAATCCAGCCAAGCTGAATAAAGCAGTGGTGCGGCTGATTGGGCCAGCAGGGTTGCTTCTTCGTCGGATGGATCCTCAAAAAGGTGACGGGCCAGCGGATTGGTGATCAGTTCAGCGGGTTCTGATTGTTTGTCGGTATCATAACGGTCGATAAGGCCTAGGCCGGTGAGGCGGGTTAGGGCTTTTGCTGGTTGGTCCACTTTGAAATCGGCGCATACTTTTTCAGCCACCAGTTTCGGGATGGGCAGGCCGAATAGCATCATGGCTCTGAAAGCCTGGGTGATGTGCGCTGGTAGGGTGGCGCGGAATTGGTCCAGGGCCATGCGTTTGAAGAAATCTCCGGCGTCGCCCTCGGTGGTGGTTTGGCCTTTTTTTAAATATTCCTCAACAGCTTTGATTGCTTTTTTTGCTGCCTTAATCTCTTTATTCAGAATGGCATTGGATAATAGATTTTGCAGGCCGGGGTTGCCTTGAGATATGTCAACGCACCGGTTTAAGAGTGGGCCGATCTCATGAAACCATTCAGGATCCAACTGGATGTCCGCACGGTTAATATGGTGGTGTAACTCGGTTTGCTGCTGTTTGTACTGCTCCACTAGACCCATGGGGGGGAGGGCGATAGTGGTCAGTGTCTTAGCAGCCAGATCCCGATTGGTATTATCGGGTAGAGTGAAGGTGTAGCGGCTGGTGAGCAATAGGCGGGAATCGGTTCGGCTGGTGTGAAGGGCCGATAGCACTGCACTCAATGGTTTTTTATAGCGGTTTTTCACTGTGGTGAAATCACCGGAAGCGGGCAGGGGATCAAGAATCTGTTCCAGATCATCCAGAATCAACAGAATCGGATTGTACTCCGCTTGCAGTGTGTCTAGCAGGTCTTCTAAAGCATCGGCCAATAGGGTTGGGTCATCTTTGATACTTGCGAGCCAATCCCGTTTTTTGCTGGCTCTGTCTTTGGGTTTCAATGCCTTGATGACAGCGCTAAAAATCGCTTGGGCATCATAGCTGCCATAGATCACCACTGGTTTGTGTTTGGGTAACCTGTTAGCGATCCGAGCCGCTACACTGGATTTTCCTTGATTGCCCATGCCATGGACCAGTGCCCCTTTTCCTTCACTTAACGTCCGTAAAATACGTTGCAATATCCGCCGACGGCCAACGAATAGATTCCGTGGTGCAACGGGTACTTTTTTCTCCAGATCAAGATATTCCTGATAGCCGATTTCATGACCAGTTGTGGATCGCTGATGGCCATTTTGAATGGTTACGGTGCTGCCACCAGTACCGCCCAGATAGAGCCGTGCAAGGTGCCAGTGACGACCAAGATTATGTTCTGAATCTTTGATCCATTTTTGATAAAGGACTTGTCGGGCCTTGGCTGCGGCATGGGCAACTGTGCTGAATCCGGCCAGATCGGAATAAAACTGTTTTGCGAACTGGGAGGCATCCCAATCTAACACCGGGCCATCCCAGCCCATAACGTTGCCAACACCGGAAATAATCAAATCGGTGGCCAAAGAACCCACTGCGGCACGGCTTGCCGCACTGTGACAGGCGGACAGAAACACCATCGGTGGTGGTTTCTCACCTAAAGCGTTGATTAAATTGGCTACAGAGACATCTTCTTGATCACCAAAATCATTCTCCAATGCCAATACCGGTGTACCCTCATCAAATCCACCGTGACAGGAGAGATGCAACGCCTCAATGGGACCATCCAACCGCACCCGTTCACTGAGATTGAACAGATTGCCGCTCTCTTCTACCAGCAGTTGCAGCGGTAGCGTACCGGTTGCATTGAGAATACTGGTCTCTTCCTGTTCAAAATCCAGTTCTGATACCCCATCCGGTGCTGCTGCCATAAACATCAAGCGCAGATCACGGTTTTCAGCCTGATAACTGGTTTCCTGATCACCCAACCACCGCTCAACAAGGAATAGACGCCTATGATCTTCAACAACAAAACGCCCTTCAGGCAGTGCCAACAGCTCCCAAGGCGCACCGATCATTAATCGAGCGCTATTCGGTGTCTCCTCATTGCGCTCCATCTCCTCAATGGAAACCGTTAACGATAGTTTGATCGCCCCAGTTCCCTTGATGCCATTGACCAGCCAATCCTGACCACCATCCAGCCACTGAAACAGCGCCTGACCAATGGCCAATAGCTCCGCCCGGTCTTCGGTCTCCAACACCTTGGCATAGCGTTGAATCAGGCCATCTAATTCCGTCAGGTGATCCGCTTCCAACTCCCGACGATTATCAATCGGATCATTGTATAGCGTGTCATCTTCCAACCTGATCTTTATGCTCATGCGCTTGGCTCCAATAACTGAAAAGCGAATACAATAGAGTGTAGCCGGTATTCCCGATCAAGTTGAGTGATAAAAAATAGTTCAGTGAAGCATTGTCAAGTTAAAATGAATACAGATAAAAATAGGTGGTGCAATAAAATAAAGAAATCAACCAGTGTCCAGGACAACTGTAGAAGCGAGTTTGCTCGTGAACGAGGTGTGATATGTGTTAATAGTGTATTGAAATAACAAGGTAAAAATAAAAGTATCCACACCCTATTTCAACTGAGGTGCAACCCAATTCGCGAGCAAGCTCGCTCCTACAAGTATCCATGAATTCATCTATTTGTTTAGATTGATGAATCAAGAAATCCAAACTCTTAAAAAAACAAAAAAACCTCCTGTATCACAGACACAGAAGGTCATCACAATCCATCACTTTTTCTATTGACTAAAGAGAATACAGTTCGGTACGCTGTTCGGCATCACATTCACAAAAGTGTTCATAATAAGCGGCCACCGAGAGTGTATCAGCACTCCCGGAAGCCTAAACACCAGCAGGAGCTTGAGTCATGCTGACGCCTGTCGATACGATACAAAAACATCCCCAGCTTCACAACCGGTCACTGTGGTGTACACCAAGGCCCAGGCTGTAATGTTCTGACATTACTGCTGTTTTTGGCAATCTGACGATGGTTCAGGTGTCTACACCTGTGCCGTGCTCTGGATTTAGCCCTATCTGCACCCAGACTTGCAGACTGTCCATCCCTGGATAGGTCTGGATTTAGACCTGTCTGATCCGCAGATAAGCAGACCACACCCATCGCCAATTCGCAGACGCATTGAAACCAATGCATCTACAACTCTGCACGCCATGAACACGCCTGCGTTCTGGTGCAGAATCCAACCGTCGATTCTGGCGGATGGTCGTGTCTATCAGGCCCCTGGCCATCTTCCTGGTACACTGGGAAGGTGGCTTTTTTTATGTGCAAAGTAAGATCAGGATCCAACGATGATGAGCAGATTATTCACGGGATAGGTCTGGAAAGGGACAAGTCCCTTTCCAGTGGGTCGTACAGGGCAAAGCCCTGTTTTAATGAAAATAAGGCGCGTAAGCTCCCGGAGCATTTTTTGCGCAAAGCGCGGAAAATGCGTAGCGCCGTGACACGAAGTGTCACACAACTGGAGGCCCAAAGGGCCGACTTCCGTAGAGGAGGCAATAGAAGTAAATAAGGAGTGACGCAGTTGAATGAAGTGTAATAGCCGTCATTCCCGCAAAAGCGGGAATCCAGTTGGTTCACTGCCCCCTAGATTCCCGCTGTTGCGGGAATGACGAGCACGCCCTCTAATGCAGGTTTCCAAATAGACCAGATTATTCAATCCCAAGCCTCTCGCTCTGCTCGGATTTGTGCCTCAATTTCATCAGCAGAACGGCGTGATTCAGGAGGTAATGGATTGTCACGTAGTGCTTTTAATAAGGCATGACCATTACCGGCAGTTGAGACAGAACTATCTGTTTTGGAAGTTGTTTCCAAAGGCTCAAGAACAGTCAATATAGCACGATGTTTACCATGCAATTCTAACGGCTCACATAAGGTAATCTGACCATCAGCCGAAATCTCAACTTCAACGGATAGCAGCACAATGCAACACTCCTCTGAATACTGTCTGAAATAATTGAATAAACGGTATTATCATGTATTGTCTAATGTAGTGCATTGATCGCCTAAACGTAAGAAAAAAGCGTTCAGAATGATGTCATAACCTATCCGAAAAGGCCAAAAAATGACCAATCTCGCAAAACGCTTCACCTTAATTTTGCTGGCCTTTTTCACGATTATTCCCATAACCCACGCCCAGGAACCCAACTGGACCAGCTATGATGCGCTACTCAAGCGCCACCTCACCACCAAAACCCATCAAGGAATCACCCTAAAATGGTTGGACTACCCAGCCGTTAAGCAAGATCCCATTTTTGCCGAAATTGTGACTACACTGCAAAATCACCCCCTCGATAATTTCACCACACAAAAACAAAAAATCGCTTTCTATATCAACGCCTATAACATCTTTGCCATAAAAATGGTTCTCGATCACTGGCCCGTCGAGAGTATCAAAGACGCCGGTAGCTGGTTCAACTCAGTCTGGAAAAAACAGATTGGTACCTTGGATGGAGCGCCAATCACTCTTGATGAAATCGAACATAAAATCCTTCGCCCCATGAAGGAACCCCGAATCCATATGGCCATCGTCTGTGCATCGCTCAGTTGCCCAGATCTGCGAAATGAAGCCTACACCGCCGATAAACTGGATCACCAACTGAATGACCAAACCCAACAATTCCTCACCAACGCCAGCAAAGGCTTGATCGTTCAACAAAATAAACTGACTCTTTCAAAAATATTTGATTGGTTTGAAACGGATTTTTCCGACACAATCGCGTTCATCCGGCAGTATCGGCCTGACATTCCAGCCAACGCCACCATTGATGGATATATGGACTATAACTGGTCTTTGAACGGTGCGCGGTAATGCAGACGTCTACTGAGTA
>JADFWU010000062.1 GCA_015234045.1 Magnetococcales bacterium
AATGCGGCTGCTGCCTGGGCTAGTGGGGCAACGGTAGCGGCAATCGTACAGGCTGCCGTGATAACTGCCGCTACGATGTCGGCTGCCCGGTTGCTCATGCCTGATGCGCCAAGCCTGTCCAGCGGTAAACGAACTCAAGCTGTTCGGCAGGCAATCGAGTCGCAAAAAATCGCCTATGGTCTGACCAGGGTGGGTGGTCAATACACCTATTTGGGCACTACCAGCGATAGAAAAATACATATCCTGATTACCTTAGCGGCACATGAAATTGAATCGGTTGAAAAGGTCTGGTTTGGTGAGGAAGAGGTGTCTTTTGATCCGGTGACTGGTGAGGTAACTGGCAAATATGCCAACTTTGCTTGGGTCTATCCCGGTCTGGGGACTGCTGCAACTGATAGCGGTTTACATACTGCCTTATCAACAGCATTCCCAGATAAATGGACTGCTGATCATAAGCAAACCGGGCATGCCAAAATCTATCTAGTGCTGAAAAAAAGTGCCAGCAAATACCCGAATAGCGTTCCGTCAATTACCGTGTTGATTAAAGGGCGTAAGATCTTTGATCCGCGAACTGGTGTTACGGCATGGAGTGCCAATAGTGCGCTGTGTGTATTGGATTATCTGATGGACACAGAGTTTGGTAAGGGTGCGGTATACCCGGACGATTTTGATGTTGATGATCTGGTGGCGTCGGCCAATAACTGTGATGAGCAGGTGACGCTAGCTGCTGGTGGCTCGGAGGCGCGATATCAGTGTCATGGTGTGCTGGATACATCCAATCGGCTGGGTAGTAATCTGGAACATTTGCTTGTTGGAATGTGGGGTCGTTTGTCGCATAGGATTGATCAGAAATGGTCTATCCGCTCGGCCTATTGGCGTCCGCCAACATTGAGTTTGGGGCTGAAAGATCTGCATGGGCCTATCCGGGTTTACACATTGCAGTCAAAGCGGGATGTTTTTAACGGGGTTAAGGGCATTTTTGCGCACCCTGATGGACAGTATCAGCCTACCGATTTTCCAGCCTATCAGGGGGCTGGGTATCTTGCTCAAGATGGCGGTATTCCGATCTGGCGTGACCTGGAATTTGGTTTCACAACCTCTGCGGCGGCGTGTCAACGCATTGCCCGTATTGCGCTGGAAGAGAATCGGCAACAGGTAAAAATTGAGATCGAGTTGCGGATATCTGCCCTGGAAATGTCGGAGGGTGACTGTTTCACACTGACGCTGGATCGATATGGATGGACTGATAAAGCGTTTGTTGTTGATGAGTGGAGATTGATCAATAAGCAGGATGATGAGGGTGGGGCTTATATAGCCGTAGCTCTTAAATGTTCCGAAGTTGATCCAGATGTTTACGCATGGGATCCGGTCGGTGATGAGAAACTAATGATTGTCTCCTCAGGCACGCCATCGGTGGATTACGATATATGCCAGCCTCCAACAAATCTGAGCGTTACTTCTGATCCGTATGTTTTTCCAGATCAAACAACGCAACCGCGTTTAAAGGCTGCCTGGGATTCATCTCCAGATTCAACGCTGAAACATTATGAAATCCGTTGGCGGGTTAATGGTTCTGGGGATGAATTTCAAATCAGCACCACCACTGCGGCGTTGAAGTATGTAACCGGCGTTGAACACCTGGAAGAGTATGAAGTTCAGGTCGCTGCTATGAGTGAATATGATGTTTACTCTGCATGGCTCACTGATACGGCGGTTGCTGCTGGCGACACCACGCCACCGTCAATTCCGTCATCAATTCAAGTAACTGCGGAGTCAAGTGGCGGGATTGAAGTTGCCTGGTACAACTCACCTGAGCATGATTTTCAATCTGTGGATGTCTTGAGAAGTGAGACAGATGATGTTCAGACAGCCTCGGTGATAGCCACAGAAGCGGGCACATTTGGCAGTTATGCATTTCATCTCTATCCCGATCATGTTGAAGATGTCACCTACTATTTTTGGCTCAAGGCCAGGGACACCACAGGCAATCTCAGTGATCCATCATCGTCCTACTCAGTAACTGCAATCGCCTAGGGGGCATTATGACATTGCATTCGATTTTTCTCGGCAACGCTAAAAATGATGGGTTGGGAGATAGTTTGCGCAATGCGCTTGGCAAGATAAATAATAATTTCCAGGTGATGAGTGAGAGTGTAACGCCTTCCTATATGGCGATGGCTTGGCCTATGCCATTGGATTTGACCGTAACGAACGCTGCTTTCCATGGGTTCGATTCAGGTTGCACTGATGGGCAGTTTGGTTATCTGGTTAACTCAACCCATATTGTGCGCTTTGACCTGCATGATTATTCAACCGTTGGTTCGTTTGATCTCTCGGTTGTTGGTGGTGATGGTGGGTTAGGATATACAGGCTGCTGTAGCAATGGGCGTTATCTCTATGTGATCTATGGGAAAATGTTTGTCACACTGGATCTGAGTGATTTTAGTACTTGGACGGCTAGTGACGTGACGGTTGATGTTGATGAGACAATAACCGACTTTTGGGGGATGTTTCTGGATAGCCAGTGGGCCTATTTAGTGCCGTATGAAAACAGTGGTGGCTATTACGGTAAGCTGGTCCGTGTGCGTTTGATTGGTGGTTACGCTGTTTCTGTTTTTGATTTGGCGACAGTGGATCCTGATTTGGTCGGCTTTCGGGGTGGGGTTACCGATGGAGAGTATGGCTATCTGTTCCCGATGGCGGAAGGCGGCGATGGAGGCTGCAAGCTGGTTCGGGTGGCGTTGGCTGATATTGGGGTTAAGAGTGCGTCGGATGTCGTTGATATCCTGGATCTCACCTTGGATGTTGGCACGGCATACGCCGGTTTCTCAGGGGGGTTTGTTGTAGGCAACTTTCTTTACTGCATTCCGAGTGGCCACCAAAGAATCTTCAAAATTGATCTCGATGCTTTTATTGTCTCCGGCACGCTGGATCTTGCGGTGCATGATCCAGGGCAGAGTCAATACTGGGGTGGTTTTGCTTCCGGGCGGTACGGATTTGTTTGTCCCGACGGTGGTAAATTAATCCGGTTTGACTTGAGGGATTTTTCCACGGTCGTGGTGTTGGATATGACCGTGGAAAACAGTGAGTGGTTGCGTTTCCATGCTGGTTTTGTGACTGGTGAAAATGCCTATCTGGTACCCAGTGCCGGAACGGGTGATTTGGGTACGGTGCTGAGGCTGTATCTTGGGTCAGAGGATTTTGGAAGCAGTGCAGAAATGCAATTGAGTTCCACTGCCGGTGATTTCGAGGTTGGTTATGAAGGTTCTATAAGTCTGGGGAGTGCTTATAAAGGTGTTTGGGAAGGGGCAGTTGTCTACAAAAAAGGCGATGCAGTCGCTCAATCTGGCATGCTGTATATCAGTGATCTTGATGACAATATTGGCAATAGTCCGGCAGATTCACCGAGTTGGTGGAAGAGTATTACCGAAAAAGGCGCCACCGGAGAACCCGGCGGTTTTAGAGTTCCTCACTCTACCGCTGTAATTGATGGTGATGGTGTATTGCATTTTGATCTCTCTGAGGCGTTTTCTTTTGACGTGTTGCTCGACAAGAATGTCAATGAGATCACCTTTTCTGGTTGGCTTGAGGCTAACAAAGTAAAAGTTGATGTGCGCCTTACTCAGGGGAGCACACCATACTCAATAAATTTCGGCGAAATATTTATTCAGGAGGCAAAACCACCTGACCTGTCAAAACCTAACGCGGTTACCCTGCTGCGTTTTGAAAGTGTGGGTGGGGCTGAGGTCGATTGTGTAGTACGCGGTACAGAGATGGCAAGCGTGGCTACTGGGCTGTGGGTAGGGCTGGTCGCCTACTATGCCTGTGGAGAGCCGTCGTGGAGTGGAGCGAATGATGTGGTTGACTCATCATTCAATGCCTATAACGCCTCACCCGTTGGAGCTACCGACACTGCTGATGGTGGTGATTTTATTGCTGTTGGCAATAGGGTTGCCGTCAATACTGCTGTCGGAGATGGTATTGATCTGCCTTCTGAGGTCAAATTAACCACCATAACGCGTAATCACACATTCGCTTTATGGGTTAAGCCAACAAGTCTTGGTTCCTATCAATATCTGTACGCGCAAAAACAATCAAGCGGCGCTCCTACCGAGATGTATATTCGAATAAAAACCGACGGTAAGGTAATGGCTGTGAGTTACGTGGGTGGAGTCGGTTATATCTACACTATTACAACGAGTTCTGCCGTAACGGCTGGTGCATGGTCACATGTCATCCACACAATTGATAATGATACCGGAATGGTTAAACTTTACATTAATGGCGTGGAGGGGGCTTCAGCGAGCTTTACACCGACTCTCAACGCTGGCGCTGATAGTGTAAATGCTGGGCTTCTCACACAGAGAAGTCAAAATACTATTCACGGGTCTTCACTGATCGGCGAAGCGGATCAGATGGCTTTTTGGGACTATGTGTTTGATCAGGATGATGTTGATTCGCTCTATAATTCTGGACAGGGCCACGATATTAACGAGGGGGCATAATGGGCACGCAATGCTTAATCACGATTAATGATAGCCCTGTCTTGAGCACTGTTGGCGAATGGGATCGGGCGCGGTATCAAAAGTTGCTTGCCCGGTATGGCGTGCCTGTTGTGCTTGGCGGGTTTTCAAAGCAGGATTGGGTTAGTCGCAATGGTGATGATGTGGGTTTAGTGCCTGCTGAGTCTGTTGTGGTTGAATATGATTTGATCACCCAAGGTCTTGCTGTTGACACTATCGATCTCGCTAGTTCCCCTGCTGTAATAAAGTACATTTCCGTTGATTTGGATTTAGAGGCGGTTCGGCGGAACGCTTTGATTGAGGCAAGGTCACGCGGTGTTGTGGCTGAAGAGGGGTACTTGCCAGAAGATGTTGAAAAGATGCGTGTAAAAAATGCGCTACCTGATGAAATTATGACCGTAATTACCGGGTATAGTAAGACCTGTACTGCAATCTACAGTGCCGCGAAATCAGCTATTGAGGAAGCGACAACTATACAGGCGATTAAGGATATTTTGGCTGGAATGGTGTTCGATGCGCCTCCGGTGTTGGATCTGTAGTGGTAGCAGTTTATTGATGTAGCTTGTATTCAACCGTCACAATAGTGGGATAGTCATGTCAGATGATCTGAATATGCAGCAAATGCAGAAACAGTTGGTGTTGCATGAGGGTATGCGAACCGAACCCTATCACTGTACTGCCGGAAAGTTGACCATCGGCGTAGGCCGGAACTTGGATGATGTCGGCATCTCCGAAGATGAGGCTATGGTTCTGTTGGCCAACGACATTGCCAAGGCTGAAGCTGAAGTTTCTGACCGCATTTCGGCCTATGCGGGGCTTGATGAGGTCCGAAAGCGGGTCTTGGTGGATATGTCCTTCAATATGGGCATTGGCGGATTGTTGAAGTTCAAGAACATGTTGGCGGCGCTGGAGGCTGGTGATTATGCTGAGACTGCCCGTCAAATGCTGGATAGTCGATGGGCACGACAGGTAGGGAGCCGGTCAGAGCGATTGTCTACCATGATGGAAACCGGTGAAGATCAGATTGCTTAGATAGGGTCATCACTGAGAGTCATATAAACATAGCCAAGGTGGATCAGGATGTTCAGCCATGCTGACCATGGTACTTTATTGTCTTCGTTGCTGCTCCAGTAGCGTTGCCAAGTCCGAAGAGTGACCTTGGCTATTTCGGCCATTTGATGGCCACGAAATTTTGTAGTTTTTGATAGACCTTGGAGTTGGGCAGGTGTCGGGCCTGTGATGTTGTCTGCGTCTGCCCAAATTTGAGCAAACCGAACCGGATCTGTTTCCCTTCGCCCTTCCCAACCCTTATCTGTGCGATAGCAGGCCGGTGCTATCTGATGCCCGTTCGGGATGATTGCAACTACTCCTTCCCCGTCATGTCTTTTCTTAATCAATCTGAAGTAGGCTTTTTCCGCTTCCAGCGGGAGAACGGTTTCCATCTCCTCAATTACGGTGCCGTTTTCGCGGTATATAATTTGGATAAATTCCATATTAATCACTTTCTATCAGATTGTTGCAGTTATTTATGATATTTTGTCATATTTTTAATCGGTTTGCCAGAGCTTTTAAGTGGATATTTTGTTGGGTGTGCTTACATTGTGCTTAAATCAAAAATAACCACATGGATTGGATGTGATTATGGTTTTCTAAGATATTGATTTGTTGTAACAAGTTTGATTGTTAATGTTTCTATGATCCCAGCCTTCACACGGCAGGGGTCACAAGTTCAATCCTTGTGCCGCCCACCATGTTTAAGAATTTAGAAACAACATGTTAGGCCAAAGTCAGTAGCAGCTGACTTTGGCCCTTTTTGTGCCCGTTGCCAGATATTGCCAACTTCTTATCCAGCGTTTTGGTTCTGATTGCTGATTTGAACGACCTGTGCAGCAGTCCGTTTTGCAGCATCAGTTGCTTGCACATAATGCTGATCTGTCACCCGGGTTCCAGGTGCGTGACCAAGCAGAGCTTGCAGAACCCGTTGGGGGGTGCCGCTGTTTGCCTGCCATGTAGCAAAGGCCTTCCGAAGAACGTGTGGTGTGATCTTCATAGGCTGACCATCATGTACCAGACCAGCTTTGAGGATTGCTGCACCTAAAGCTTTGCGGATATTATCACGAGGTTTGTTGGGGTCGCCCTTGGCGTGGAAAACGTATGGGCCACGTTTTGGCAGATTCCGAAACATAGACAACAACTTTTTTCCAACGGGGACCCGTCGAATGGATTGCCGAGTTTTTGGGGTCCAACCATCCTTTGGTTTAAACTCCACCCACCCGTTGATTTCGTCAACACAGTCCCAGGTAAGATTAAACGCCTCACCTGCACGACAACCGGTTTCTGCCATCAACTGGACTATGGGTTTCACTGACGGCCTTATCGCGTCAATGAGGCGACCAACTTCTTCCATCGTTGGTACGTGAACTATCTTGGGGAATTCAGGAATTTGCTCAACGTCGGGCACTTCAATGATAATCTTGCTCTTCTTCGCCCAACGCAGCACCTTCAGCAGTGTCCGTACATCTGAGTTGATAGTTGCCGGACTTTTGCTTTGATTGATCCGATGCTCCTGGAATCGCACTATGCTGTCTTCAGTTACAGATGTTAGATCAATGGTCCCATAAAACTCCTCAAGCACCTGTAGCCGGTACCCATCGGTTTCAAGTGACGAGGCGCGCTTTTTCAGGGTTCGCACCCTGGTTTCCTCCTTTTCCTTCCACCTGACAAAGGCATTCTTCAGGGTCACTCCACTCCGCTTCACCGATTGCTCGAACCCCAAAGAACGGGTCTCCAACCCTCGTTTCAGTCGCGTGGCGGCATCAGCAGCCTGTTTTCTGTTTTCAAAGAGCTTCCGCTTACGCTGTCCAGTGGGCATCAGCTTTGCGGGAATATCCAAAAACCACTTCCCGGTTTTGACGCCTTTCAGAACCTGCGGGCGGATGGTGACGGGACCAATTTTTTTCGATTTACTCATAACGTTCTCCTTCATCGAGAACGCTCCCGCACGTCATCCCGGGAAGGAGTGTATCACCCCAAAACCTCGGTGAGCAGGTCTTGAGGTATTTCCGGGACAATCCGTCGGGAACGGATAAAGGCTAGCAGATCATCGCGGAGATACAAGTTACAGCGGCCAGGCCCCCGGTAGACTGGCAAATCCTCTTTGTGAATCCTGCGTAAAGTGTCCACCGTACAACGGAGGATTATGGCAGCCTCATCAATAGTGAGGATTTCTTGGTCAACAACATGGTGCTGGGCTTGGCTGTGACCATCCGTGGATTTTTCCATCAACACTTCAGGCTCTGAATTGATTTGTGAAGACATCACTGTCCTCCCGCATGTCTCTGCTTGCAGTAGCTGAAGTAGCCCTCCAGCTGGTCCTTTTTTGTGATAGGGCAGTCACCCCCACTGTTGGGTGGAGGTGACGACCTACTGTCAGTGGTTACTCTTCTAGAATCCGCTTCACAACCCGGTGATCAAAACTATCAACGAGGTAGTTCTCGGCTAGCTTCCGTAGTACCCACCCCTCGTTAAGAAACTCAGGCCACACAGGTTTTTCAACCTCCTTCAGGACGCGGTGGGTGTATTCTTTTTTCGGAGCCTTGATGTAGGCGACCTCGATCATCGTGTCAGTTAACTCGGCGCTGACCAGTTTATGGATTTTCTGATTGTACAGGTCCATGTGCCCTCCATAAGTGGCAATGCTGCCAGGAGTTAGCATCACAAACTGATCCGGTTTTATCCCTGCATAGACATGACCTTTGTACAACTTGCTGATGAGCTTACGGTCCTGTTTAACAAGGATCTCAGCATGGAATTTTTTATGTACAACCCAGTATTCCGGTGGCAACCAACCGGAATCAGTCTGTTTCCAGCCAGTCCGGAGAAATAGGGCTGGTACAGAGATTTCAGGGTGAAGAGCGATCCTTTCCCCATTACCAATCTGTTGAAGCCAAGGGATATAGTCTCCTGTTGTGGTGATAGAGAGAGGATGTTGGTCAACGCGTGTTTTGAGCGCCTCGAACTCCTCGTTGGTGTATTCCAGACCGCTTACGTCAATCATTTTCTGTTCATACATGGTTTGTTCTCCAAAAAAGTTTCTGTTGTGTCATGAGCCTGATCCATGCACTCTGGAGTTGCGTTTTCTGAGAGGCTGGATCAGGCGACTGGTCTAGTGGTTTTCAGATCAAGGCGAGGGTCTTGCTGGACCCTCGTCGCCCAGTTGCTGGATCATCACTTCTTCTTGGCACCACCTCCTTTTTTCTTTTTGGCTTTTGGTTTCATGATGACCTGAAGCCGAGGAGCAAACACATCACGGAACGTGCCCATCAGACCGACGATCTCTGAAGCGAGCTTGTCTTGTTTGTCAAGCAATGCTTTCGGATCATTCGGAGGACCGTCGATGTAGACAGCTACTCTCTTGGCATAGGTTCCTGGCAACGGTTCCCAATTCAGTTTGCGACCAAACTGTTTCTCGATTTCGTCTCGAGCCTGGTAGAGCTGATCGAAAACTGAGCTGACCCGTTCCATATTCTGAAGAGTACAGCTGAAGTAGGCCTCGGTCCGAATCTAACGCTTGTGAGAAAACGATAGCCTCAGGTCGATGTTGGAAACGCCGAATTCGGGATATCGGCGCCAGTTAGTAGTTGTCGGATTGACCCTACCGAACCCAAGAACGACGTGGAGCTGCTCCGAAGTGAAAGCCAGAAATTCCTTCTTCGCGGCATCCATTTCAGATTTCGGTTTTGGGATTTTTTGCTGTTCCCATTCAGGTACCACAGAAATGGGATTGTCCTTAGTACCGTGCTGGCTCAGTTTCGACTCAGGACCATCTTTCACCGCATCCGATCGCCTTACTGAACCTTGTTTAGTAGCTTTGGTTCCAGCAACCTTCGCGTTGGCATTTTTTGTTGGTGTAGTCATGATGAATCCTTTGTAAAACAGTTTGTTGTGACTGAAATAATCGTGTTTTAGCCCTGTCTGAAAACCATTAAACAACAGCTTTCGAACTCCATGTTGGAAGCTGCTCCAAACTTCGCACTTTGGAGCAGCAGTTTTACAAAAGGCCTATTTTTCGATGGAACCGGCAATCCATTTGGTTGGAGTGGAAAACAGGATCGGTGGGACAGCCTTCATCAGCGGTTCGTAGTGAGCCTGAACAAAGACCTTAAAGATGTGTCGGATATGATCATGATAGGTGACTGTTGCCTGGACACGTTGACGTTGGTAGTGATCTACCACCAACGTTCCTGGGACTGTTTTGGGAACCAGCTTTGCGAGTGCCCGCTTGACCTTTTTTGGAGAACGACGGCATTTGAACTGAACGGTGAGTTCAGCACCAACGCTACCGCTTTTAATCACCGGCCCACTGGAGCCCTCATTAACAATCAGTTCAGTGTGATCAAGGGTGATATCCAGCATTACTCCCAGCTTCAAGCTGTCAAACATGGTGTCCACGACCGACATTCCAAGGTTGATGAACTCCACTTTATAAATGTCATAGCGAGATTCCAGCAGTTCAGCCATTTCAAGCTGTGCATCTTCAAGGTTCTCGCCTTGCGTGAGGTGGGCAGTTGCCCGAACAGTGTTGGGATCTGGTAATTGAGAAGAGGCCCCAAATTGACCGCTCCCATTGAAACCACCAGGAGGGCGTTTAAGTCGGAGCTTCCCTCCTGCTTTGAACCGATTTTCCTCTACATGTTGTGGACTGTTTTTCATGGTTCCATCACCTATCAATCAGGGGTTAAAGTGTAGTGCCTGGGCACCTGTTGGAGATAGAAAACCAAACTCCGGGAATTCGAAGTTGGCTACCGCGCCAGAAATGTGGTTTTTGGCTTAGAAATTTCGGAAGTTGATTGGAGCAACGCTTGGATGTGACTGATCCGACTGGGATCAGTCACAAGCTGAAAATAGTTAGAGCCCATCGTTACCAGTCAGATATTGATGAGTGTTTTGTGGTTGGTAAGGCAGGTCAGATAAGTCGGGTTTGTTGTGAAAGCCACCAACCTCTAGCGAAAAGGCCGATCAGAACGGCTTGGAATGAACATGATTCAGCAGCACTTTGGCTGATGGAAAGTTGGAGTCGACCCACTTTTCAGCAACCCGCCGTATCCCGGCATATTTTGGAAGTGTTGAGTCGGTGAAGCTCTCACTGTGCTCGGTGTACTCTTCAATCCACATTGCAATGCCCTTATTGGTCTTCAGGAAGCTGGAGGTCTTGTCAGCGATCTTCCGCTCCGATATCCGACCGCCGTGCAGGTATTTCAACCACCCCTTATCCTCCATCACGTCTTCGATCACCCGGACGATTGTTGCGTACCGCTCTTTGGCCGAGTCCTGAACCATCCCTTCAAAGAACTTGTCGACACACACCTCAACGTCGATTTCCTTATCCTTGTTCATGACCATCCTCATCATATCGAGATCAGCGATTTTGTTGGAGCAGTGGGGGCAAGTGAGGGATCCTTTTAGAAGGTCACACATGGCTGAGCCGTCTCACCACGGACGGCATGGCCCCACCATTGGGGCCACCAGACCGTCGTCGCGATTGGCCCTAAAGCCGTTTTGAAGGCTGGATGGACGTAGTAGTGAAAATGAAAAATCGCACTTTTCTGTAACTAACTGTAAAATAAGGAATAAATTTTCAGCTTGTTTTCGCTTTGTCTGACGATGGTCAGGAAGGCTGGAGGCAGCGGCTCATAGAACAGCCCTACCTTCCCCCTAAAGGGGGAAGGCTGATGTCATCAGTGACTGGTAGTGGAATTGAGAGTAAGTAGCTCGTTGGACTGGATCAGTGAGGCAAGCGCTTCAGCTGATCAGGCTGGTTGGGTTCTGGACATGGTTTTTGGCCACCGCAAGCTTCAGCTTGTGGCCTTCTCCATCGGTGCTGATTTTTGCCACACGACGGTTTTTCTTTTTTTAAAACACAACAAGATATCGTGTGGCAAAAACGACGGTTTTGAATGGATGCTATTCAGGCCGAATGCTTCGCTGGGCTCCACATCGGCCTGAAAAATGATGTGTCAGGTGAGTTGACAAGTTGGTTACCTGACCGGTGATGGAAGCCCAAGAAGAAGCCATCGGTCAGTTGCATGGTTTTGCCACACCCTTGCTTTTCTTTTTTTTAAAACACAAAAAGACATCGTGTGGCAAATCATCATTCTTCTAGGCCGAGTGCTGGCTGGTCTCCTGAAACGTGGCATCAATCAGCCAGTATCATCACTCAGACCGAGGCGTAGGCACCAAGCCGGAGCCTCGGTCTGAGTGATCCAGAAACCTGAATTATAAGGCTGGAATCAGAACGATCCTTTCTGGCCCAGCCCATGTTTCCGGGGGGAAAGCTTGTAGCCGGAAAGATTGGGGTTCTACAGCCCCTTCATGGGGTTGAAAACCATTTCGGGAACACCGGGGCCGAAAAAAATTGAAGCCGCTAGGAGGCGTTTCATACCTGAGTTCATGCTTCGACTTAAGGCCTGGGATGGGCAGTGAACCTGCCCATCCATCACGGATGAATCAAGGGCTTGAATATTTCGTGTATTCAGTACTCACTGGAATGTAGGGCATCTCGTTTCCTCCCATCCATCTGGCTACGATATCCTAGAGTTTCTCTTTTTCTTCGAACCACTGTCGGATCCAAATGGCTAACCCATGATTACCAGCCATCCAAGTCTCATCCATCAACGTCTTAAACTCTGCGATATCCAGCTGGGTCAGGTATGGGATTTTATTCAACGCTGCTCTTTCCTACCTTATGGCCTCGATTTCATGCTCATCCATAACAACATTCTCCAAAAAAGTTGAAGGCATCCATGCCAGTGTGCGTCTAGCAAAACAGTGGGCTTTCGCCCATAAACCTGTTGGTGCTCGTCTATATCCACGAATCCATCGCATCCTGACAACCGAGGCGGAGGCACAAAAGCCGCAGCATCGATTGACTGATGATCAAAAAGCACTCGAATAGATCATCAGTGTTTTTTATTGTAGGTTGGAACTTGCCCCACCTCCTGATTATTTATTGCGTTTACCCCCAAGCAAAAACGCCCCGCTTGTTCTCGAACGCAAGCGCTATATTCTCAGACAGTTCCGCATCAATCCTCTCTTCCCAGTAGTCCGTCGCATCAGTCAGGCACGAAAATATGCCCCTTTTGCTGGATGAAAACGCAGCACCGTTGCCATATCGAAATCCGTGAATGGCTGCGATATTCGCAAAGGTTCCACCATACATAGGAATACCAATCCGGCAGATATGGATTGCACAGACCAGTATGAATAGATTAAGCGGAGAAGGGCTGAACTCATTCACTAACTGTTTGATCTCTGGCTCGTTGTACTCGTCAGTGAATCGAAAAGAAGTTAGCGCCTCTTCGATCTGATCCAAAGTCGTGCAATTTTTCAAAAGAACAGGTATTGAAGCGACACGCTTGTCCAATTCACTACCAATTCCACCAGAAGCGCATGTACGAAAATCAACTTTCACGACATTCTCCAGTTGATGGCATGGTGTAGACACCGCACCATGATTTTGAGGAATAAGATCGGTTGCTACAGCGTTTGATCCATTCATGATTAATCACCTCTTCAAAGTAGTTGAAATGCGGTGTTGTCTGTACTTGTTAAAGCGATTAGGCCTGATTCTGAGGGGTGAATGTTTGACACTGCTCCAAAAAAAGTGTTTTGGAGCAGAAATTGTCTGGGGGGGAGGATTCTGGGTAACCGTTCAGGTGGTCTGGTAATTAACCTGGATGCCTCTGACTTCAGAATTATATTGCATAATATTTCATAAAGATTCACCATAATCTTTATGAATTTCGACTTCTCACAACCTGCGCCTCGTCTTGATTCAATGACTCCCGAAGAGGGGCAACGTCTTGTTGACACCCTGTGGGAGTTACTGCGTATTCAAACCGTACGAATTGACAAGCTGGAGACTCAGGTCAAGAATCTTGAAGAACGTTTGAATTTAAACTCTCAAAACTCCTCACGTCCTCCATCCAGTGATTTTGGCAACGGGAAACGTCAGACTCGAAAAAAAAGACGGGCTACCAATCAATCTAGTCCATCTAAGCGGTCTCAGGGCGGTCAACCAGGACACAAAGGCACTTCAAGGAATCTGTTACCATCTGATCAAGTAGATGAATTTATTGACTGTATCCCGCAGTCAACTTGTAGGTGTGGTGGGAACGTTCATGTTGATCCCACAAAACATGCACGACATCAGATATTTGAACTTCCGGTTATTCGCCCTCTTATCACTGAATTTCGATTATTCTCCGGCATCTGTTTTCAGTGTGGCAAACCCCATACAGCCAAGCTACCCAAGGAATACATTAATGGGATGTTTGGTCCCAGAATGATGGCCTGGATCGTCGTCCTTTCCGGCCTTTATCAGATAAGCCGTCGAAAAATCCAACGTTGGCTTGAAGATCTGGTTGGTGTTTCGGTGAGTCTCGGTACTATTTCCAAAACTGAAGAGCGCGTGAGCGATGCGCTTCACCAATCAGTCAGGGAAGCAGCTGACCATGTCCGTACTGCACCACATGTCAATCTGGATGAGACTGGACACAAACAAGCTGGTAACACTGGCTGGATGTGGGTCTCGGTGACCTCTATTGTTACCGTCTTTCGGATCAGGATGTCGCGTGCTGCTATTGTGGCAAAAGAAATTCTGGGAGAAGCTTTCACAGGAATCGTCATTTCAGACCGGTACTCTGCTTACAACTGGGTTGATCCATCTCGCCGTCAATTATGTTGGGCACATCTAATTCGGGATTTTCGTCGAATTGCAGGCCGAAGTGGCAAAGCGGGTCACATTGGCGATAATCTTCTTTAT
>JADFWU010000063.1 GCA_015234045.1 Magnetococcales bacterium
TCAAAAGCGGCGCAAAAACATCACCAGGGCTTCCACTCAGGTTGTGATTCATTGTCAAATTTTGGATCGAAATAACGATATCAGAAATATTGAATCAAGATGTGTTAAGGAATTGAAAGGAAGGAGTTTCGCTATGGGAAGCTTTGGTGATCCCGATATCGTTGAAGTAGATACCGATGTATTAATCATCGGTGGCGGCATGGCCGCTTGTGGTTGTGCTTACGAGATTACCCGCTGGGCTCCTGAGGGGACACGCATTCGTTTGGTTGATAAAGCCGCTATGGAGCGCTCCGGTGCCGTGGCTATGGGGCTGTCCGCCATTAATACCTATTTGGGCGATCAAGATCCGACCAACTATGTTCGTATGGTCTCCAACGACCTCATGGGCATCGTACGTGATGATTTGGTCTATGATGTCGGTCGTCACGTGGATAACAGCGTTCATCTGTTTGAAGAGTGGGGATTGCCCATCTGGAAACAGCCCGGCGATGAAAATAAAAGCCTTGCTGAAGGGGGTAGGCCGGTTCGTTCCGGTAAATGGCAGATTATGGTCAACGGTGAGTCCTACAAGTGCATCGTTGCTGAAGCCGCTAAAAAAGCGCTGGGTATGGACAATATTCAAGAGCGTGTCTTCATCGTGAAGCTGGTTCTGGATGCTGAAATCGACAACCGTATTGCCGGTGCTGTTGGTTTCTCCAATCGTGAAGACAAAATCTACGTCTACTCCGCCAAAGTGATGTTGCTTGTGGCTGGTGGGGCTGTGAATATTTTTCGTCCTCGGTCTGTTGCTGAAGGCCAAGGCCGTACCTGGTATCCTGTTTGGAATGCCGGTTCTACCTATGCTATGGCTGCTCTGGTTGGTGCCGAGTTGACCATGATGGAAAATCGCTTCGTTCCTACCCGTTTTAAAGATGGTTATGGTCCAGTTGGCGCTTGGTTCCTGCTCTTCAAAGCCAAAGCGACAAACTGTCGTGGCGAAGTGTACATGGACACCAATATCGAGATGCTGAAGGACTATCCGCCTTATGGTCTCGCTGCGGTTCCTGCTACCTGCCTCCGTAATCACTTGATGATGAAAGAGACTCGTGATGGCCGTGGTCCTATCTACATGCGTACGGATACGGCACTCCAAGCGCTTGCTGAGTCCTATGAAGATGAATTCGGCGTGCGTGTAGCCAAGAAGAAAATCAAGCATCTCGAGGCAGAAGCTTGGGAAGATTTCCTTGATATGTGTGTTGGCCAGGCTGGTGTTTGGGCGGGTGAGAATATCGAGCCTGAGAAGGTTCCTTCCGAGTTGATGCCTACTGAACCCTACTTCTTGGGTTCACACGCTGGTTGCTGTGGTATTTGGGTGTCCGGTCCTGCTGATATCTGCCCGGAAGAGTGGAACTGGGGCTACAACCGTATGACCACGGTGAACGGTCTTTTCACCGCTGGTGATGGTGTTGGTGCGTCCGGTCACAAATTTTCTTCCGGTTCCCATGCTGAGGGTCGTATTGCAGCCAAGAATATGATTCGTTTTCTGCGCGATAATGCTGACTATACCCCTAACTTGGGGCTTGATGTCCAAGCGCTGGCAGAAGAAATTTATGCGCCCGTTCGCACATTCATGGAGCATAAAGACTACACCACAGCCATTGAAGTGAATCCCAACTACATTACACCCAATATGCTTCAGCACCGTTTGATGAAGATCATGGATGAGTATGTAGCTGGTGTTGGTACTGCGTATACTACCAATGAAACGCTCATGAAAATCGCTGTTGATAAAATTGCTGAGTTGAAAATCGACTCCAAGAAAATGATGGCGCGTGATCTTCATGAGCTGATGCGTGCCTGGGAGAACTACCACCGCATTCTTGCAGGTGAAGCCCATCTTCGTCACATGTTGTTCCGCAAAGAGACCCGTTATCCCGGTTTCTACTACAATATGGACTATAATTTTGTTGATGAAGAGAATTGGCGCTGCTTCGTTAATTCTCGGATTGATCCTAAGACCGGCGAGTGGACCACGTTCAAGCGAGAACACAAGGATTTGGTCACAAAGTAAGACAGCCTACCTAAGCTTTATAAAGATGCTTTTTCCTTCAATAGATTTTAGCCCTGGTACGTCTGGGGCTTTTTTCTATTGCAAAGTCATGAAAATCCAATTATTTTGTCACACTCATCCTAAATAAAAAAATAACCTTACGGTTGGATATCGGCTTTGCGGTGTCCACCACTGTCTTATCTTTGCGAGGAGAAATCGATGTCTGAGGTTGACCAGCTGGCTTCATTCCAACAGTCGCGTGCTATTCAAGGTCAGACCGAGACGATTCAAAAGGGTCGTCAGTTGGCCAAGGATCTTGAGAATAAATCCAACGCCAGAGCAGCTGATGGCGCACAGGAAGTGGCACAGAAAAATAAGGGATTTCAACAAGAAGCGGTCAAAGTCTCCATTACAGCTAATGAGCGCTCAGACTCTCCGGCATTCTCAGCCCGTCCTGAGCAGGCTCAGACCTATGTGCGTAATCAGGCTATCTGATCAATTACAGTTCTGACAGAATATCAGCTCATGAAAAGAAAAAAGGCGTTGAGGATTATCTCAGCGTCTTTTTTTTTTCATCAATTTTCACTTTATGGGCAATTTTTCGCTAAAGTCCCATGAAGGGATTACCGATAGGAGACTGGAGGACTTGGATTTTCAACCCCTAACGACGGGAAGGGCATCATGAGTATTACAGCCGTCAACAATTTCACCGCAGGTCGGGCCGATATGGCCGAGAACCAATTGGGGGAACGCGCCAAGGTTGATGCGTCCAAAACGCAGAAGACCGTGGAGCAACGGATTTATAAAGGCAATGTGGAAACCTCATCAGAGACAAAATCTAATTCTGATGAGGCGGTTCGCATTACATTGTCTGAAAAATCCAAAGAGATGGGACGTATGTTCCCAACCCCTCAGTAGGTGAAGCATCAGTGGGTGTATGTTGCCACCGATGAAGCCATGGAGGAAATCTTTTGCTTTTTTAAATAGTTGCCTTTAAATTCTTAGAAAGTTACATTAAGAATTTAAAGGGGTTGGTTCGCAGCAGTTCCAATGATCTGTTTAGAGAACAATTGACCTGCCAAGTCTCCGCCGCCCGTTTTGTTGAATCCTTTTTTCGCAATTGGATAGCAATCGGGCGGTGCCTCCGCCTTTCTATTGCTTGACAAAACCGTGTACCTCTCTGATCATCCCCCTTTCATATTCACTTCTTCTGTCTGACTGGACCCGGTTCATGGAAGAGTTTTATCGCATCAGCCGGCTTCCTCCCTATGTTTTTGCTGTGGTGAATGATCTCAAGCACCAGGCACGACTCCGGGGGGAGGATGTTATTGACTTTGGTATGGGCAACCCTGATCAGCCTACGCCAAAACATATTGTTAAACGATTGGCCGAAGCGGCCCAAGAGGGCCGCAATCATCGCTACTCCCTGTCTAAAGGCATTCACGGCCTTCGCAAAGCTGTGTGTGGTTATTATAAACGTCGTTTTGATGTTGACCTGGACCCTGAAACCGAGGCCATTGTCACTATTGGCTCAAAAGAGGGGCTTTCTCATCTGGCATTGGCTATCACCAATCCTGGTGTTTCAGTATTGGTGCCCAATCCAACCTATCCGATCCATGTGTATGCGTTTGTTATCGCTGGTGCGGATGTGTTGCATGTGCCCATTGGTCCGAAGTTCGACTTTTTTGAAGAGTTGCGCCGTTCGGTACTGAATACTTGGCCTAAGCCGAAAGTGCTGGTGGTCAACTTTCCATCCAATCCTACTGCTCAGGTGGTGGATTTGGATTTTTATGTGAAAGTGGTCGAGTTTGCCAAAGAACATGAATTGCTGGTGGTATCTGATATCGCCTATGCAGAGATCTGCTTTGATGGCTATAGAGCACCGTCCATTCTTCAGGTGCCTGGTGCTAAAGATGTAGCTATTGAGTTCTATTCGCTCTCCAAGACCTACAACATGCCCGGATGGCGTGTAGGGTTTGCGGTAGGCAACAGGCATTTGGTCAAAGCGCTGACCCGCATCAAGTCCTATCTGGATTATGGTATGTTTCAGCCGATTCAGATCGCTAGTGCTGTGGCGTTGAACGAGTCACAGGATTGTGTGCGTGAGATTCGTCAGAACTATCAGAAACGCCGGGATGTGCTGGTTGAAGGTCTGCATAGAGCAGGCTGGGAGATTGAAAGTCCCAAGGCGACCATGTTTGTCTGGGCGGAAATTCCTGAAGAGTTCAAAAAATTGGGCAGTCTTGAATTTTCCAAGTTACTGCTTCAAGAAGCGCAGGTTGCTGTAAGTCCTGGTGTTGGCTTTGGGGTTAATGGTGATGATTATGTGCGTATCTCATTGATCGAAAATTCACATCGGACCCGTCAGGCTATTCGGAACATCAGGAAATTCCTGAATGCTGGCGGTGATATTCAGTCATCATGAGTCATTGTCTTTTTTCTATGGGAGTAGAATTGTGAAGTCACTCGGTATTGGTGTGTTGGGATTTGGAACCGTCGGAACCGGTACGGTCAAACTTCTCCTGGAAAACAGTGAACTGATGGCACAACGCACAGGTGTTGCGCTTAACCTGGTTCGGATCTGTGATAAAGATCTGCAAACAGATCGTGGTGTGGATCTGACCGGCGTTGAGTTGACTGATTCGGTGGATAAGGTTCTGGATGGCGATGACATCGATGTGGTTGTTGAGTTGATCGGTGGTTACGAACCAGCCCGGAGTTTTGTTGAACAGGCACTTAAAAACGGCAAACATGTGGTGACAGCCAACAAGGCGTTGATTGCGCTCCATGGTAATGACCTGCTCAAAACCGCAGCCGAAGCGGGTGTTCAGCTGTTATTTGAAGCCTCTGTTGCAGGTGCGGTTCCTGTTGTTAAGGCGTTGCGTGAGAGTTTGGCTGCCAACCGGATTGAAGAGATCTACGGGATTCTGAATGGAACCTGTAACTATATTCTGACTCAGATGCGGGTCAATCAGGCACCGTTTAACGAAGTGCTTGCCGATGCTCAGAAGAAGGGATATGCCGAGGCGGATCCGACTTTTGATATTGACGGCATCGATACCGCGCATAAATTGACCATTCTGGCTGCTATAGCCTTTGGTACGCCGTTAGCCTTTGATCAGGTTCATGTGGAAGGGATACGCAGTATCACCGATGTGGATATCCTTTGGGCCAATCGGATGGGATACCGGATCAAGCTGTTGGGTATTGCCCGGCGCACTGAGGATGGTCTCGAATTGCGTATTCATCCGACAATGGTGCCTGAGAACAGTATGGTTGCTTCGGTGGAAGATGTGTTTAACGCTGTTTTTGTCAAAGGCGACTACTCCGGCACCACCATGTATCATGGTCGCGGCGCTGGTGAAAAGCCGACGGCAGGAGCGGTTGTGGCGGATCTGATTGATTTGGCGCGTGATGCCAAGAGTAAATCGAAAGGGCGTGTTGCTGGGTTATCCTATCTGGATAAACATCTCAAAGAGAAGCCGATACGCGCATTGAATGACGTGGAAAGTCAATACTATCTGCGTTTTTCAGTGGAAGATCGCCCTGGTGTGCTGGCGGAGATTACTGCGATTTTACGTGATCAGCGGATTTCCATCAAAACAGTCAATCAGGATGGGCGCTCTTCAACGGATTCGGTTCCGTTGGTGATAATGACGCATCGTGCCAAAGAAGAGAATATTCGTGCCAGTTTGGCCGCTATTGAGAAGTTGGATGTGGTGAGTGAAAAACCACATCTTATTCGTATCGAAAACAGCCTCTCTTGATGAGGAAGTAGACTGACCATGCCTGTTCTGTTCCTCATTGATGGTTTAACAGCGGACGGTGATCCACCTTTTGGATCACTCTGTCCGCATTTGGATGGTATGGCAGCCCATGGTGATACCGGTCGGGTTCGGTTGATTCAAAAGGGACAAGTGCCTGAAGAGTCCATGGCATGGTTCAGTCTGTTTGGTCGAGCCGGTTTTTTTCCAAAAGAGACCGATCCACCGCTGGGTTATCTTTCTGCATTGGGGTTGGGATTGAATCCTGATCCCAGCCGGATTTGGGCCAGGCTCTCTTTTACCCATGTGTATCGCAAGCAGGATAAGTTGATTTTCATGTCACCGAATCGTACTGGTCAATCACCGGGCGAGTGTCAGATTCTGGCCAGCGGCATGAAAGAAGATCTTGCAGTCATGGGCTGGAAGCTACACCTGACCAATCCAGATTCTCTCTGTATTCTGGTTTCCAGTGATCAACCGATTCAAGCCAGGACCAGTATGTTGGATCGTTTGGAAGGGGAATCCCTGCTGGACTTTATTCCGCGCAGCAGTTCGGGCGGAAAAGGGTTGACCAACTTGTTGACCAATGCACAAATGCTGCTCAAACCGCATCCGGTCAACCTGGAGCGTGAGGCAGAAGGGCGATTTCCGCTCAATCTGGCTTGGTTTTGGGGAATGAGTGATGGTCGGAATTTTCCCAGTAAATCACCTATCAAGTCAGCTCGGAACATCTGTTGGACACATGATCCCGTTGTGATGGGATTGGCTGTGGCATCCAATTTCGGGATTGGTATGTTGCCTGTTGATGCTCATGGTTTTGATTATCTGGTTGAAAATATTGTCAAGCAGGCCAAAGAGGGGCAAGTGGTGGTTCATATCCAATCACCAGCAACATTGGCGCGGCATGGCATGAATGACGAGCGTTTGGCGCGGCTCAAACAGATTGATCAAGAACTCATCGCACCGATTGCCAATGCATTGCAGAGCAGTGGAAACCGGTTGGTGGTGGCAGGCAGTTATCACCTTTCTGAACGTGGTTTGGGATTGGGTGATCCGACATCCTGGTTATCCACATCCGGACCCTCTTTGACCAAAACAAGACGGGTTTGGAATCGGCGTCAGTTTGGTCAGGGACGGCTCATTGACGCATCGGTATTTCGTAAAAGATGGCTGGCATGACCAATTGGGATGAACTTTCGGTCACGGGACGAAAGTGGCGGCTTCGTGCCCAGGCTCAAGACCATCATCAACAGATCATCAAACAACTGATTCTGCCTCCGGTTTTGGCACCGCTTCTGGCCAGTCGTCAGTTGGAAAGCATGGCTCAGGCCAAGGATTTTCTCAATCCACGTCTGAATCAACTCACCGACCCGCTCTCACTCAAAGATATGGATAAGGCGGTAGAGCGTCTTGTTCAGGCACTCAAAAAAAACCAGTCCATTGCCATCTTTGGTGATTATGATGTGGATGGGGCAACGTCATCCGCCATCATGGTGCGCTATTTTCGGATGTTGGGCATAGATGTTCGCGTCTATATTCCCAGTCGAAAAAAAGAAGGATACGGCCCTAATCCCGCTGCAATGGAGATGCTGAAAGGCGAAGGCATTGATCTGGTTGTTACGGTGGATTGTGGGATTACCGCTTTTGAGGCATTGGATAAAGCGCAACAGCTCGGTCTTGATGTCGTGGTTACCGATCATCATCAACAAGCACCGGAAGGAGTGCCTAAAGCGATTGCTGTTGTGAATCCCAATCGGTTGGATGATGATTTTCCGCATAAGAATCTTGCTGGCGTGGGCGTGGCTTTTCATTTGTTGATGGCATTGAATCGTAGCTTGCGTGAACAGGGCTGGTTTTCCCAACGGCCTGAACCCGAGTTAAAAACGATTTTAGACCTGGTCGCCGTGGGTACTGTTGCCGATGTAGTGCCGCTCTCTGGCGTTAATCGTCCTTTGGTTGCTGCGGGTCTGCGTCAGGCCAATGGAACCAGCCATGCCGGTCTGCGTGCCCTCTATGAGACTGCGGGCATTAAAGGTTCTCTGAGTGTTGGTCAAGTTGGCTTTCAGGTTGGACCGCGTATCAATGCCGGTGGTCGATTGGATCAAGAGTCATTGGGCTGGACGATTCTTTCCACCGAAGATCCAAGACAAGCTGAAAATATCGCTCAGATCCTGGAAGCGGCCAATCAAGAGCGCCGACGCTTGGAAGATGACATGTTGAAGTCGGCTCTGGCGGATTTGAAAAAACGGGATGATATCGAGGATCACCGTGGTTTGGTTGTGTCGGGTCAGGATTGGCATCCTGGCGTGATCGGGATTGTGGCATCACGGATTGTTGATGTATATCATAGGCCTACCATTGTGATTGCCTTTGATGAACACGGATTGGGTAAAGCCAGTGCGCGTTCCATTCCGGGTATTGATCTTCTATCAGCGATTCGTGCGGCGGATGAACATCTTCTTACCTATGGTGGACATAAGGCAGCGGCTGGGTTGAGTATCAAACGTGAGCATTTGGACGCTTTCAGCGTGGCTTTTGATCAGGCGTTGCGTGATCAAAACGCGCCGGAAGCGTTTCAACCGGTGCTCAAGGTGGATGCACCGATTGCCGCTACTGCCATTGATAATGAACTAATTCGGCTGTTGGAGCGATTTCAGCCCTTTGGTATGGGCAATCCTGAGCCGGTGTTTGTTGTGGATGGCGTGCGGATTTCTGAGCGTCGTGTATTAAAAGATCGGCATGTGAAGTGCCGACTTTCCGGTGGTCAAGGCGCTGAACTGGACGCTATTGCCTTCCAGGTGTTGCCTGGCGCTTTGGGCGAGATGTTGATGCATGAAACACGGCTGGTTCGCGTGGCTGGTACGCTCTCTTTGAATCGTTTTCGTGGTCAGGAAACCGTTCAAATGATGGTGCGTGATATCGCGCTCTCATAGCGGATTAGGTAGATTTTTTCAGAGAAAAAAAGGGCGACTGTGCAATGTCGCCCTTTGTCGTTGGTTTTGATTGCAAAAAACTATTTCGCTGACATAGCCTTGGCCAGATAGCTTCTTTTCTTGAGAATAAATCCTTTGAACAGGCGTGGTAGTTCGGGCACGACCGAATCTTTGACTTCTGGCAGTGCCAAGAGTCGTTTGGACCATGCCACGGCCTTTGGAGTGTCGGAGAGATCAATCACCGCGCTATAGCTCTCCTGAACCACGGCAAGACGCATCCAGAGCGGTGCAAATGCGGCATCCACCAGAGAAAAGGCAGTGCCGAGGAACCAAGGTTCCGCTTCGAGGGCGTTATCCAACCGTTTTAGTTTTTTCAGCAGTGCATCACGCGCTTTGTTAAATCCTTCTTCACTGTCTGCGGATATCATGGCAGAGAAATCGCCCTGGCAAGCGGACGCAAACTGAACCCATCCACGAGCATTGGCGCGTTGGATCGGATCTTCAGGAAGCAATGGTTCTGGTGTGATGTCGTTGACGAATTCACCCAGAACTGTGGAGTCGAACAGTACCGTGTTGTCATCGACTTTCAACAGAGGGACTTGACCCAATGGTGAAATCTGCCAAAACCAGTCCGGTTGTTGACCGGGCATGATGTGAGTGAGTTCAAACGGGGTTTTTGTGTGGAGCAGGGCGATGGCCGCGCGTTGAACATAGGGGCAGATCTTATAACTGACCAATTCCAGTTTCATGATTCTCTATCCTGGTGCTTGGGATCACCTGTTTTTCCCGTGATCCTAAAAATGGATTTATTGAGCTATTTTGCCTGAATCTTACAATATTGTATGATTAGGCGGTAAGGGTCAAATGCACGATAATCGTATACGTCACACTGAGCATTTAATCATTGAGCAGAGTGAAAGATTGATTATTCATATATCTAGTAGAACAAACTGAGTGAGCGATATGGAAGAGAAAAAGCCGGACTATTGGTATCTTCAATCCGCTGTGGTGCCTTATCGGATGGTCGATGATACGCCAGAGATCATGATGATCACCTCACGCAAGAAAAAACGTTGGGTGGTGCCCAAAGGTATTATTGAACCCGATCTGCCCGCGCCAGAGTCCGCCGCTAAAGAGGCTTGGGAAGAGGCGGGAATCAAAGGGGATCTGCTGGATGGTACGTTGGGTTCATATAAATACCAAAAATGGGCCGGTACATGCACTGTTGATGTGTTTGTCATGCGTGTGACTGAAGAGGCTGATAAGTGGCTGGAAGATTTCAGGGATCGGCAATGGGTTTCTGTTGATGAAGCGGTGAAACGGATCAAAGAGCCTGCTTTGAAAGAGATGGTCGGTAGAGTGAACGCCTTTATCCATCAATACAGCTAACAGAACGATCATGGCCCTGTTTAAATCTCTATTGGTTCTCTTCAGTGTTGGTTATCTGTCCATAGCTGCGGTGCTTTATCTGACCCAAACGACTCGGGTTTTCCAGCCCGTTCAGTTTATGGACAGTGATCCGGATCAATGGGGCATGGTCTTTGAGGATATTACTTTCTCAAGTGGAGAAGAACGGCTGAATGGTTGGTGGTTGCCTGCGTCAAAGGGTGATCGTCCTGTCGTGCTGTTTTTTCATGGTAATGCCAGCAATATAAGCGGATTGAAGGGGCATGCTCAGCTTTTCCAGTCCCTCGATCTCAACGTATTCATGTTTGACTATCGTGGCTATGGAAAAAGCTCCGGCACGCCACAAGAGCAGGGTGTATATACCGATGCCATGTCCGCATGGCGTTATCTGGTCCATGAGCGGGGTATAGCGCCGGAGAGAATCGTTTTGTACGGCCACTCTCTTGGCGCGGCAATTGGGCTTAATCTGGCTGTCTCAGGGTATACAGTGGCTGGTGTTGTCCTGGAGGGTGCGTTTACCAGCGTAACGGATTTGGCACAGAGCTACTATCCCTGGTTGCCGGTGGCGTATCTGGTTCGGATCTATTTTGATAATTTGACCCGGATTGCGGCTTTGGACGTGCCTTTGTTGGTGGTGCATAGCCACGATGATGAGGTCGTACCCTTTTCACACGGTGAAAAACTGTATCAAAGCGCACCAAAAACCAAGTATTTTCAATCAGTAAATGGTACACACAATGATGCTGTATCCACACAAGTCGATACTTCACAGGTTTGGTTTAAGGCCTATCTGGTCGATATCGGACTGATGGACGGATAGAAATATGGACGAAAAATCCAGCCAATGTCTATTTATCCATTGCTATCCATCCAAAAGATCGTTATAAACACCCTCCAACAACGCACCAACACGGTGCAACCGCAGCACAGTGCGACCCGTTCGTCTAGGGGTCTAGGACATCGGCCTTTCACGCCGACAACACGGGTTCGATTCCCGTACGGGTCGCCACTTTTTCTGTTTGCTCATTCCTGCTTTAGCTTCCCTATAAATCTGTTTTAATCTGAGTTTGATAACTCAAATTGGTTGTCATTAAAATTGCTCTTTACTTCCTGGAAAAGTGAAGATACAGTTTTTTCTATTGCCATTTTATGATGATAATATTTATCATAAGTTTTTGCATGGTTTCAGGGAAAGAGCCATGTTGTTAATGGCCCGTGGCATGCTGGCTAGATCAAGTGAAGTGGTAGCCGTCAATGTCGAGGATCTCCACTTTGATAAAGACGGTTCCGGCACAATCACCATACGCCGATCCAAGACAGACAAGACCGGACAAGGTGCCATAATGTGGATCTCACAACCCACCGTCCAGGCTGTAAAAGACTGGTTAAAGGTATCAGGAATCAAGAAAGGCCCCCTCTTCCAGTCGCTCACAAAGGGTGGCACATTGCGCGGTAACCGGCTCGCTACCACCGACTTTTACCGCTAATAAGACGGCTAGCCGAATGTGCAAATATTGAGGGAATTTAAGGGTATAGCGCACGTGTAGGTATGGCTAACCGCGAATGGCGTGGAATTAAGCGCGATAATGCAAGCAGGCCGATGGAAAAGCCCAACCATGCCAGCACGCTATAGCGAACGCCTATCAGCCGGGAAAGGGGCTGTGGCGCAACTGTATCAGAAGCATGATAATAATACTGGATTGTTGGAAGAGGGTTTAAGTGATTAAATTATTAATATAAAAGGATTAATTGAATGGCTGTTGATTTGACTAAAATACTCTTAAATGGTTCAATTCCTATTGGTGAACTAGAGTGCTTTCTAAGTACAAACTTTGGTGGCTCAAGCCAAATAGAAGAACGTATTGTCTTATACGGTAATTGTGTCCAAATCACATATAATAAGCATAATAAAGTATCGAAAATTGAATGGATAAATGAGGATAGTGCTGATGGAAAAGGTAAGCTGATAGAAAAAGTAAAACATGATTTGCTTGCAGATTATGGTTATAATATTGCTCAAAGCTATATTACCTCACGAACCAGAATTATAGGACCGTGTCGAATTGATGATGAATTTCAAATCATTCCTTTACCAAAGGGAGCGCCCCTGCCTCGGATGGAATGGGCAGATCATCCAGCAATACTTCAGTATAAATATAAGGTATCACCAAATGATCTGATCAGCTCATACAGGCAAGAGGAAAGATTTAGTTATCTTATTAATTTTCTAAACATAATAATTGAAGGAGGGTTGAAGTACCCTTCGTGCTCCAGTCGTAATGTATGGGTTTGGCCAGCACTGGATGGGAATCAACTATCAGAAGCTGAAGCGGAATATAGGCAGGTTGGATTTGTAACACAAAAACAATGGGAAGAGAAAGATAATCAAGGTTTTTCCATTTCTGAAGAATGGGAGTATGTTGATTATTATTCCAGAGAAAAAGGAATTGATATAATTTATTTTGCATCATTAGCAAATACAATTGGCCCAAAATACTATTCATTTAAATTGTTGATTCCAGATGATAAAGAGGTTTTTCTTCGTGCGTTACATTGGTATAAGTGTTCTGAAGAGTCTTTCAATATTTCTCGATCACAATCATATGCAAATCTTGTATTTTCTATTGAAGCATTGTTGCCAAAAGATTGTCATAAAGAAAAGTGTCATAAGTGTGGAAAGGATATTCATAAGTCAAGCATATCGGAGCGATTTAAAAGGGTGTTGATTAAATATTATTTTGGTGAAAACAATAACGATGAAGATGAAATCAAAAAAAACATCAATAAATTTTTACGCATGCGATCAAAATACGTTCATGGAAGTGGCTTAATGGTAAGTGATGCAGAACCTATTGGTTTCAGGTTCTCAGCAACAATCAATGCTGATGACCATGAATACAGGAAATTGTATCAAATATGTAGGGCAGTGTTAACCAATTGGCTTGAACATCCTGAACGCCGGATGAGTCATTTGAATCAAACTGATTAGTCAGAAATACTGTCGTCAAATCGGGTTGGCTATCCAATTTGGATTTGGTATGGGTTGCTATCAGAATCACAACATATCAGTCATTATGTTCCGTGAGGCTGAACAGATAGACTAAATCCCATGGCCTTAAACAGTTGGCAAAGGCTCTTTAATTTTGGATTCCCATTTTCAGACAGGCCACGATAGAGACTCTCTCGGTTAAGGTTGGCCTTTTTGGAGACCTGACCGATACCACCTTGAGCTTCTACTACATCCCGGATGGCCAAGAGGATGACTTCAGGATCCCCATCTTCAAAGGCACCGCTCAGATAGTCCGAAGCCTCTTCAGGGTCACGCAGACTCTCAAGCAAGCCTTCTTTGTATTCACGTGTCCCCATTCTGTTCACTCCTATAAGCTTCCCAATGTTGCCGAGCTATGGCTATGTCTTTACTCTGGGTGGACTTGTCACCACCACAGAGAAGAAGAACCAGAGTATTTCCTTCACGACCAAAGTAGACACGATAGCCGGGACCATATGGAAGTCGTAGTTCAAACACACCACCACCAAGGGATTTATGATCCCCAAGATTGCCAAGCCGAACCCGGTTCAAACGGGTTCGAATACGCCTCGTGGCTTGACGGTCACGAAGAGAAGACAGCCACTTTGAAAAAGGGACTTCCCCATCGTCCGTAACATATTCAAGAACTCTGATCTCCATATCTGATTGTAGCCTTAAAGCTACATGTATATCAATCCTGGAAATCAAGTTTCACTACAGAGGGTAGGGGATAACCATGTCAAATTTGGTCAGTTGGGTAAGATGGATTGGATAGGTTCTGAAGGTGACTGTAACGAACTGCAAGCTCATGAAGTGGGATACCATCCTATGTAGGGTGGTATAGTCATTCCAATCTAAAATCTAACAGTGTATAATGTGCTCATGAGCTATGATATTGATTTGAGAAAACGTGCTGTTGAATATGTTAATTCGGGTGGCAAGAAAGCTGAAGCTGCCCGAATATTTGGTATCAGTCGTGGAACTATCTACGAATGGTTAAAACGATCAGATCTGACGCCAAAATCACGTGGTCTTAGTGATCGCAAGCTGAAAAAGGCCGAACTGGCGGCACATGTGGAGGCTTACCCAGATGCTTTTTTGCGGGAACGAGCAGAGCATTTTGGGGTTCGCACCAGTACAATCTG
>JADFWU010000064.1 GCA_015234045.1 Magnetococcales bacterium
CTGGTAGTACGTGAGCATTTTGAGGCGGATTTAACGCCGCCAGGGGCCGAAAGATGGTGAATGTCAACAGGGCCTAGTGCCGCGCATGTTTTGAGATTGTTTGCAGTAAATCCATCTTTTTGATCGGCTTGGTCAAGTGCGCGTCACATCCGGCTGCAAGGCTTTTTTTACTATCTCCAGCCAGAGCATGTGCCGTCAACGCTAAAATGGGAATCGGGGTGAGCACGCCTTCAGATTCCAAACGACGGATTTCTTTTGTCGCTGCATAGCCATCCATGACTGGCATTTGCATATCCATCAAGACAAGATCAAATGTATTTTTTTGCACAGCTTCCAAAGCCAAAGCACCGTTTTCAACTATCGTCAAATGGTGATTGGTTCGCTTCAGAAATGATCGAATAAGAATCGCATTATCTTTAGAATCTTCTGCCAACAAAATGGACAATGACACTTCAGAGACTGGCTTGGAAACAGATGGAATTTGACTAAACTCAGAGGGTTTTAGTGACTCAGAAACAGTTTTTTGAATGGGAAGTGTCAATTCAAAACGGGTCCCCGATCCCTCAACACTTTCCACATTGATAGACCCATTCATCAAATGAATCAATTTATTAACAATCGCCAAACCAAGGCCACTTCCGCCGTATTGACGGGTTGATGTGGAGTCCACTTGATAGAATTTATCAAAAATATGTTGTTGTTGCTCTTGGGGAATTCCGATACCCGTATCAGCAACCGTGAGTGTAACCCCTTCTCCTTTTTGGGAACGTTTCGCCTTCAGTTGCACATCACCTTTCTTGGTAAATTTAACCGCATTTCCTGCTAAATTCAGGAGCACTTGGCGTATTCTTCGCTCATCTCCTATCCAATGTTGAGCCATTGTTTGTTCAACTTCGACCTGAATACTGATACCTTTGGCATTAGCAAGACGGTCCAGCATGCTGGCAACGGACTTCATGAGTGAACGTAAATCAAATGAATTTTGAGAAACCTGTTCCACACCGCCCGCTTCAAGGCGAGATAACTCCAAAATATCATCAATCAGTTTAAGGAGAGATTCACCTGCATATTGTTGAACTGCCAAATAAGACAACCGCTCTTCTTCAGTTATATCCTTCTCCTGAAGAAGCTCGATATTCCCAAGTATCGCGTTCATTGGTGTACGGATTTCATGGCTCATCATAGCTAAAAATTCGCTTTTGGCTTGGTTTGCTAATTCAGCCCGCTCTCTAGCCGCAGCCAACGCCAATTCAATCCGTTTTCGCTCAGTAATATCTATCCAACAGGAACGACCATAGGTAATGTTTCCCTGTTCATCCCGCACGGAGGTCATGCTTAGATTGACATCTATCTTTGCACCATCCTTCTGTATTAACGCTAACTCCGCATTATGAACTTCACCAGTTGTGACGAATGAGAGGAAGGTCTGTTTCACATTTTCCAAACAATCAGGGTGATATAAATTAAAAATAGAACTACCAATCACCTCCTCTTTCGCAAAACCCAATTTATTCACCAGCGTCTGATTACACACTTCGACACATGCTGTCTCGGCATTCACAGAAACATACATATCTGGCGAATGATCATAAAGATCAACATAACGCTGTTCAGATTCAGCAAGAGCCCGGTTTATTTTGGTCAACTCTTCGGTTCTTTCTCTAACTTTTTCCTCCAAGCTCGCATTGGTAACACGCAATGCTTGCTCTGCCTTACGGCGAAACGCATTCTCCTGAAGCAGTTCATGACTGCGTTCAGCCAACATGGCCTGGGTGGCTGAAAGGTGGAGATGAACCTTTACACGTGCCAAAACTTCAGCAGCAGAAAACGGCTTGGTAATATAATCGACCCCACCCATTTCGAATGCTCTGAGCTTCTCCTTTGTCTCAGTCAACGCACTCAGAAATATGATTGGAATATCCTGCAAAGCGGAATCTTTCTTGATGCGCCGACACACCTCCCAGCCATTGGGGTCAGGCATATTGATATCCAGCAGGATCAGGTTAGGCGATTTAAGAACAACAGAAGTCAATGCCGATGAGCCATCGGGTGCTATGCGTACGCGCCATCCTGCATCGGTCAGGATTGAATTTAACAGGCCTAAATTGGCTGGGTTATCATCTACAATTAAAATCTCAACAGATTCTGGATCAGGTAGCATGTTCACAAGCCTTCCTCCAAAAGGCGCAGCAACTCAGGATATTGAAATGCCGCGGCACGCTCCTGAAGCGGCTTGCCCAATGCAGGATTCACGTCAGAGATGATAGTGATAGCAGCACTGATTGCTTGGACATCGCCGGTTATTAATGCTTGGTGCAACTGTTTTCTGATTTGGACATCACATCCACTCAGCGCTTCTTGGATAAGTGAATCAGTATCTGAACGGCTGAGTTCGGGAATGGCGGTGTTGGACTCATTTGATAATAGATAATTAATGTTCAAATGATGTTTCATCGTTTCAAAGATATCATTTTCCCGAAACGGTTTACGGACCATATCATCACATCCCGCTTCAATGGTGCGTCTTTTTTCGTCGGCAAAGGCACTGGCTGTCAATGCCACGATCTTCACAGTATTCCCTTCAGGTGAGGAACGAATGCGCCGAGTGACTTCATACCCATCCATCACCGGCATTCGCATATCCATCCAAATAAAATGGGGACGAAAACGTGAAAAAAGCGCCAGCGCTTGTTCACCATTAGAGGCTTCTTCAGTCTGGAAGCCCGTCTCTTGGAGAAGACGCAGTAACAACAATCGATTGCTGCTGATGTCATCGACTACCAACACACGACAGACGGGCTGATCTATTGCAAGAGAGAGAACCTTCTGTTGAATAGGCGCTTCGTCTGTACTATCCGTCCCTTTGGCCTCCTCGACTATGATATCAAAAGAGAACAATGTACCACGACCTGGCGTACCGATCACATTGATACCGCCGCCCATAAGTTCCACAAAGCGCCGGGTAATCGCCAAACCAAGTCCGGTTCCCTCTGTGGCACCACTATCACCAACACGGACAAATGGCTCAAAAATTGTCTTGACCTCTCTATCGGTCATTCCCGGTCCTGAGTCTTCCACTTCAAACTCTAAGCGTACTTTCGCATCTTCTATCTTATGTCGAACACGCAGTGCAACACCGCCCTCATGTGTGTATTTGACTGCATTTCCGACAATATTTATGATGACCTGACGTAATTTTCTTGAATCCGTGCGAATTTTTTTTGGCATGCCATCAGAACTCTCCAGCAGAAAGGTTAACCCCTTCTCTTCAGCACGCAATCGCATCATGGCTTCCAGGTCATGGAGGGTACGCGGCAAGTCCATAATGCCAATATCCAGCGCAACTCGGCCTGCTTCTATGCGAGACATTTCCAGGATATCGTTGATCAATCCCGTCAAATGTTCACCACTGCGTTGGATAATACTAAGATATTCTTGATGTACTTCAGGAATTGTGGGATCTCGGGCAATCAGATCACAAAAACCCAATACCGCATGGAGCGGTGTACGCAACTCATGACTCATATTGGCAAGGAAGGTGCTTTTTGCCCGGTTGGCCAGTTCGGCTTCTTCTTTGGCTTGATTCAATGCCGCAGTGCGTTTATCAACAAGCCGTTGAAGCGCCTCTTCACGGTCCTGAAACTGCAATTCAGCTGCACAGCGTGTCGCAAAAATAGTCAGCAAAGAAAGCGCAAGATACCGTTTTTCCTCACTTATGGGACGAATATCAAGGGCAACCAGAATACCAAGTGTCTCGCCCTCGGTACTGATCATCGGCATACCGATATAACTATCCGCTTTCATGTGTACCAACAAGACATCTTCTGGATAATCGGATTGTACGCCTGTTGGGTGAAAACACATCTCTTTATGTGCAACATTTTCACATGGCGTACCTGGTAGATCATAAGTAATATTTGATATAAAATCATCTCCAGCCCAGACCGCAATGGTCTTACACACTTCATTTCCTTGTTCCTGGCTGACACGTCCAGCTATGACGTAGTGAACCTCCAACGCCTTAGCCAGATCTTTGACCAGAGTTTGAAAAAATGCATCACCTCGAAATTTAGAAGTACTATAGAAGATGTTTCTTAGACTGGCTTCCGATATCTGCTTACGTGAGTAGTCATCCAAAACAGTGCTGTCAGGTTTACTACCATCTGATAACATATTCGTATCCCTAAATCGGTGGGAAAGAGAATGCTAACTGTTTGTATGTTTTCTTTGACATGAATAAAGACTAAAAATACCCTCCCCACCCACTGTATAACATTTAACGCTCTGGATGATAGTTCAATTTTTATTGATAGTAATTTCTAGATTTTTAAGATGATGATAGTTGCAGAAACCGTCAGAGGACATAACAGCGACACCTATCATAAAAAAAGCCACTGAAGACTTTAGTCTCCAGTGGCTTTTTGTCGCATTGACCAACGTGTAAAGTGGTCAAGTCATTTATTTGTCCACATCTTTCATGGTCAGTTTAACGCGGCCTTGACGATCAATATCAAGTACTTTCACCTTAACCACATCGCCCTCTTTGACCACATCAGTGACCTTCTGAACACGGTGATTGGCCAGTTGAGAAATATGCACCAAGCCATCTTTCTTGGGCAGTAAATTCACAAAGGCACCAAAGTCCGTCACGCGGACCACTTCGCCTTCATAAATCTGACCTTTCTCTACCTCGGCCACAATCTGTTTAACTGTATTCAAGGCGTTCTGGGCACTCTCATTATCGCTGGAAGCAATGCGTACTGTGCCATCATCTTCAACATCAATCTGACATCCTGTCTCTTCAGTGATTTTGCGGATCACCTTACCGCCGGGACCAATGATATCGCGGATTTTATCAGGATGGATCTTGATGGAAAGAATGCGCGGTGCGTGGGAAGACATCTCATCACGCGGCTTCTCAAGGGCCTTTTTCATCTCACCAAGGATGTGCAAACGACCATCACGGGCTTGCTTGAGCGCAATAGCCATGATCTCGGAAGTGATACCCTTGATTTTAATATCCATCTGCAAAGCAGTGATACCATCGGCATTACCTGCCACCTTGAAGTCCATATCACCCAGATGATCTTCATCACCCAAGATATCAGACAGAATGGCAACACGATCACCCTCTTTGATCATACCCATGGCGATACCAGCCACAGGTGCTTTGAGCGGCACACCGGCATCCATCAATGCCAAACTGGAGCCACATACCGTCGCCATGGATGATGATCCATTGGATTCAGTGACTTCAGAAACAACACGCATGGTGTAGCAAAACTCTTCTTTAGTCGGCACAACAGGCAACAATGAGCGTGTAGCCAGACGACCGTGTCCGATCTCACGCCGCTTGGGTGCGCCAATACGCCCGGTCTCACCAACACAGTAGGGCGGGAACGTATAGTTGAGATAGAAGTTATCCCGGCGCTCGCCGTTCATATCTTCAACAATCTGCTCATCCCGACCGGTGCCCAAAGTGATGGCAACCAACGCCTGGGTCTCGCCACGGGTGAACAGTGCCGTACCATGAACGCGCGGCAGAATGCCTACCTGACAATCAATGGGACGTACATCAACCAAGGAACGACCATCAATACGACGACCTTCGGTGAGCACTTTATCGCGTAGAATGCCGGCTTCCATCTTCTTACAGAGGCCATTCACAGCCATGATCTGACCAGGACGTGTCTCATCGCCGTTTTCGTCACGTACCAGTTTTTGGGCTTCGGTCCGTACTTCACGCAATGCGCTTTGACGAGACATTTTATCGCTGTGAGAATAGGCTTCAACGATCCGATCTTGGAATTTTTCCTTAAGTTCGGCTTTCAGCACTTCATCTTCAGTCAGCTCTGGCACATCCCAAGCAGCCGTACCCACATCGTTAGCCAACTCATTGATGGCTGCAATCACGGGCTGGAAGGATTCAAAACCGGCTTGGATGGCACCAAGCATCTCTTCTTCTGAGAGGAAATCAGCACCGGATTCAACCATGGTCACAGCATCTGCTGTACCGGCGACAATCAGGTCCAGTTTACTCTCTGCAATCTGCTCAACTGTTGGATTGATGACATATTTACCATCAACAAACCCAACACGTGCACCACCAATAGGCCCTTGGAACGGCATGCCGGAAATCGCCAGCGCCGCAGAAGCACCAATCAAAGCGGGGATATCAGAAGAGTTGGTCTGGTCATAGGATACGACCGTAGCAATCACCTGAGTATCATTGAGGAAATTCTTGGGAAAAAGTGGACGCAGCGGACGGTCGATCAAGCGGGAAGTAAGAATTTCGCGCTCGGATGGGCGTGTCTCACGTTTAATGAAACCACCGGGAATACGACCAGCAGCCCAGGTTTTTTCCTGGTAGTGTACCCCTAACGGAAAAAAGTCCATACCAGCACGGACTTTTTTCTCAGCGACAGCGGTGACCAAAACCATGGTCTCACCATATGTCACTAAAACCGCACCATCAGCTTGACGGGCAATACGCCCCGTCTCAATGGTCAGTGTTTCCTGACCAAACTGTATGCTCTTGCGATGAATATCAAACATGGAATTCCTTCTACTATCTTTTTAAGGCAAAACCCACTATCTGCGTACCATGAATGTTGTGTTCTGATTTTCACGGTAAACTACCAGGAGGGCGAACCCTCCTGTAGTTTATCTTGGGCAGAAAGCATCACACAGCCAACCGGGCTATGCTTACTTACGCAAATTCAAGCGCTGAATCAGGCTTTGATAACGGGCAAAATCTTCACGACGTACATAAGCCAGAAGGCGACGACGACGACCAACCATTTTCAACAATCCCTGACGGGAATGATGGTCTTTTTTGTTTTCTTGAAGATGGCTGGAAAGATTGTTGATACGCCGTGTCAGCAAGGCGACCTGAACCTCTGGAGATCCGGTATCACCTTCACTTGTAGCGAACTCTGTAATAACCGCTTGTTTCTCTTCTGGACTGATCGACATCGTTTAACTCCTTGTCATTAATATCAATTAGATTGAATCCAGGAGACACGTTATGAGCCGATTACTGATCCCTTCATTCAGAATCTGAAATCAGCTCTCCATAATGCGTCGGGGATGACATTGAATCACACCCTCGGCCTCTGTCCGATTTTTCACTTCACCCAGGCCGACAAACCGGCCATCAGGATCGTAGAAACGTACCGGACCGGCACTCGCTGTCGTCTCTGTCAAATCAATGATCTGACCATGACGCAGCTTATGCCAGGCTTTTGAATCAAGATGCAAAACCGGGATGTCGTCCAGCATTGCATCTATCGGCTTCAAAAGCGTATGCAAACGCGTTTCCTGCACAGCTTCCCGAAGGCGATCCAACGGAAAAGCATCCTGCTCACCAAACCCCAAGGTTTGGATTCTTACCAATGCAGACAAATGTGCGCCACATCCCAGATATTGCCCCAAATCACGGGCCAATGAACGGATATAGGTGCCTTTGCTGCATCGGACTGTTAGTTGTGCCACACCTTGACCATACTGGTCTAGAGACAATGCGTAAATAGTCACTTTTCGTGGCTCAAGAGCCACTTTAACACCTTTTCGGGCCAGTTCATAAGCCCGTTGACCATTCACATGTATTGCACTGTAAATCGGTGGTATCTGATCGATCTCACCGGTAAAGCTAGGCAAAGCCGCTTCGATCTGTTCACGCTCCGGGTGTTGATCGGACTGGGCAACAGTTGCCCCTTCCAGATCTCCGGTATCCGTTTCCCGACCAAATTGGACCTGACAACGGTAGGATTTATCCCCTTCAAGAATCAAGGAGATTACCTTGGTGGCATGGCCAAGGGCAATGGGCAAAACACCTTCAGCAAAGGGATCCAACGTGCCACCATGACCAGCCTTGGCAGCACCGGTAATGTGTCGCACTGCTTTTACCACCTGAAAGGAACTCATGCCCGGTTCCTTGAAGATGGGAAGCCAACCATGAATCGGCGTACCACGCCGACGACGACCACCGCTCACGAATCGGTGTCCTCGCCTTCTTCACTCTCTATCTCTTCCGGCTGGATATTCAGTGAAGCAAGCACTTTATCCATGTGAGAGCCATATTCAACGCCCGTATCCTTGGAGAATCGCAAACGCGGGGTATGGCGTGCCCGCAAACGACGACCAAGCGCACGACGAATAAAGCCCGAAGCATGATTCAACGCCTCAACAGCGACATCACACTCACCTTGCATCACCGACACATAGAGGGTCGCATAGTGCAGATCCCGACTGACTTCAACATCAGTGATGGAGACCAGCGGCCCAAGACGCGGGTCCTTGATCTCGCCACGGATCAGCATCTCGGAGACCACTTTTTGAACCTCACCAGCAACTCGATCGGTTCGAATTGTCATCAGAGCACTTCCACCTGATAATCCGCCAACAACGCGGTGCCACTGTTGTCAATATAGTTGACCACGTTGTTCATGCGACTTTGCAATTTTGGTACATTCGTACCAACACACGCAAAACCCAAACCCGCTACCTGCCAACTGTCCTGATGGGCTACTTCAGCAGCAGCCACTTCAAATCGGTTGCGAATACGACTCAACAGCCCTTTGATAATACCGCGCTTCTGCTTCAGGGAGTGAACCCCAGGCAGATTCAAGCGCGTTTCAAGGACACAGATTCGCATCACGAGCTAATTCTCTGTGCGACCTCTTCTTTGGTAAACACCTCCAGGATATCACCAACTTTGATGTCATTAAAGCGCTCAAGGCTGATACCGCACTCCTCACCCATACGCACCTCCTTCACATCATCCTTATAGTGCTTCAGAGCGGTGACAGCCGCTTCTTGGACAACAATGTCATTGCGAAACAGACGAGCCCAAGCTTTACGGATAACACCCTCAGTCACCACACAACCTGCAATATTGCCGATTTTGGTGATGCGGAACACCTGTTGAACTTTAGCCGTACCAAGCATCTTTTCTTCGATCTTGGGTGCCAACTGACCTTCCATCGCCTTGGTTACATCATCCACCAAGTCATAGATGACATTGTAGAACCGAAGTTCAATACCTTCTCGTTTGGCCAACTCACGCGCTTTGGCATCTGCACGCACATTAAAGCCAATGGTAAAGGCGTTGGAAGCCAGAGCCAACATGATGTCCGATTCGTTGATTCCACCGACACCGGTATGAATCACATTAACGCGGATCTGAGCATGGGTAATCTTCTCCAAGGCATCGGAGACAGCTTCAACAGAGCCATGCACATCGCCCTTGAGGACAACTTTAAGCTCATCGACCTCACCCTGTTTGATCTGGTCAAAGATGTCATCCAGTTTGGAGGATGGCATCTGTTTGGCTTGCTCATGCTCTTTGAGTTTCTGAGAACGGAAGGTGGCAATATCTTTTGCCCGACGCTCATCAGCAATAGCAATCAACTCATCACCAGAATTGGGCACACCGGACAATCCGATGATCTCAACCGGAACAGCTGGACCCGCTTCAGTGATCATCTCACCATGATCACTGATCAAGCTTCGTACACGGCCCCATTCAGTGCCAACCACAAAGATATCGCCCACTTTCAATGTACCGGTCTTGACCAGACAGGTTGCAACGATACCGCGACCGCGATCCAATTTGGACTCAACGATGATACCACGGGCACGTTTATCGGCATTGGCCTGAAGGTTGAGCATCTCAGCCTGGAGAACGATCATCTCTTCCAGCGTCTCAATACCTTCACCTGTTTTGGCGGAGACTTGAGTAAAGATGGTCTCACCACCCCACTCTTCAGGAATCAATTCATACTCGGCCAGCTGTTGCATCACTTTGTCAGGATTGCTTTCGGGCCGATCTATTTTATTCACGGCAACAATGATCGGCACGTTGGCAGCTTTAGCGTGGTTAATCGCCTCTTTGGTTTGCGGCATCACACCATCGTCAGCAGCCACAACCAGAACCACAATATCGGTTACCGATGCACCCCGTGAGCGCATTGAGGTAAATGCGGCATGACCGGGCGTATCCAGGAAGGTGATCGCCTCTCCTGTGGTCAGCTTCACCTGATAGGCACCGATATGCTGGGTGATACCACCGAATTCACGCGCAGTCACATCTGTTTTGCGGATGGCATCCAGTAGAGAGGTTTTACCATGGTCAACATGCCCCATGACCGTCACCACTGGTGGACGATGATCCAGGTCACCCTCATCATCTTTGGACTCTTCCAACTCCGCATCAATATTCGCGGCTTCAGAAAACATCTTGGCCGTATGGCCCAACTCTTCAACAACCAGTACCGCAGTCTCTTGATCCAGAATTTGGTTGATGGTTACCATCATACCTTGACTGAACAGAAGTTTGATCACCTCGGATGATTTGACAGCCATCCGTGAGGCCAACTCACCAACACTGATGGTTTCGGGCACAGTAACTTCACGAAAGACCGGTGCTGGAGGCGGCTGCTGCGGTTGGTTCCGATTACCTCTACGACCACCGCGTCCACGACGGCCACCACGACCACCCCGTCCACGCTCAAACGCCTGCTCGCGCTGTTGTTGCTGACGCGCCTTACGGGTCTTGCGACCGCCATGATCAGTATCACCAGCTTCTTTTGCTGGACGCTTGTGACCCGCTTCCGTGGTTGTGGCTGCGGGTGTTGTGGCTGCGGCTGTACGTGCCTCTTTTGCAAGTCGCACATCCTGGCGCCGTTTCTGTTCACGCAGAGAATCCAGCTGAGTCAGACGCTTTGTAACGAGATCTTCAGCCTTTTTACGGGCCATTTCATCACGTTGGGAGCGTGTGATCTTCTTGCGTTTCTGTCCAGCAGGCTGTTGTACATCACTGACACCAGGATTGATCAACTCTTTCAGGTGACGTGGCTTACTTTCAGCCAGGAGTTCCAATTCATCGCGTACTGCGGGGGCAGGCACTTCAGGTACACTCTCTTGGGCAACATGTGGCGCAGCCTTCTTGGCAGGCTTGTCGGCGGCGGCTTCTTTGATCTTTCTAGGAGGGAATTTCGACTTCTTTTTCGATCCTACTTTTGGTTGACTGGCAACTTTCGGCTTCGCAGCATCCTTAGTTGGCGCTTTTGCCTGAACAGCAGCTTTAGCCGATGCTTTTTCTTCAGTCGATTCTTTAGCCGATGCTTTTTCTTCAGTCGGCGCATTGCCTTTAGCGGACGCTTTTCCTTTAGCGGACGCTTTGGCCTGCACATTCTCTACTTTTGGTTTTGCTTCCTGTGCAGCGGCAACGGCTTCAGTTGGCGCAGTTTTCTCGGCAACCACTTTCTCATCATCTGCTTTAGACATCGTCTCCGCTGCCTTCTGCTTTTGGGCAGCCGTTTTCTCTGCCGCAGCCTTCTTTTCAGCATCAAGGCGCTCTTGGGCTTCTTTAGCCTCTTGCTCCACTTTGAGCTGCGCCTTTTCTTCAGCCGCTTTACGGGCAGCCTCTTCCTCTTTGATTTTAGCCAGTGCGGCTTCGGCCTCTTCGGCTTCCTGACGCGCTTTGGCTTCGGCTGCCTCAAGGCGGGCTTGTTCTTCTTCCTGCTTACGCCGCTCTTCTTGGACCGCTTCATAAGCGGCACGCTCGTCATCACTCATCGGCGTAAGAATATGCTTCTTATCACCGCTACGATCCGCGCTTTTTTTACCATCAGGGTCTGAAAAGGCACGTCCAGCTTCTTCACGACCAAACCCCTGTTGTGCACGAGGCGGTGTGCCGGGCGACTCTCCATCCGCTTGGACAAAGGTCTTCTTACGGCGCACCTCCACCACTACGCTTTTACTCCGCCCATGAGAAAAGCTCTGCTTAACGGAACCACCTTCAACCGTTTTTTTCAGAACAATCTTACGCGGTGTCTTCAGACGCAGTTTGCCATCACTGCCTGTTTTGGGTTTCTTGGTATCGCTCAAAAGAACCTTCTCCGACCTTCATCCCAGTTACGCTATTCATGAACGGCACAATCTGTTTATGCCATCCTTTTAATACCATGCTTTCAAGGCGCAAAGCGTCTTTCCATGGTCAATCATATCACGCTACACAATCCTGCCAGCACTGCACATCTCTACGCAGCCGCTTTGCCAACTTTTTCTCGGTGACCATAAGGACAGCCACATGTGCACGTCCACAGACGGCACCAATACGTTCACGGTCAAGCAACTCAAACGGCGCATCCAGCGTGTGACGATGAACAACCCGTGCAACCTTGTGCCGAGTATGTTCCGCGACATCCCGCGCGATCAAGACAAGCGGTCGATGTCCGTTATCTGCAAGATCAGACAGCTCTCTCACACCAATGCGCAGTGCGCCCGCTCTTCTACATAAACCGATACCATCAATCAAACGCTGGTTCAACACTCTGTCCAGATGCGCCAACAGCGCTTCCACTTTTGGCACAACAACCGAGCGTACACGCAAACGTCCGCCAATGGCACCTGACATGCTACAAAACCGCTCCAAATGCTTCCGTTCCGGCAACACATGGATACCACGCCCTGGAAGGCTGTTAGCGAAATCCAGAACCAACTGATTGTCAGGACCGACCACAAACCGCAGCAACTCTTCGCGGGTATGGACGGTGCGCGTGACGATACAGGTACGTTGGTCAGTCGCTTTTTTTGCCTTCGCCATCCTTATTTTCTTCCTCAAACCATCCTGCCACTTGACGGGCTTCCAGAATCAATGCTTCCACCTCTTCGGTGGTGAGTAGATTACCGGTCAGCTCCTGGAACTCATCGGTAGCCAGATCGGCCAGACTATCCAGAGTGCGTACACCCCGTTCAGCCAGAGGCACGATCCAATCTTCTGGCAGAAGCGTAAGCTTGGAAAGATCAGGATCGATTTCAAGCTCCTGTTTACGCTCTTCCTGCTCAAGCGCCTGCTGAAGCAGTGTATCCCGAGCGCGAGTGCGTAACTCTTGAGCCAGATCCTCATCAAAACCTTCGATGGTAGCCAACTCTTCGAGGGGCACATAGGCCACCTCTTCAGAGGAGGAAAAACCTTCCTGGATCAGCGCGGCGGCGACATCCTCACCAAGCCCCAGTTCATCCATAAACGCCTGCGTCAGCTCTTCGAACTGTTCTGCACGTTTACTACTATCTTCCTGCTCGGTGATAATATCAATCCGCCAGCCGGTCAACTCAGTTGCCAAGCGGACATTCTGTCCACGACGACCGATGGCCAGCGACAGTTGCTGCTCATCAACCACGACTTTAATACTTTGCTCTTCTTCGTCAACGATCACCTTGACCACTTCAGCCGGTGCCAACGCATTACAAACAAATGCGGCGGGATCTGGTGACCATTCGATAATGTCGATCCGCTCACCCTGCAACTCGGTGACGACACCTTGAACCCGAGTACCACGCATACCCACGCAGGCACCCACAGGATCAACAAAATTATCGTTGGAGCTAACGGCGATTTTACTCCGATATCCTGGATCACGGGCCACAGCCTTGATCTCCACGATACCATCATACACCTCAGGCACTTCCATTTCGAACAAACGGAACACCATCTCAGGACGGGTACGCGACAAAATCACCTGCGGTCCACGTGTGACATTACGCACTTCATGTATATAGGCACGAATGCGATCACCGGGCCGGTAGTGTTCCCGAGGCAACTGCTCTTCATGCGGCAGAAAGGCCAGGGTACGGCCCAAATCCACATGAATGTTATTGCGCTCTACCCGCTTGACCAAACCGTTGACCAACTCGCCCTGACGACCACTGTACTCTTCGTGGATGCGTGACCGTTCGGCCTCACGCACTTTTTGCACAATGACCTGCTTGGCTGTCTGAGCGGCAATGCGTCCAAACTCAATGGGCGGCAGGCTTTCGGCTATAAAATCACCCAACTGAGCGCCGGGATTAAGTTTACGCGCCTGTTCCAAAGCGATATGCACATCGGGATTCTCAAAAGAATCATCGTCTTCAGAATCAACTACTTCACGAAGCTGAAACAGGTTAAACTCACCGCTTTTACGATCAAATTTAGCCTGAATATTCTTGTTGGAACCATATTTTTTACGCGAAGCGGTTTGAATCGCTTGTTCCATTGCTTCGATGACGATTTCACGATCAATGCCTTTTTCACGCGCCAATTGATCGGCAATTTGGAGAATTTCAATATTCATGAGCGACGACCGTTCAATGCTGAGGTAAAGTCAAAATCCAGATGGGCTTTTTTGACCTGCTCCAACGGAATTCGCATCACATCACCACCGGTTTCCATGAGAATCAAATCCTTTTCCATACCTTGCAGTAGTCCGGTAAACCG
>JADFWU010000065.1 GCA_015234045.1 Magnetococcales bacterium
CGGCGGTGTGAACAACGGTGGTTGCACCCAGCTCATCAACCAAGCCTTCCAGCTCGGAACCACGCACGCCGATAATGGCAACCGGCGTTTTGATGGTGGTATGCCGCCCACCGGAAAGGTGGGCCAGCTTGCCGCTGGCATAACGAAACATGCCGCGCAAAACCGTAGCTTCGAACGAACCCAGGGCCGCGCCGGGATCGTAGATGAATTTATCCAGAATAATCTGAGCACTTTCGCCCAACTGGAATACGGTATCATCTTGAAATGTCAGTTTCAGATTGGTGTTTTTGGCCGAACGAAGCACGTCTCCTCTGAAGACGGCATCGCCTTCATCCAGAATCCGTTGTTGTCCGTTGACACTAAATGCAGTCACTTTACCGTCAAGCTGAGTCACATGACCGATGGCCGTCGGTCCTGCGCCCTGCCCGGCCAGCATGGCCGGTCCTGCGACTTGAGAGCCTGATATCGTTGCGTCCTGAGAAACATTCAGCAGATAGGCCACGGTGTCTGGCTGAAGAAACGCACCGTTGGCTGCGGTCAATACCGGCGGTTCACCGGCGAAATAGTCCTTGACCACTGTTTCGTGACCGCTTCTATCCTCAATGATGAGATCATTGCCATCCTGAGAATAGGTGCCTTCCAGCAACAGGGCTGGATCGGAAACCTGATGATGGGTTCCGGGCGCAAATTGCGGTATTGAATGCAAATCAACACTATCGATTTGATTTGATTCTGAAAACTGCTCAAATAAAGAATGCATAGTTATATCGGCCATTTATCAATTGTGACGGTAAACAAGAAACACCAATCGAAGCCTGTAATGTTAACAAATATCAAATATTTTTCCTATCGATTTTTAGTGCTTTTTCATATACAAATAGCAATATGTAATGTATTGATTTACCAGTTATTTACCAGTTATTCATCTTTTATTGACGAAAGATGCCATGATAAACGCATCCTCTGACACAGATATCAATCACCCTTTGACAGCCATTCAAACCAGACGAATCCTTTTGGTGGATGACCAAGCATTGGTTGGTTCTTTAATGTTCAACATGTTGATGGACCAGAAAGATCTGGAGCTTCATTACTGTGATGATCCATTAAAAGCGATTGAATTTGCCTCAGAAATAACTCCAGCCGTAATTCTGCTTGATCTGGTCATGCCGGGCCTGGATGGATTGGCACTGCTGCGCCATTTTCAGCAACATCAAGAATTGAGAGATGTGCCAGTTTTGATTCTTTCCACCACTGAAGATGCTGAATCAAAAGCGGAAGCCTTCTCCAGCGGCGCACATGATTTTCTGGTCAAACTGCCTCATCCATTGGAGATGATCGCTCGACTGCGTCATCATGCTGAAAGCTACGAAAGCCGTCGTCGTCACCGCATGGCAGAAAAGGCACTTCTGGCCAGCGAACGACGCTATCGAACGCTGTTTGGTGCCATTCACTCCGGTGTCATGGTGTTTGAATGCGTTGACAATTGCACCTCATTTCAACTTCATGAGATGAATAGCGCGGCTGAACACATTACCGGCATGAAAGCGGATACGGTAGTGACACGTCCGTTGAATCAAGTCTGCCCAATGGCAGAAGAGCGTGGACTGCTTCAGGTGATGAAGCAGGTATGCACTGATGGCCTTCCACGCCAACTCTCTGCCGCCCTTTTCGACAATGGTGAGCAAAAAATTTGGTTGGAACACGCCATATACCGTCTGACACCAACGGAACTGGTCGTGGTACAGAGAAATGTCACCAAGCTCAAGCAATCGGAAGAGGACAAGATCAACTTCCATCTGAAACAGCTGGATATTCAGAAGCAGTCAGCCCAAGTGCAGCGCCGTGGCCGAGAAACCGCAGAACGTGCCCATAGAAACCAGCAAGTCGTACACCTTATTACCGAAATATCTCTACAATCCTCAGCGCTCAAGACCATTCTGTCCGCATCCCTTCAATTGGTATTAAATCTACCAGAATTTCAAGGATTTAATCAGGGATCTGTCTTTTTAGTAAGTCAGAAGCAGGAGCAACTCCTGGAACTGGTTGCCCATGTCGGTCTAAGCGATAACAAACTGACTGAACAGTGCCAAACCGTACCCTTTGGTCACTGTATCTGTGGCCGACTGGCTACATTGGGAGAGGATATTTTAATCACCAAACAGTGTGATTTGGATTCCGGCCATGACATTCAATCAGAGGATATGGTGGATCATGGCCATTGTAATATTAAACTGAGTGGAAAATCGGGTTTATTGGGCATCATCAATCTACACCTTCCTCCCGGACATGATATCCCAGAAGAGGCACAGCAATTCTTACGCACCATCGCCAACACATTGGCTGGTGTTATTGAGCGTAAACGGGCTGAAGAAGCGGCATGGAAAGCCAGCCAAGCCCGCACGGAGTTTCTAGCCAATATTTCCCATGAACTCCGCACACCACTGCACGGCATTCTTGGCTTTGCCGAACGTGGACATAAAAAAGCTCTGGATGAAGAAACACCGCGCGAAACACTCAAGCGCTATTTCCACTATACCCGCACCTCTGGAAATCGCCTGCTTGCACTGCTCAATGACCTTTTGGATCTGTCCAAATTGGATGCTGGACGAATGCGGTTTGAAATGGGTTCAAATGATATTCGGCCGGTCATTGATGAGGCGGTTGTGGAGTTCTCGTCCCTGGCATTGGAGCGCGGTCTATCCGTAGATGTCCAAAGCCAAACAGATCAGAGCACTGCATGGTGCGACCCAGAGAAGATGCTCCAGGTATTTCGTAATCTGCTCTCCAATGCCATCAAGTTTTCGCCAGAATCCAGCACCATCACCATTACTGTTTCCCTGCGCCATCTGCCCGGAGGTCGCCGCAGAAGCGACCCACAAAGATTGCCTGGATTGGAAGTAATAGTTCAGGACCAGGGTATCGGCATCCCGGATAAGGAGTTGGAAACTATTTTTGCCAAATTCACCCAATCCACAAAAACAAAAACCGGCGCTGGTGGCACCGGTCTTGGATTGGCAATCTGTCGTGAAATCATCGATGCCCACAAAGGTCAGATCTGGGCTGAAAACAGCGAACAAGGTGGCGCACTGTTTCACCTGCTTCTGCCAGTCACCGAGCCATTTCCTCAGGGACGGCCTCGAAGCCAGAATTTAAAAGAGATATTGCTACGGCGATAATATAATAATTTCGATCCGAAATATTACTCTGACTCTGGATACTTCAGTCGATTCTTCTCTATCTTACGCCACGCTTCAGCAATCGGATCCATATCAAATTTATCCGCCAGCATGGTGAGATAGATCAACACATCAGCCACTTCATCAGCCAATGCATCCTGCTCGGTTTGGGATAGTTCTGCGCTCTGTTTTGCGGTTTTCCACTGGAAAATCTCCACAAGCTCGGCCATCTCCACACTCATGGCCATGGCGAGATTTTTTGGCGTGTGGTATTGGTTCCAATCTCGCTGTTTGGTAAACAGGCGCAGTGCCTCTTTCAGTTGTTCAGTTGGCATGGTTATCCAATGGTCTCACTGTTCGACTTCTCTCTAAAAACGGGACATCCTTCGGCAGTGTTACCACTACTACTAACACTGCCAGAAGTCACGCTTAACATCGCTTTTTCTCGCTGGAACACAATAACCGCTGCGGTACGCATGATGCCTAACACCAACATCAGCGCCGTCAAAGCATAGATCTGATCTGTGGATATATGGTTTTCAAACAGCTTGATCATCATCTCTCGAAGGACGAAAACAATACCCGCATCCAGGATAAAGGTGAGTCTCAGTCGATTGGAACTAAAATATTCCACCAAAGAGCGAGATAGTTCAATCAGAACAAACAATGTTAACACATCAGAAACCATGTGCAGGAATTTTTCGGTAATATTTCCAGCAGTAATCAAATGGCCAAGATTCAGAAACAGTTTCACTGTGCCAACCAGGACCACGAGAATAATAAACAGCAGCATAACCTGGAAAACCAGGCAGATAACCAATTCAAACCATTTAACAAAATTTACTTTTGGTGTGATTTTCATATTCATAATGCAGTTCTTTGCTATACCTTTTTCATGTGTGAAAAGTTGATAGTATTGAACTCCATTGGATTAAATTTATTCCATCTGGTTCCATGAAAAAGCGATAATAAATCTTATGACCACAGAAAAAAAAGCCCGTTCAATAGTGAACGGGCTTTCATTATTTTTCAGCTTGGTACAACGTACAATCAGAACACCGCACCCCAAATACCCGGTGTGACGATATTCTCATCCGATGCAGGCATATTATCAGCAATGGCATCATCGGTATCCACATCGGAGGAACCGGTCATTTCGACCTTATCACCCCAAAATGCACCTTTATGTTCACCTGAGCCGGTGATTTTCATCTCCGCATTCGGCGCATAAAAGGCACCGGTGAAATCTCCAGAGCCACTCATTTTCACTTCACCGCTGGATTTTGAGTAGACCATGAAATCAACAGGATTTCCGCCCTTGTGGATATCTCCACTACCTGAATGCTGAAATTCTCCAACCAGATAGAGCGTTACCGAAGCACCGCTTCCCAGCTTGATATCACCACTACCAGTATGCTTGAACTCACCCTCAACAAAGATGATGTAATCACCACCTTCGAAAGTGAGATCTCCACTACCAGCCAACTTGAACGATGAGAAGTGGTAAGTGCCCGGTGTTGACCATGTTACATCACTGGAGCCGGTTTTATTATACGCGCCTTGGTCATCTCCATCAGGCATCAGACCATTGATATAGCTGGACACACCAACAGGATCGCAATCACTGCTGGAAGTGGTCGCTGTCTGATTGAGAAGGGTCTCACCGGTAACCTTATCGGAAAGATCGCCATCATCATTATCATTGTCATCGTTATCGTTGTCATTATCATGACCACCGCCGTGATGGTCATCATTGTCGTTGTCGTTGTCGTTATCGTCGTTGTCGTCGTTATCGTTGTCATTATCATGACCACCGCCGTGGTGGTCATCATTGTCGTTGTCGTTGTCGTTGTCGTTGTCGTTGTCGTTATCGTCGTTATCGTTATCGTCGTCGTCTTTACCAGCTATCCACAAATCACCATAGATTTTATAGCCACTGCCTGACAGTGATGCCTCACCATCTGCACCGGTCAATGAGACGTTTCCTTTGACATGGCCTGAGCCAGAGATACTTAACGACCCTTCTTTGCCAACAATGCGCATATGGCCAGAATCTGTACCGCTTGCGCCGGTGTCCGAGTTATAGCTGTTAACCTTTCCTGAGCCTGTTCTTTTGATCTCTTTACAGGCGATAATTCCGGCAAACTGCCATTGGACACGTGGTGTATTGTTTGTAGACTCACACTTCACTTCTTGCGTTAGATTATGGATTACCTGACCATTATTGCCATATACTTCAACCGCCATAATCAAATCTGTTGTACTGCCATTCTCAACAACAACAACCTTGTAGTTATCGTTTTGATAGGTCTGAGCCGTGCAATCGGTTTTCATTTTGAACATTACTGATTCCAGCGCAGACTCACCATCATAAAATGCCTGAACACTGTTTCGCGTTTCAGTGACTCGACTCGCGCCATCATCAACCATATTGACCATGGCTGCACCAAAAGTTGCACCCACAATCAATACCATTGTGGCAAGGACAGCCATGCCCTGTTCGCCATATCGTCCGTTCATTAGAAATCCCTCGGGTAGACAGTCGTCCTTAACGGCAGAATTGCATCACCATCCGTAGCAGTCAGGGCAATTCGCACGTAGTTCAAAGTGTTCGGATCTGCGGTATCATAGCTGAATTGGAGATTGGTTATTCCTTCAGCCAGCACACCAGTACTACCATTCATATCAATGGTCAGATTCGTTCCATCCAGATAATAGCGCATCGTATTACCATCATACTGAAAGGAGATCTCATCACTTGGACTGATTGTAAGGCCAGTTCGTTCCGCTTCAATCAACTCTCGGCTCATGCGGTGCATGGCAATGCTACCTTCTTTAATTGAACTATCCAGATCACCGACTAATACCAGCGTCTTACCTGCAATGGAAATAATGGGATAGAGCAGTGCAGAAATGGTTGCCAAAACTGTAATGGAAATAATCATCTCCATCAGAGTAAAGCCCCATTTACCTTTACCATGATCACGCAGTGCCATCATTCAATTCCTTGCAAAGGTATAGTTAATACTGACGATGACTGAATCATCACCGGCATCATTGACCGTCACCGTGATGAGTTTGCAATCTCCTGGATCATAGGCTGAACAAGCGGTCGCTTCATCATCTTCAATAATAACATAGCGATTATAGCTTGAGAAATCAGCATCAATAGGCGTTTCATCACCAAATGACGCGCTGACCAAACTATCAAATCCAGCAGACCTTTTGGTAAAGTATACCTCTTCCATCCGCTCTTGGGCCAAAAAAGCAGCCTGAGTAATGCTACGCGGAACCACCGCATTTGCCATCATTTGGTTGAGTACCGAGGCCAAACCCGCAACCACGATTCCACCCACCACGATGGTAATCACGATTTCAATCAAGGTAAAACCCGATGATGCGTTGTTGCCTCTATGTCGGATCGCCATGATTAAAAACTCGTCCAGGTTGAGAAGCCAGTGACCGGGTTGATGGTAACACTCACACCACTGCCATCAGCAGCTGTAATGGTTATCGGAGAAGCGCCGGTACAGGATGGCACACCGATGCGATTAAAATCACAGCTGAAATTAGAAATTACTGTGGTATCGGAAAAGGTTATTGTATCCAATACAGCACCGGCAGGATCGGTAATTTCATAACTGTTTGTCCCGCTGGCACTGCGACCAATAGAGTAGGCATTACTGCCACCATCCTCGACAGCAAAGTGCTGAGTACGGCGCAAATCTTTGCTCAACTTATTGTCACTTATACTGAGACTATCTGCGGAAAAATAGGGAATCGCCAGGGTAGCGGTAAGCAGCCCCATGATCGTGATGGTGATAATCATCTCCATCATGGTAAAACCAGCTTGTTTCATCAGCTTCTCCAAAGCCCGTTGGCCCGGATCCGCGATTCGCTCCCCAAACTGCTCGAACGGACGGATTTGAGATGGTCAACCATCCAGGGCCGGACGGTGTGGAAATGAAGCTGTGGACCGGTTTAGCCGGTCCACAGAGTCGTGCGTGAAAATCCCATCTCTATCAGCCTTCTTCAGGCATTCAAGGCAGGAAAATCATCGTTGTTTACTAGATGGAACTCAACTGAGCTGCCGAATCAGCATCTTCAGCTGTGATGGTAGATGTTCTTGCGTCAGGATAAGTGATGACTCCTGTGTCACAGCTAACATTGTTGGGCCAAGCACCACCATCAAGGTAATTTTTGGCTGAATCACAGTCGGTAACATACTGAGTATCACCCGTACCAGAATCAGCAGTCAAACCAGCGGCGCGATGGGCAGCAAAGGCCATGTTGAATGCGGACTGGAAAGCACCGTGCATGCTATCCGTAGCGGCAGCTCTAGCATCCCCTGAGATATCAAGAAACTTCGGTGCGGCAACGGCGGAAAGAATGCCGAGGATCACGATAACCATGATCAATTCGATCATGGTAAAACCGGCCTGGCGACGCTGTTTTTTGTTCACGATGGTTTTCATGGTTCATTCTCCTGACTTGGACCGCAGTCCATATTTAAAAGGATGAGCGACTCATCCCTGAACAGTCAGCCGCAGCCAGACAATCAAGGTTAGAATCACCCATTAATACTATACCACAACCGAATCAACAAAACCAGCGAAATCGCACTCACCAGCGCCACAACACCCGCTGATAAACGCGGATACTGAACAACGCGTCCTAACCAGGAGCTACGAATACGCCGCAGCGCCCTCTGGATGCGCTCCCGAGTCAAGGGTGTATTGGCCCAAGCCTCAAAAGGCTTCAACAGAGAAGGACGAACGATGATGAATACACTGATCAGTAATGCAAAAAGTATTCCAGACAGAAAGAACAGAAACAGCGTCTGATATATCACCAACGCCAGTACATTCTCCCCTTCCATTCGCATAGGATGAAGCAACCAGGAACCCACCCAGAGCCACAACACAAACAGCGAAATCAGCGACCCCAGAAAGATAAACCAGCCAAACCAACGATTGTGCCGATAGACCCAACGCTCAAGACGCAATGGCTTGAAAAGAAAAGGCAAAACATCCTTAACTCCCTGTGTCAACACCTCGGTCTGCACCCGTGGACGCACCACGCCATACACTCCCAGCGCAATCCCTGCCAAACTACCACCAATAAACAACAACAGCACTAAATCCATGACTCCCCCTCTCCGACAATCCCCCCCGGAATCAAAACCCTATCAACCTCACAACGACAACGACCGTTTACATTAGTTTCCAAAATGTCAAAATTATACGACAGACACACAATGGTAGGAACGTAGAGTGATCTCGATCCGAAATTAGACAATGAATCACAACCTGAGTGGAAGCCCTGGTGATGGTTTTGCGCCGATTTTGATATGCGAAGCAGATCATCAGAGCAAAAACATCACCAGGGATGGAACGACTGACTGTTCAAATTTTAGACGAAATCACTATACCATTCATAGCACGGTGACCACATGCACGCAGACCGATATTGACTGTATAAATATGTAAAATAAGAGAGAACTAAAAAGATTGGACACTACAAAGGAAGGAGACACCACGGCCTGAACCAATGCCCAGGCCGCAGCGTGAATAACCGTTGTTACACGGGTACGACTTCGTCAGCTTTATCCCCTTTGGGACCAGCACTGACACTGAATTCCACTTTTTGGCCTTCACTCAGGCTTCTAAAGCCTTGAGATTGGATCGCCGAATGGTGGACGAACACGTCACCACCCTGATCGCGTTGAATGAAGCCAAAGCCTTTCTCATCGTTGAACCATTTAACGGTTCCTGTTTCGCGTTCTGCCATTTCAGTGATGCCTTGTTCTAAAGGTTGCGTCAGAAGGTTCTTTCCAATTTAAAAACCTCCTCTAAGAAAATGTAGAGTTTCACATACGAACTTCTCTGTCAAGTCGATTTTCGCTGTCCACTCACCCAATTACTACTAAACCAAACCTGTATAATTTATTTCAACCAATTGATATGTTTGAATAAAAAAAACATTTATCCGGCCTTGCTTTTTCAACAACAAAAGCGCTTTTTTCCTAAATCACTGTTACACACCGCTCATTTTTTACCCTAAAAAAACTTCATGAAATTACATAGATACATAACACTTATCACATTTGTGTAACCAATCGCGCACAGCATCATCAATTTTTGATTCATCAACTATGAGATAGAGTAATTTCGATCCAAAATTTGACAATAAATCACAACTGAGTGGAAGCCCTGGTGATGTTTTTGCGCCGCTTTTGATATGCAAAGCAGATCATCAGAGCAAAAATATCACCAGGGCTGTAACGCCTGCTTAACGTAAAATCGGCCTTGCCAAATTCTCCAGCCAGCTTTGCATCTGCCCATACACCCGGTCAGCATTAAATTGTGACTCAAATAGAGCACGCGCCCCATTCTTAGCATCCTGTTGCCGATCGTTATCGGCAATATATGCCCTGATCTGTTGCGCTGCGACCTCCAAATCATTGGGATTGATCACTACTCCACAACCCGATTGACGGATTAAAGCCCCCAGATACCCGTCTACTGAAGAGAGAATCGGCACCCCGCCGGAGAGATATTCGATGGGCTTGTTGGGCAGATTGTCACGGTAATTGGGATCGTTCTCATAAGGCACTATCCCCATATCCGCCATAGCCATCAGCACCTGTATTTGTGTACCACTCACCCAGCCGGGAAACACCCTTTGCCCGGCCAGATCTTGAGCAGAATCCATCAATACCGTCCGGTTTGGCCCATCTCCACAAAACACCCATTGAATGGCACAGTTATCAAGCCTGTCTCCCAATTGAACAAAAGGAGCCAATTTGGCAAATCGCCCCATGGTGCCAAAAAAGACGATAGTAAAATGCCTACCCGTCACTCCGTGAGCATGCCAGAAATCCCGGGCTGCACGCCCCTGCTCTTTGGAAAACAGCGCCCGTTGATAGCCAAAAGGAAACCACTGATCCTCTGCTTGATCACCGCGCTGTCCATGGCGCTGACCCCACTGGACAAAATGTGGACTGTTGCCGGTCAATGCGGTTGCTTTCGAACAGATTCGAGCAATTTTTCGATGGTAATAAGACAGTACCGGCTTGAGTAACGGTCTCAACACAACCGGCATTACCGTCTCAAACAGATCCGGCCAAAGATCGCGGATATCCACCACCACCGGCACATCGTGGCGCACACCGTATAAAACCGCCGCTTCGGCTAACTCAATTGTCGGCATGGAAGTAAGAATCAGATCTGGTCTCTTTTGACCTTGGACCTGCTTATTGAAGTGATGTGCCGTGGTGATGTTATGCAGAATGCGCCGTGGTGAAACCGTACCGTGATAAGCTGTACCGCCCAGAAAAACACACGCTGTGCTGCGTACATTCTCCTTTTCGACCGGAATTCGCCCGTCCTGTGCTGACCATGACACCATCTCCCGACTGTTTGGCGCTCGTCGATACCGTCTATTGGCGTGATCAAAACAGGAGGTCCACCATGTGACGCAATGTCCAGCCAGTGTCAGACGTTGCGCCAAGACACCGGCCCGTAACAGACGCTCGGAACCATCGGAAAAGTGATCACCAGGCAACGGCTCACCAACAGTCACCAGCCAGATATTCAATGCATCATGTCCTGCTTGGCTCCCGACCATTTCAGCACTATTCTGAATCGGGAATAATGGCAAAATAAGGTGGCTCGGCCACACCGATATCAGGATAACGCCCAACCAATTTTTCCTGCATCAATTTATCCAAAACCATCAACAATCGCTTTTCTGCCACTTTATCCAATTTTCGACCATAAATTTTCCGATACAGAAGAGAAAACGCCATCACCCGCGTTGCCTTTTTTTCATCACCGGAGTGCAATAATTTGAGAATGCGTTGTGCCAACTGATCATCAGTGAGTGTTTCATAAGCCGGTGCGCCTTGCATTTTTTTTCGTTCCCCTTCACCATGCGCAATTGAACTTTATCATCATGGATCATCCAAGTAAGGGGCTTCTCCCTTATCCTTGGTCATATCCTTTTGGAGTACTCCATGTTTCACGGCACCACAATTCTCTCTGTACGGCGCAATGGCCAAGTGGTCATGGGCGGTGATGGACAGGTCTCGCTCGGTAATACTGTCGTCAAAGGCAATGCCCAAAAAGTACGGATTCTGTCTGAATATAACATACTGGCCGGTTTTGCAGGCTCTACGGCCGATGCTTTTACACTGTTGGAGCGGTTTGAAGCCAAACTCTCCAAACATGGTGGCCACCTGACCCGAGCCGCTGTGGAACTGGCTAAAGATTGGCGCACCGATCGTATGTTGCGCCGCCTTGAAGCCATGTTGGCAGTGGCGGATAAAAATCAAAGCCTCCTGCTTTCAGGCACGGGTGATGTGCTTGAGCCGGAACAAGGCATTTTGGCCATTGGCTCTGGCGGTGTCTACGCCCAGTCTGCCGCCAAAGCACTGTATGAAAATACTGAACTGTCCGCACGGGAAATCACTGAAAAATCCCTTCTTATTGCTGCGGATATCTGCATCTATACCAATCCTAACCTGGTTTTTGTTGAACTCTGAGGCCCTCATGTCCGAATTCACCCCCCGCGAAATCGTCTCTGAACTGGACCGATTCATTATCGGACAAAATGACGCTAAACGGGCTGTTGCCGTTGCTCTGCGTAATCGCTGGCGGCGTCAGCAATTAGATCCTGCCATGCGCGAAGAAGTCTACCCGAAAAACATCCTGATGATCGGTCCAACCGGTGTCGGCAAAACAGAAATCGCCCGCCGACTGGCCAAACTGGCTAACGCACCGTTCATGAAAGTGGAAGCCACCAAGTTTACTGAGGTCGGTTATGTGGGCCGTGATGTGGAGTCCATCATCCGGGATCTGGTGGATATGGCGGTCAAAATGACCATGGAAGAGTCAAAAAAGGGTGTGCGCCGCGCTGCGGAAGATCGCGCTGAAGACCGGATTCTGGATGTGCTATTACCACCTCCAGCGCCCAATAAAAGCAGTGCTAACCCGTTTGGTGCCCTGTTCAACAGCGATGAGAACTCAGATACACCACCATCGACACCAACACCGTCACCAGACAACGAAGCTACCCGTCAAAAGCTCAGAAAACAGCTTCGGGAAGGCCGTCTGGATGACCGTGAAATTGAGATCGACATCCAACAAGCCCAATCCGGTCCTACCCTTGAGGTATTTACGCCCCAAGGTATGGAAGGAATCAATATTCAGGACATGTTGGGCAATATGTTGGGTGGCCGGACAAAACCGCGCCGTTTGAAGATCAAAGACGCACTGGAACTGCTCGCTGACGAAGAAGCCGGTAAGCTGGTGGATAGCGATCAGGCCAAAAACAGTGCCGTTGCACGGGTTGAACAATCCGGTATCGTGTTTCTGGATGAGTTGGACAAAGTGTGCGCCCGGCACTCAGCCATGGGTGGCGGAAGTGGTGGCGATGTCTCCAGAGAAGGCGTTCAACGCGACCTTCTGCCGTTAGTGGAAGGAACCACGGTTTCTACCAAATATGGTATGGTCAAAACCGATCACATTTTGTTTATCGCATCTGGTGCTTTCCAACTGGCAAAACCTTCGGATCTACTGCCAGAACTTCAAGGCCGTCTGCCCATCCGTGTCGAACTGGACAATCTCAATGCTGATGATTTCTACCGGATTCTGACTGAGCCAGAAAATGCCCTCACGCGTCAATACACTGCACTGCTCAATACTGAGCGTGTGAATCTATCATTTAACAAAGAGGGTATTCGCGCGATTGCTGATACGGCTGCACAAGTCAATGAGAGCACTGAAAATATCGGTGCACGTCGGCTGCATACGGTGATGGAAAAATTGTTAGATGAACTGTCATTTACTGCACCTGATCGACATGGTGAAGATGTAGAGGTTGATGCCGAATATGTGCATAACCAGTTGAGTGACTTGGCAAAGGATCAAGATCTGTCACAATATATTTTGTAATATCGGACAAGATCAATGAAGACACTCTCTGGAATAGTTGGATTGATCACACTGCTTATTCCTCTGCTCGGTCATGCCAATGCATGGTGGCTGCCCAAACCCACAGCCACCATCACCGATCAAGACATCAAAAGCTGGTCATGCCCAGACTGTCATGGACGTGATGGGCTGTCACCCAATCCACAAACACCGGTAATCGCCTCCATGCCGGTTGCCCATCTACGCGATGTGATGCAGCAATTCAACCACAAAGAGCGCCCCAGCACCATCACCGCCCATCACGGCCCATTCAGCGATGATCAGATTCTGCAATTCGCCGTGCATTATAACCAACAAAAATGGCAATCCCCACAGCAGACAGTCAATCCCACACTGGCCCGCCAAGGTGCCGATCTGATCGGAAAATGCAATCGCTGCCATGAAAAACAGGGCTATGACCAAACCGATGATCAACCGCGTCTGGCTGGACAACGGTTAGACTATTTACTCTCTCGCCTTGATCAGTTCAAAACAAATAACACTGCCTGGCCCATGCCAAAAAAAATGCGTTCGTTCATCAAAGAACGCCCGCACACTGAGTTAATCGCCCTGATGCACTTTTATGCATCACTGCGTTGATATGGTCATTTCGACCCCAAATTAGACAATGAATTACAACCTGAGTGGAAACTCTGGTGATGTTTTTGCGCCGCTTCGCGGCTATGCCTTCGGCAT
>JADFWU010000066.1 GCA_015234045.1 Magnetococcales bacterium
GGGCTCAGTTTTACCCTTCAGATCTTTATTTTAACCTGTTCAAGACCCTGGTCAACGCTTTTCCGGCTGTTCTCTGGCCTATTGAGAGAGTATCCTATTTGCATGGTATCAACTTCGATTCAAAGAGTACTATTATGACACAGCCTGAAAAAAAAGCCGGTGGCCTTTGGGGATTTATTGACCGCCTGGAGTGGTCCTTATTGCTGATCATGGCCCTGTTTCTCGGCTCTGCGCCATTTAAACCAGAGCCGCATCTATTTGAAAAATTACGCATGCTCTTTCAAGGCACACTCTCCAAGCCTATTGATATCTTTGATCTATTATTCCACAGCTTTCCTATCATTCTGATCCTTCTAAAGCTCCATCGCTCTATCAATTCGCCTCCCGGAGATAATGAACCATGAATATTGCTCTGATTGGTATGCGCAGCACTGGGAAATCCAATATTTCTCGCCGTCTTTCGGTCAAAACCAAGTGGCCGGTGCTCAGTACGGATCTTTTGATATCCTATGAAAACAATGGACTGAGTATTCCTGATATTGTAGCAAACAGTAAGGGCGATTGGCGCGGATTTCGGGATATGGAATATGCCGTTATTGCCAAATGTGCCGCACTGGATAAGGCGATCATTGATTGTGGTGGTGGCGTGATCGTGGATCTGGATCAATCCGGTAAAGAGATCTACAGCAGCCGAAAAATGGATGCCTTGAAGAAAAACTGCACAATCATATGGCTGAAAGGCGATATTCCACGCTTGGCTGCCAAAGTGGCTAAAGACGCTGGCCGACCAAGCCTGAGTGAAATAGAGTCAGCAGAAGAGATAATGGTTCGCCGCATGCCCTTCTATGAGCAGGCCGCTGATATCGTGGTGGATATTGAAGAAAAAAAACGCAGTGAAATCGCTACGGAAATCCTTCGAGCGCTTGAATATTCCATGAAAGTGGGATAGCACTGAAATATTTTTTCCGCGCCCCTTTAAGATGACTTACAACCAACGGAGAACATGAATGACCCGTTCAGAGGATCTTTTCAACCAGGCACAAACCATGATTCCTGGAGGTGTCAACAGTCCAGTTCGGGCGTTTAAGTCCGTTGGTGGAACGCCTCGGTTTATTCAGAGCGCAAAAGGTGCCACAATCACTGATGTGGATGGAAATACCTACCTGGATTATGTTGGTTCCTGGGGTCCGATGATCGTCGGACACACACACCCTGATGTTGTTGAAGCCATTCGATCCGCGGCCGGTCGCGGTAGCTCCTATGGTGCGCCCACTGAGGCTGAGATCACCTTGGCTCAGAAAATCATTGAAGTTGTGCCCAGTGTTGAGATGGTTCGTCTGGTCAACTCCGGTACTGAAGCCACCATGAGCGCCTTGCGTTTGGCACGTGGCGCTACTGGTCGTGATGCTATTCTCAAGTTTGAAGGGTGTTATCACGGTCATGCGGATAGTCTATTGGTGGCTGCGGGGTCTGGTGCCGCTACATTTGGCGTGCCCTCTTCACCCGGTGTGCCTGAAGCGACAGCAAAGGATACCCTTACTCTGCCCTTCAATGACCTTGAAGCCGTTGAAAAACTATTCTCCAAACAAGGGTCCGAAATCGCTGCGATTATTGTTGAACCCGTAGCCGGTAATATGGGCTGTATTCTGCCGAAACCGGGATATCTGCAAGGGTTAAGGCGTATCTGTAGCAAACATGGCGCAATTTTGATCTTTGATGAGGTAATGACCGGCTTCCGCGTGGCGCTGGGCGGTGCTCAAGCGGTTTACGATGTTCAACCTGACCTGATTACGCTTGGTAAGGTGATCGGCGGTGGACTGCCTGTAGGCGCGTATGGTGGACGTAAAGACCTTATGGAACAGATCTCACCAGCGGGACCTATCTATCAAGCCGGTACGCTATCGGGAAATCCACTGGCAACCGCTGCGGGACTGGCTACGCTTAATCTAATCTGTGAACCGGGATTTTATGATCGAGTGGGCGCGGCAACCAAGCGGCTTGTGGACGGTTTTTCATCCATCTTCACTAAAGCGGGTGTAGCGCATGTTTGTGCCCAGCAAGGCACCATGTTCGGCCTGTTCTTTACCGATCAAAACAGCGTGGATAACTTTGCCCACTCTGCCGCATGTGATGGGAAACGGTTTAATCGCTGGTTTCATGGCATGTTGGATGCCGGTGTTTATCTGGCACCCAGTGCTTTTGAAGCGGGTTTCGTTTCCGGTGCGCATGATGAAACGGTTATTGATAAAACATTGGAAGCGGCCGAAAAAGTAGCAGGTAAAATCTAACGCCATACGATAAAGCCGGTCAGAGGGAGGGCCAACAACCTCTGACCGGTTCTCGTTGCCACCAATGCCACTGCATCACTTTGCGGAGTGGAGTCTATTGCAGTAACACCGGTGGAAACGATTTCGGGTGTTCTATAAATTATTCAGCTATGCAGCGTCGTCCACTTCAGCCATATCACTATCGGTCACATCTTGGAACATAGCGATTTGATCCTGATAGAATTTATCCAATCCTTCATTGACCAATCGCTGGGTCAGATCAACCCCGCCCTTGATGGAACCGTTCAACACGTCCATACCTTGCAGGATGGAACGTGCCTGACGGAATCCCTCATTGATGGCACCCCGGATCAGACCTACAAACCCATCAAGAACCGCTTGGCTCTCTTCATCGGAATGGTTCTCAGTATAGGCGCTGAAAAAGCCGGTGGCTGAGGCAACAATAAATTCAGCGGTCTTCTCCGGGGTGTGATCTGCTGGATTCAGATCCTCGATCGGCTGGAAACCCTCGCTCTCTTCAAGGTGCGCATTCAATTGGGCCACGATCTTATCGATCATGGTCTCATTGGCCCGTTCAATATCGACAAATGCGGTTACTGAAACCACATCCTCCATATAGATTCGGGTCATGTCACCATCGGTTTCCTTAACCATGGTGGATCGGCGCATGGCACTGATCCCCTTGGTGCCCTCGGGCGTTCTGTACAAATCCAGCATAGCAGAACTCTGCTGATGGACTGTCAACATGGGTCATCTCCTCGCAATAAATCAAAGATGAAGAGCACTCTCTCCACCCGCTTACCGAAAGCTCTTTTTTACTTTTCGATAAGATTCATGGCGTTCGATCTTTTTTTATTCTGTACCAATCGTGACGATGAATCAGAAGGATTAAGCCCTCCTGTTCATGATAATTGGTACAGTGTCGAACTGCCTGATTTCGCCACATCGCCATAGCTCTCTTCCTGGAACTTATGACATGCAGACGCATTGCGGCTGTTGACCCAATTCATTGAAATACTTTTACATACTCAATCGTTGAATCAATCGCCATCGCCTTGTTTAAGGGCTTTATCCAATACAGCCTGGAAATCATTCTCAGGACTGTTACTATTCTGTTCGGTCAGAATCGCCACTCTGGCGGCCTGACTCATGGCATTCGAATCCGAATGAACCGTGATACCATCACGTTCGCGGCCTTTGGATGCATATTGATGCAATAGTTCCATTTGCGTAGCATTAAGCATGGAAATTCCCCAGCTCCTTCTTGGGCGTCTCCTTGCGTCTCGTTTCCCTTACTCTTTCTCATCGGCCTTATGTAAAAAAGCTGAAGGGATTTTTTTAACTGTGGAAGAAATAATCAAATGATCATCGGCTTAACTGGCTCCATGGGATGTGGAAAAAGCACAGTTGCTCAACTATTTACCGAACTTGGTGCCTATCTTTTGGACTCAGATAAATTAGCCAGAGAAGTGGTCGCTGTGGGCAGTGATGGACTTAAAGAGACCGTAAAAAAATTCGGCCCCACCATACTCACCCAGCAAGGCGAACTGGACCGAAAAGAGATGGGCAAAGTGGTCTCACAAGACCCAGAAAATAGAAAAGCACTGGAACAGATCATCCATCCCAGAATCCGCCAGATCCAACAAATCAGGATCGATAAATGGCAGTCCAAAGACCCCAACTGCATTATTATATTGGATATTCCACTACTATTCGAAACAGAGGCACAAAAACGGTGTGACAAGGTGGTTGTGGTGTCCTGCGGCAATCAACAGGCACTACGCATCAAAGACCGCCCCATGGACCCAGAGCTAAGAAAAAAACTACTGGCCCGTCAAATGCCTGAAGCGGAAAAAATCAAGCAGGCGGATTGGGTGGTGGATAATGGTGGAGATTTGGAGAACACACGCAGGCAGGTGCATTTAGTTTGGGATGCGTTAATGAAAATCATGTAATTTAGCAAAAAAAAACACTATTTAACAATAAATAAGTAGCAATTTCTGCACCTCGCTGAAAAACAAATAGACTGCATCATAGGAGCAAACCATTTGTTAAATCTGAAACAGATATTTATTAATTTTCAATGAGATAATTCTTTTAAGTGAATCATTATCGCAATTTCATATTTTATTCGTTGACTAACTATATGTTGTAAATTTAATATCTACTTAAGGTCAAAAACCAATTACCATTCTCTTAAATATAGGATTGAATGATGTTCGTAAAAGCTATATTTCCATTTATAATATCAGCATTTTTGGTCGGATGTGGCTCAATGCAGCAACTACCAAAAACTTACGCTGAAAATGTTACGTCTTATGGCTACATCCCATTTGACCCTTTACCTATTTTAACAGAACACAATAAAAATTGTTATGAAAAAGTGTCGGGAAATCTTTCAGAAACAAACATAACACAACAAACTATATTGAAACTACTTCCAGACCAAACTGTTAGAATTGCTGTTGCTCAATATGACTCAAAAGGCAATTCAAGTTACGGTCCAGCTACAGTTGGCTATGAGGGAAAATCCTACCAAATAATTTTGGACTATATGAACACGGATACTTCACGAGCAAGTTTTTATGTTAAGAGAACTGTGACTCAGGTGAAAGATGATACACAAAGTATATTTCCTGATGAAAATATAAAGAAATATACAGTTGGCGAATTAATAAATCTATATGAAGAAGTTCCTGACAATATAACAACTCAGTACGAGGTACTTATAGATCCAGAAAGCGATATCTACTATAATAGTGGAGCAACCAGGGATTACTTTAGGGAAAAGGCTGTTAAGGAAGATCAGTTTCAGCGTGTTACAATACCTGTATATGTAGGTGTCGGACTAAGGTTAACAGCCAATCTTCTTGTATTAAATGGACAGGTTAATTTGTCTGGACTACCTGCTATTGCCGCAGAAGCAGCAGCAGGAAATTTAACAGGTTCTTTAATCGTCCAGACATTAGGTGTTACAGGGAAAAGCATTTCAACGACCCTTCCCCTGCCAAGTGAACTAAATCAAACGACCATACAAAATTCGATTCTTGCTCTAGGTTCAATTAAAGCACTGGTCACAAGTGATGAAACAAATGTAACGCCGAGAATCGTTGGTATCTATAATCCAATCGGTGGAAGTCAAAAGTTTATCAACGGAGTTATTTCTGAACTAGCTAGAAAGGAAGTTGTTTGGCGTAGAACTTGTATAGGACTGAATAGCAATTCTGATTCACAAATAGCCAATAACCAAACAACAAATCATCAAGCGACTACTACAATTAAGGCTCAAAATGCAGAAATAACGGTTCAACCAAAATAAATATTGATGTTTTTAAAACGCAACCCCCCTAAAAACAACGAATTAAGCCTCCGGGAATTCCGCCGGAGGCTTAAAATCCCAGCACCTCGCTTCACCATCTTGTACAGTTCTTACTTGACTTCAAAAACAATATATCCAAGCCCACCAATCAATAATCTATTCTTTTTCGACCCTCTTCTCCTGAACTTTTTCCACCTGCATCTTCTCCTCCTGAACCTTTTCCACCTGCATCTTCTCCTCCTGAACCTTTTCCACCTGTGTCTTCTCCTCCTGCACCTTCCCTTGCACCGCTCCCTGAAAAACCACAGACTCCTCAACAGACCGAATATGCAGATCCTGTTGTGGGAAGGGGATCTCTATGCCCTCTTTTTTGAACTCTCGGAAGATGCGGTCATTCAGACGGTCACGGACGATATTACGCAAGTCGGGATTGGGTAGGAATACACGAACTTGGAAATCCAATGAACTCATTCCATAGTTCATGAAAAATATTTGCGGAGCAGGATCTTTGAGAACGCCCGATTGTGTACTGACCAAGTCGTTGAGAACACGGCGCACTTTGCCGATATCGCTGTTATAGGAGACACCAATCGGCATCATAATACGCAATATTGCATCGGAGCGTGTCCAGTTCACCACATCCTGAGTGATTAAGGTTCGGTTGGGAACGATGATCTCCTGACGGCTCATATTGCGCACTGTGGTCGCGCGGATGTTGATGTTGGTAACACGGGCCATCTCGCCTGAGGGACCGATGGAAATAGCATCACCCACACCGATAGGACGCTCAATCAGCAGGATAATACCACTGACAAAGTTCGCTACGATCTCCTGAAGACCAAAGCCCAACCCCACACTCATGGCTGCAACCAACCAACCAACTTTGCTGTAATCCAAATGCAGGAAAGATAACGAAAAGATAAAGCCCACAATGAACAACGTGTAGCGCGTTATGGTCAGCACGGCATAGCGCATGCTCTGATCTTCGCGCATGCGTGGATAGATCAACAACTCAAACAGCGTTGGCAGTTGACGCAAAAACCAGATGGTTACCGCCAGAGTGAGCAAGAAGAACATCAAATCCGCAACAGTGACAAACAACACACCACCGCTGGCATCCGACACACTGAACAGCGCCTGTTGCTGAAGGGAGTCCAACGCCGCTTGATTAATACCCCAATAGCGGGCCAACAGCCAAAATCCAGTAAGGCTCAATACCATCCAGAGCAGATGACGCGCCTGCTTAAGCAGGCGGAAGCCTGCACCAGGATCACCGCCCACCTGTCCCAACGCCTTCCGAGTCAAATTGCGCCGAACAACCAGCCGTTGCACACCCGCCATCAGCAGGCGATAGATGCCGATCAAAGCAAACAGTGTCGCCAGAGAGAGCAGTCCATTGATGGCCAACCACTTTGCACCAAAGCGATATCCAGCCATATCCAAAACCAGCATCACCACCATGAACAGAATCAATATCCAGGAAATCTTCGGCCAGTGGCGATCCAACAAGCTGGCGGATTTCTGCGCCGCACCACTACTTTTACTGGCAAAGGCCCGACGAATCAGTGGCGAACCAGGCCTGATCACCTGGTAAATCGCCAGAATCAAAGCCCCTTCAAAGAGAGTAAAACCAAGGCGCGGCAGTGCTTCAAAGTTAAAGGGATGCTCCTGCAACACACTCCAAGGCAGTAGAAAAGAGAAATAACCCAATGATGCGACATTCAAACCGCTACGTAGCGTAGCAGCCATATCCTCTGGCATGTTGAAATGAACTTCCATGATGCCAGAGGGACCAAACAGAAGCCGACTGAGAAACCAGATAGGAAAAAAGGCTGCAAAATGAAAGAATACACTCTCTGTAACCAAACCCAAATCACCGGGCAGATCTGAGGCACCAAAGGTTAAACCAGCCATTACCAGATAGAGCGGGAAAAACAGTGATCCCACCACAGCCGCCACAACAACGATGAAACGACCGCCAAAACTTTCTCTCACCGTTTCCCGATCATCGGCCCGCTGTTGAACCCACAGCTTGAGACGCTTGCGAAAATAGAGCAATAATGCAGGGAGCAATCCAAATAAAAAGGCTCCTTGTAGCAATGAAGAAGGTTCAATGATCAATGACCAGAGCCGTTTGACCATCTCTGTTGAAATGATCGACAACCACCAAGAGAGAATCGAAATACGCCCATCCAAAGAGAGCATTTCATCCAGAATGGTCAACAGGGTTTGAAATTGGTACGGCTGGGCATCCTGAATCCAGAAAATCCGTGAAAGCACCACCTGTTCCAGTCTATTCAGGGTTTTATTGCGCTCTTCAATCACCAATTCCAGTTTCTGAGCATCGGTCATCACATCGCGCAACAAGCGTCTTTCCTGACCGAGCAACTGACGGTACTCTCTTTTTAATTTATCGCTTTTATCACCAAAGCGGCGCTCTTCTTCAACGGGCAGCGTTCGGATAATACGATCAATACTGCGCTTCCAATGACCTTCCAGGTTGAAAAGCAGATTGCCCACTTGAGCCAAACGGTCTTGATACTGGTTCAAAGTGCGGCGCATATCGCCTTTGAAGGCCAATTTCAGCGCTTTTCGACGCGGTTTAATACGACTGAAGGTATCCTTGAGCACTTCGGCCACCGGACCACGCGCTCCGGCCAGTTCCACCAGATTCTTTAAATTCAGCAGCTCCTCTTTTTCGCTCTTTGAAGTGGCTTCTTGTGATAGGGTCTCGGTGGCCAACTGAGCTTTAAAACGCTCCATATCTACCAGATTCGCTTGAACCCGTAACACCTCGGCTTCTCGGTCATTGAGCAGGCGTTCCCAAGGATCCTGTGCTGTGAGAGCGTCTTTCTCCTTTTGTGCCAACGCCTTTTTATGTTCCTCAGCTTCAACACTCTGCTGAACCTTCAACGCATCCTGATAGAGGGCGAAATAGTCTGCCTGACGTTGATGGCGCACCCGCGCCAACTCCAGTTCCCGTTCACGAAACGCACTGTGAGTGCGTTCGAAAGCCTCTTCGCGTTCCCAGAGCATTAATCGCTCTCGCGCCAAACGCACCAGTAGATGTGTATTGTCCAACTGCTGACGCAATACCGCTTTGCGTGACTCCTTCTTCTCCTGATCATATTCTGTTTGCAGCACTTCCAACTGCTTCTGTGCAGTCTCCAGGCGCGTTTGACTCTGACTGATCCGAACCGGCAGATCCGTCAGAAAATTCTCACGATCCCGGACTTCCCTACTGAGCACATCCACCAGGGCAAGACGTTCTGAAAGCTCATCCCAGGTTTTTTGAAAAATTTTCTGGTCGGGATTGGTCGGTGGTATCAGATCCGGCAAACTGTGATAGCGATTCAGCTCTTTTTCAAGACGCGCCATCTCATTGGGACGCACCTTATCCATTTCATCAATCTCATTAGCGCGATCAATGATACTGATAAGCTCTGTGAGCAGAGTAAGATGTTCCTGAAGAGCTGCGCGGTGATGGGAAAGCGTTTCAGCGGGTAAATCTTTCTGTTTATCCAATTCATCCAGGCTGATTTTTGCCTTATCCATCAGCGCAGTCAGAGTGTCCCGTTTTAATGTCGTCGCGTGCCATGGGTTGGCTTCCGCAATCCCATTAGCCGGATAAATCAAGCATGGAATCAATAACAAAACTGAAAGAACCAGCCATACTATGCGCTGTGATTTCTTTGTTTTAATACCTGTTGAGAGCAGGTTCATGGCATAAGCCTATGATTACAAGTTGATCTTAGAGCTACGGAAAAAATATATTAATCCACTCCGAAATAATCTATTTTTTCCGTAGCCCTTATGAGAACAATGCTGTCAAAATCATCTCTATGAGTATTGCGATTTTATCAGCCCATCAGCTAACTTGGCAAAGTCAATATATCACCTTTGGACCACTTGACCTGGAATTTAATGAAGGTGAGCGCATTGCCATTCTTGGTGAAGAGGCTTCTGGATTATCAACGCTTTTGCGTCTACTTTCTGGTCTTATCCAGCCAAAACAAGGCATAATAAACCTGCTTGGCAAATCATTGGCTACGGTAGACGATCGTCAGCGGGCGAACATGATAGGTGTGCTGTTTGATCACGTTGACCAACAGTTTCTAACCGCCACTGTGGGTGCGGAAATATCACTGGCACATCATGTTGAACTGGATTCAACCCGCAGTGCGGCCTATCTCTCTCAAGCAGGTCTGGCGCATATGGATTTGCAGCGCCCACTACACCAGTTAAGTGCCTCTGAACGATATCGCGTGGCTGTGGCATCCGTATTGGCAGCCAAACCGCGTATTATTCTGGCCGATGAACCGGGCTCTGCGCTATCGGATCACGGTGAACTCGAATTTGCTGATTCATTACGCGCTCTGTGTGACCGTACCGGTGTAACCATGGTGACCATGACAAGCCGGAAAAGTCGGGCAAAGTTATTTGGTGATCAAATAATTACATTGACAAAGGGCCGTATTAGGGATGAAGGCGTATAGCATGCAAGAAAACCACAACCATGCCGGGTCAGCCAAATATCAACAGTCTCAGATTGATCCTGTTACACTGCCCGAACCGGAACACCATCAGATCCCATTGGATAATGGCTTAACCGTGCATGTTTTTCCCATGCCCTGGCGTCATGAGGTTGGTATTACTCTGTTGGTCAGAGCGGGCAGTCGCTTTGAAACAGCTGAAGATTCCGGCATTGCCCATTTTTTGGAACATATGATTTTTAAAGGAATCGAACGCATTCCAGACCCGACTGATCTGCACACCTATCTTGAAAGTCTGGGTGCGGATATGAACGCCTCCACCGGTCAGGAAACCAATGCCTATTGGGTCACCCTGCCACCAGAAAATATGCAGGAAGGGTTTTTGACGTTTTGTGAAATGTTCACCCATCCCGCTTTTTCAGATCTTCAAACTGAACGAAAAATCATTCTTTCAGAAATGCGTGAGGATGAAAACGATGAAGGCGAGGTGATCAACTCATCCATTCTCAGCGCTCAAATGCTCTGGCCGGATCATCCCCTTGGTCGTCCTATTTTGGGCAGTCGTGAAAGCGTCAATGCGGTTACTGTAGAGAGTTTGCGTCGATTTTTAGAACAGTGCTATACCGGTTCCAACCTGGCAATCGCTTTTTTTGGTCCTGTCACACCAGATCACTGCGTGGCGCTGTGCAAACAGGCTTTGGGCGGTTTTCCTGCTGGATCACCGGCTGAACTCCAAACAGTACCCCCTTTCACATCCGGGCCACATTGGCAGGCGGTTAATGATCGCAATGCTCAGTTATTACTGACACTTTCGTTTCGTACCGCTGGTTATCACGCACTTGAAAGGCATCTGCTATCTGCAATTCAACGGGTGTTGGATGATGGATTTGCCTCTCGTCTTCAGGCCAAACTTCGGGAAAAACAAGGCTTGGCCTATGAACTGTGGGCTGGTTACCAACCCTTTTCTGATACCGGTTCTTTTGAACTGGGTGCCTCCGTGGCACCGGATCAGTTGGAGGTTGTTTTTCACGCACTGCTTGAGCAGTTGAACCAACTGCATACCCATCCACCGGATGAAGCCGAATGGACACGGGTTCACAATCGCTGGCGTTTTTCGCTGACCAGTGCGTTGGATCATCCTGGTAATCTACTGGAACGCTTTGTTTCTGATCCACTATTCAATGTGCAAGAGTCGTTCTCCTCTGCCTGGGATCACATCCGCCATCTCACGCCTGAGGATATCGCTCAAAGTGCCGCCCAGCTGTTTAAACCTGAAAATATGGTGGTTACCCTGGTTGGCTCCGGTGCAACAGACCGAATTGATCAACTCAAAAAGATGATCCCCTGACGGTTTCGTGTCACCCTGTTGACTGACATGCGATTATTGGTTAAATATGGCTAGCATAATCGTTAGTTTTCAACATGTTAGGCTTTTGGTATACATATTGCGTGTTATTGGGAAACGTTGATCCTTTTGAACATGGAGTTTCCCAATGATCGGTCTACTATCTCGTAAAGAGCACTCTGATGAAGGTCTGCCGCCCAAGACCCAACAAACCATGGTAGTTCTAGACCGTCTGGAACTTCCTGAATGGGATGAGCGTCTCTACCTTCGTAAGCATAATCAAACGGTTCCATCCTATGGTCCATTTACTGTTCGTGCTTCTCGCTGGCGTGATTGATTCTCTCTGAGTCCAGCTTCTGTCAAAAAAAAACCCCGGAATTTCCCGGGGTTTTTTTGTATCCGCAACTCTGCTGAAACCATTCTCACTCTACCAGTTTCAAAAATCCTTTGCCCTTTCCTGGGCCGGGTTTCGGTGAATCTGGATCAGGCTTACTGGAACCATCCGTAGATTTTTCTTTAGGCAGTCCGCCATCAAGCACCTGCAAGACCGGTTTTTTTTCTGCTTTTCGGCCAAGATCAGCAGGTTTTAGTTCTGCCTGGTTCGGCATAGGCATGGTTCCGAGCCCTTCGAGCTGGAACGCTTGGTCCATGTCCAGATTCTCGCGAATATCCTTGGGCATTGAATTGGGCCAGAACATACCGTGACCGGTATCTGGATTGAACGCACCCCACAACGCACCATAGGGAATGACACAGTAGTGTGGAATACCACTGAAACGCAGTTCAGACTCAATGGCCTTTTCTGTAATTTCAATAGGCTGTGGCATTTTGCTATTGAGAATCAAGCGCAAACCCGGATCGCTCACAAAGCGGCGTGGTACTTCCACCTCTTTGCGCGTAGCATCCAGACAGAGCATGACTCGGCCTTCCAACTCCAAAAGAAGTCGGACCACTTCAGATTTTTCAGGCTGTTGTATATCGTCCATGGGTATATTTTAGTCAGAGGTTACTGTTTTCAGCAAGGATGATCGCTGATCCAAAGGTTTCATTATTGTACTATTACAAAAATATCGGGCTTTGTTGGTCATCTCGTTTATTATGGTAACAGAAGTAGCGCTATAAATGGTATATGACAAGCGTTTGCGCATTCACAAAAATTCGATTTATGGAGATACGCAATGCCAGCAACAGAATCGCCCTATAATGCAACACTGGTTAGCCGTCAGGATTTGACACCGCAGTTAACGGTTTTTCGAGTTAAACCCGATGTCACGCCCTACCCGTTTAAACCCGGTCAGTTTGCTGTTTTGGGTCTACAACGCAATGCGGAAAGAATTCCCGAAGCCGCAGCAGAAGAGCCGTTGGACCCTGCCAAAGCAGACCGATTGATCCGTCGAGCCTACTCCATCAGCTCTGCAAGTCAAGAAGATGGTTTTTTGGAATTCTATCTCTCTTTGGTAACCAGCGGACAGCTTACACCGCGTCTATTCAATCTCAAGGAACAGGATAGACTCTTTCTCGGCAAGGGTGCAGCAGGGCATTTTACCTTGGATCTGGTACCAGGAGATAAAGATATTCTCATGGTCGCTACCGGTACTGGTTTGGCACCGTATATCAGCATGCTACGCACCATCTCTCTGGGTGAAGGATGCCCTGTCCGCAAGATCACTGTGCTGCATGGTGCCGCCTATTCCTGGGACCTTGGCTATCGCCGAGAGCTGGAAGCGTTGACACGCAGCTGTCCATCACTGCAATACCTGCCTGTGATCTCACGCCCTGAAGAGGATAAAAGCTGGAACGGGCTAACAGGCCGTCTCACTGCCTGGATCTCCAACCCACAGTTGGAATCATTGAGTGGATTTAGCCTGACACCTGAGCAGACCCATGTTTTTCTGTGCGGCAATCCCGGCATGATTGAGGATTCTGAAACGCTTTTGACAGGCCGTGGTTATACCGTTGGTACGCGCAAGGAACCCGGTAGTCTGCATCGTGAAAAATATTGGTAAGAGAGTGATCGTGAAGTGGCCGCGCAATGCGGCCACTCATATAGTGATTTCGATCTGAAATTAGACAATGAATCACAACCTGAATGGAAGCCCTGGTGATGTTTTTGCGCCGCTTTTGATATGCGAAGCAGATCATCAGAGTAAAAACATCACCAGGGCTGAAACGGTTGACT
>JADFWU010000067.1:0-787 GCA_015234045.1 Magnetococcales bacterium
TTCGCATATCAAAAGCGGCGCAAAAACATCACCAGGGCTTCCACTCAGGTTGTGATTCATTGTCAAATTTTGGATCGGACTATAATGCTCCAGTCAAAGAGCGCAGGACATGGAAAAAAGGCGCAGCCCTTACCAGTTGAATTACGTATCAGAGGGCATGCCCGTCATTCCCACAAAAGCGGGAATGACGGTTATCAAAATGCATTCAACTGCGTTAACGCTTAAACGCTTAACTTATTAGTCTTTTTTGTCGCTTGCAACCGCATCTTTCTTGCTCTTAGCTTTGGCCTTGGGCTTCTTTTTGGCGGGTGTTTTAGCTTCAGCTTTGTTGTCGTCAGAAGTAGCCATGCTGGCTGCTTTTGATCCAGAAGTGCTGGTTTTGGACTTGACTGGCGTACTTTTACGCCGTGTAGATGTGCTTTTCCGGCGGGTGCGCGTAGCTTTTGGTTTCTGGGCAGGTTTGTCCGCGCTGCTGGCATCGCTTGGCTTCGCATCATTATTCGTTGCCTTAGCCTCACTGACTTTTCTGGTTGCCGGTTTGCTCGCGGTTCTTCTGGTTGCTGGCTTGTCTGAGGTTTTCCTGGCTGCTGGTTTAGCCGGCTTTGGTTTGACAGATACTGGTTTTACGGCTTTGGGTTTTACAGTTGCCGGTTGGACAGGCACAGGTTTGACAGTCTCTGGTTGCACGACCTTTGGTTGTACACGTTTTGGTTTTACTTGCTTTGGTTTCACCGTGCGCGGTTTGACAGTCTTTGGTTTAGCTGTAACGGGCTGGGCCATAACAGGT
>JADFWU010000067.1:885-13256 GCA_015234045.1 Magnetococcales bacterium
TTGCCGGAGCAACAGGTGCCGGAGCAACAGGTGCCGGAGCAACAGGTGCCGGAGCAACAGGTGCCGGAGCAACAGGTGCCGGAGCAACAGGTGTTGGTTTGGCAGGAGTTGATGCTGTACGGGCAGTTGTTTCTGATGGGGCTTTAACCGGTTTTGTTGTGGATGTAGAGGGGGACTCCGACCGTATTTTGTACATCCCTGGTTGCGAGTCACTTATTGTTGACGGACGATTTTCTGTCACACTCTTGTCAGTTGTGGTAGACGGTGCTGGTTTCTGGATGTCAGACACGGAATCCACTTTGTTTGAAGTGGTGTGTGTCGATTTCTGTTTTTCAGATACGTTCTTGCTCTTGTGTGGCCGATGCGTTCTTCTTGGCGGTTTTCGCGGCGCAACAGGTGCGAGTATGACTGGTGGTGGTGTCAGAGGAATATCTGGTTGTGGTACGGAAGCAAGATCCACAATTTGTGGTGTGGGTGCAGATTTCTGTACCGTAGGTTGCTGTACCGTAGGTTGCTGTACCGTAGGTTGTTGTGCCATGGGCTGCTTTGTTGTGGCCTGATCCTGAGCTTGCTGTGTTGATTCACTTTGATTGCTCTTCGCGCCGCCACGCCGGCGGCGACGCCGTTTGCGACGAGGGCGCGGTGATTTGCTCACCGCTGCTTCATCGTTATCATCCCGGGCTGACTTTTCTTCCGTATCAGGCGTTTTTCCAGTATCAGAAGTGGCTGTATTTGTTGTGCTCGAGGAGAGAACATAGAGTCCAGGCACGGCTGTTTGTGTGGCATTAGCGGAGAGGTCGCCAACTTGGCTGGCCTTATCCTGCTCCTCAGTTGTTGTCTCGGCCTGATTTGTTGCTGGGTTTGGCTGCTGAGGTTTACGCCGACCACGTCTGCCCCGTCTGCGTCGTCCTGAAGAGGGTCTGCTCGCTGTTTGTTCGGTCTCTTTTGATTGTTCCTGTGTTTCCGTTTTTTCCTGTATTTCTGTTTTTTCAGCGCTTTTTTTGTCGTCAGAATCGGTTTTTGCGGGGGTGGAGATAGGCGCTTGTGTCAATTCTTTTAGGAAATCAGGCGTTTCAAGTTCTGGGTTGCTTTCCAGGATGATGGAAACATTGTTACCCGACTCAAGTTCAAATAGTTCCCGCCGTTTTTGGTTGAGCAGGAAATTGGTAATATCAACCGGTGCTTGATAGTGGAGCTTCGAGTATTTTCCTGAAGCAACATCGGAACCGATTGTGCGCAATAGATGAATTGCAGATGAGGTGTTGGAGCGAATGGTGCCCAGGCCTTTGCACCTTGGACAGATATTACGATTGGCTTCGGCAAAGTTAGGCTTCATGCGCTGTCGGGACAGCTCCAAAATGCCAAATTGGGAGATTGAGCCCAACTGAATTTTGGCACGATCCGTCTTAATGGCTTCACGCAGGCGGCGTTCGACTTCCAGGTTGTGCTTTTTATCTTCCATATCAATGAAATCGATAACGATCAGTCCGCCAAGATCTCGAAGGCGAAGCTGTCGTACAATCTCATCTACCGCTTGAATATTGGTTTTAAATGCCGTGCTTTCAATATCTTTTTCGCGTGTGGCGCTACCGGAATTGATGTCGATAGTGACCATAGCTTCGGTGGGCTCAATAACCAGATAGCCACCTGATTTCAGAGAAATATTTCTCTCATGCATGGACTCAATCTGTTGGTCCACATTGTACCGTGTAAATAGTGGAATAGAATCCCGATAAGGCTGAACAACTTTGACATAGCTGGGCATCAAAAGACGCATGAAATTCTTACCACGCCGATAGCCAACTTGGCCTTCGATGAGGATTTCTGACATTTCAGTGGCGTAGAGATCCCGAATGGTACGGATAATCAGATCGCCCTCTTCGTGGATAAGAATGGGCGCATTTTTTGTGCCTGTTTTTTCGACAATGGATTTCCAAAGTCTCAACAAGTAGTTCATATCACGGGTAATATCCCGACGATTATGACCTTCACCAGCAGTACGAATAATCAGGCTGATCTCTTTGGGAACATCCAGAGAGGCCATCAGTTCCTTAAGTTTTTTGCGTTCCTGTTGGTCAGAAATTTTACGCGAGATGCCACCACCACCGGAATTTTCAGGAAGAAGTACAGTACAGCGTCCGGCGAGAGAGATATTTGTGGTGAGGGACGCGCCTTTATTGCCACGTGCCTCTTTAACGACTTGGACCAAGACGGTCTGGTTGCGTTGGAGAATTTTCTGAATAGGAACCCGGCGCCGATTAAAACGAGGCGAACGAGATCGGCTATTTTTACCGTTCTCTTCCTTATCGTCTTTGTCGTTTTCTTTATCTTTCTTTTGAGCGGCACGCTCACGAGTATCTGATTTGAGCAGTTCTTTAGGGTAGTATTTGGAGTGAATATCGGAAACAGAGAGAAAACCCTGACGTCCGCCATTGTAATCTACAAAGGCAGCCTGCAAACTGGGCTCAACGCGCGTTACTCGACCAAGATAAATATTGCCCTTGATCTGTTTTTTAGAAGCGCTTTCAATGTCAAGATCAATGAGATCCTGACCGTGAACCACAGCGATGCGGACCTCTTCAGGATGAGAGGCATCCACCAACATGCGTTTGGTCATTGTCAATTTGTCCTTGATTCTGATAAGACCGCGTCTTTGATTGCTTTCTTTCGCAATACTGTCGATACACGCTTATTTATTTGGTGTCTCGAGGATTGGCGGGTCATATATGTTTAACACTTAATAATTACAATTCGTTAAAGAATTCACTGTCTGATTAAATCTCAAAAAAGATACAATAACATCAGACAGAATCATAAAAAAATGACACTCTATAGTACAGGGATATTATGGCAGAAGTAAAGCACCATCGCCAACCAGATCAGCAAAGAAGTGCGGTTCAACTCCTCGACGTGACCGAAGAGGAGGTAGGGTTGCGTCTGGATAAATTTATTCGTGACCATCTTCCTGATCTACCGTTTTCAGCGATACATAGAATTATGCGTACCGGTCAGGTGCGGGTAAATGGCGGTCGGGTAAAGGGATCACGCCGATTAGCGCAGGGTGATACCGTGCGTTTGCCACCGATTCATGCGGATCAGAGTCCACCGCAACAGAGTGGTGTGCCAGAGCGTTTGGTCAAAGAGGTACAGAAACGGATTTTGCATTTGGATCGGCGAGTATTGGTCATATCAAAGCCCTCGGGTGTGGCGGTTCATGGCGGTACGAATCAACAGTGGGGCATCATTGATGCCGTTGCTCAGATGCCGGAGATGGCTGATTTTCGACCGGAGTTGTGTCACCGTCTGGACCGGGATACCTCCGGTGCCTTGCTGTTTGGTTTGGACTCCAAAGCGGTGCGCTATTTGGCGGAACAGTTTCGCTCATCGCGGATTGAGAAAGAGTACCGTGTCATTGTAAAAGGTGTGCCGCGTAAGACACGTGGATTGATTGATCAGCCGTTAAATAAGGGTGTGGTACGCGGTGGTGAGCGGATGGTGGTTGCCGGTTCTGGCGGCCAGGCTGCCAGAACGCGCTATCGTGTGGTAGAAAAGCTTGGCAATGTAGCTTTGGTCTCTGTACGGCCTGAGACAGGGCGTACGCACCAGATTCGTGTCCATATGCAGTGGATTGGCCATCCGGTCGCGGGTGATGGAAAATATGGAGATCGAAAGTTTAATGGCAATATGAAAAAATTTGGTTTGAAGCGGCTGTTTTTGCATGCAGCCTCTTTGGGGTTTAATCACCCTGATGGAAAAAAACCGATGACTGTCAAAGCGCCTCTGGATACCGAACTGAAAAGCGTGATCGACCGGCTCAGAAATGGTAATGATTCTGGTGAAATAACGCGCGAGCCAAGCAATAAACGAAGGAGAGGGCGGTGAGTAGACGATTTGATCTGGTCATTTTCGATTGTGATGGCACCTTGGTGGATAGTTTGGGTTTAATTGCTCATTCCATGAATTTGGCCATGCAGGAGATCGGTGCTGACGTGGATCTCACTCAAGCACAAGTGGCTGATGTGGTTGGGTTGGCGTTGGATAAAGCGGTGAATCGTTTATTGCCAGATTCTCACGCGCATCTTCTGGATGAAGCGGTTGCTGCCTATCGTAAACATTTTCGAATCCTGGCCGATGCACAGACCGTGGATGCCGGACTGTTTCCCGGTGTTCATGACACATTGAAACAGCTGCAAGCGTCTGGTGTTGATATGGCGGTAGCAACCGGAAAATCTCTCCAAGGATTGAAACGCAATCTGCAAGAACATGATCTGAGCGCTTTTTTTACTTGGTTAAAGACCGCAGAAAGCGCACCATCCAAGCCGCATCCAGGCATGGTTGAACAGATTTTAGCGGAGAGCGGTGCTGATCCTGATCGTGTTTTAATGGTTGGTGATACCGATTACGACATGATCATGGGGCGCGATGCCGGTGTAAAAACCTGTGCGGTGAGTTTTGGATGTCATGATCGGCAGCGGTTGGAGCGCGCCAAGCCAGATTTTTTTGTTGATACGCTTTCTGCTGTGGCAACATTGGCGCTTTCCGATACCGCATGATGGTCATTGAGGGGGTTGCCAATTTTGTTAAGAAAAGATTCGTGTGATGCATCCCCAACCCTGTTGTAGATTTGCTGTAATGCGTCTTAGAGCTACGGAAGGAATTGATTTTTTTTCCGTAGTTCTAAATACAACATCAATCTCCCATTGAGATACATTATCATGAAACTTTTCTATCACGTTGTTGCGTTGTGTCTTTGTAGTTTGTTCATTCTGCTCAATAGTGCCACTGCCAGCCAGGAGGATGCAAAAGTCCAGGCTGAAGGCTATGGCCAGATTATTGAGAACAATGTTTCCGATGCGCGAAGCCGTGCAATTCAAGATGCGCTGCGTCAATGTGTGGAACAGGCGACAGGCACCATGGTTCAATCGGAAACCTTGGTCGAAAACGGTGACTTGCTGCAAGATAAAATCTTCAGTCGTGCTGCTGGTTTTGTTGAGTCATACGAGGTTGTAGAGTCACAAAAGCTTGATGCTGAGACATTTCAAGTCAAAATCGCAGCTCAGGTTCGTTTGGAAGATTTAGCCAACAACTTGAAAGCGATTGGTGTACTGAGAGAGCAGATGGGCAACCCGCGCATTATGGTCTTAATGCGCGAACGTAATATGGCACCGGACTGGAAACAGGATTTTGGCAGTCTCAGTATTGCAGAATCAGCCATCATGAACGTTTTTTTTCAGCGTGATGATGAATTCCAGTTCATTGACAGGACGCAATCCAAAGCCAACCTTGAACGGGACAAAGCACAGGCAGCGATGGAAGGTAATACAGAAGCGGCAGCCGCCTTGGGACTCATGTTTGGTGCGGATTATGTCATCACCGGTGATTCTATGGCTTCAACCAATGAGATCACCGTGTACGGCAATAAAATGGTTACCGCTCAAGCCACGGTTGTTGGACGTTTAGTACGTACCAGTACAGCCCAAGTCATTGGTACAGACTCAGGAAAAGGTAAATTTGCTCCGGTTGTTGAAAGGGTTACTGGTGGAGCCACAGCCATCGAAAAAGGGGCAAAAGATCTTGCTACTAAACTAATCCCCTCTATTCTCGAACACTGGCGTAAAGAGGTGACCGGCAACCGAAAAATTCAGATTCTGGTAAAAAATGTGCGGTTTGGTGATCTGAAACAGCTTCAGACATTGCTGGAAACTAAAATTCCAGGTATTCAAAACGTTCAACGTAATGAATACCGGAGTAAAGTAGCACTCTATCAGGTTGAGTCACGCAATGGTGCTGACCAATTGGCAGAGTCTCTTGATGGGCATCTTATTGGTAAAAAAGAGGTTATTGTTGAGGCGGTTACCGGTGGACGTTTGGAAGTGACCTTGGAAAAATAAGGGCCACGGAAAAAAATGAATCAGGCACGAGCTGTTCACGTAACCTTTTCTGGAGCGCAGTAGACGGACCAGGAGACCAGTCCGTGGCTCTTATTGGCGCTTGAGAAGTAGGCACTCTTTCAATCTTTTTTTGCTGGATGTTTGATCTACCGTTGTTTCTTGTAGAAGATTGGAAAATATTTCAATGGCTTGATCCAGTTGACCGGTTTTCATGGCACTCAGACCGGATTGATACAGTTTTTCAGTGTTGATTTTTTTCAGTAACTGCTGTGCAGGTTTAAAGTTTTTATGTTCCTCAATCAATAGCATCAAGCTGGCCATGCCTTGCTCTGGTTGGCCAAGTTTTAACAGTTGTTTAGCGGTGTCCAACCGTCTCCATAATTCACTGTGAGTGATGACCAAAGAGTCGGAGTGAGAAGGGCGGCCCATCATGATGCCCGCCATTCTCGTACCAATAACCTGTGCAACAGGTTCAATACCCTCAATCAAACTGGACTCATTGGCACCAAAAACAGCTAGGCCAAGCTCGACATCAACGACACGGACCGACAGTTGCATCATGGATCCCATGGCCATGAAATTGCCAAACACCATCAATTGGCTGCCTAATAATTTGCCAAGATTCAGTCGATCAGACTCTTCGGTCAGACCACTCATGGCCAGATTTTGTTCATTCAGCAGGTCTTCAAATCGGCTACGTTCAATGAGGCGCAGATTGGGTGCTTCTTGGAGTGTGCTCGCAATGATATCAGGCAGCATACGAACCAGGTAACCATGATCATCAGTATCACCCATACCGACCATGGTGGTGTCATCAAAAGGCCAGATTGCAATTGTGCGTTTTTCAGAATCAGCCAATTGATTGGATGGCATGGTATAAGGCGTGGAAAAAAACGCCTGTTGGACTGCTGCGCTTAACACGCCGGCAATGCGTTGTCCGACAATAGGCCGATTTGCTTTATTCACCAATTGACCACGTGCCCATTCTGGACCTGTCTGAACGATTTGAATCTGCCCCACAACCTGATCAACAGTATCTTTTTGGCCACTGTTTCCGAATAGTATATCCCGTTCTTTCTTAAGCAGGTTAAAAGCCATACCCGCAGTGACACCATGTAACTCACCCAGGTTGATACGAATGCCGCGCCCATCCACTTTGATCACTTTGCCTTGAAGGGGATAGACTCGAGTGATTGTTGACGCAATTTGATGGCCCCATTGATTAATGATTCCGTTGATTTCGGTTTCATCAGTCAGAGAAGAAGAGAGGGTGAGTACCAATGCACCAGTCTCGGTGGAGAAGATCTTGAAAGAGGCGTGGCCAAAATCATTCCACTTCAAAGAAACTGTCATAATGCCCATCAAAGGGGCTGGAACCAGCTGAACAGCCGCAGACGTGGCCTTGGCTTGAACCAATGGATCATCGGATACCATGCCCATGGTCAACGCTGCTATGGCTTCTTTGATTTGTCCACGATCCAACAGGCCAAAAGAGTGCTGGCTCAAGGACAGGATAAGCTGGTTGTCTATTTTGCTTTTGAGTGTTTCCAGATGGGTTGGATCATCCGAGAAAACTTGCACTGGCATCAAGCCCAATATGCTTTTGGGTGTCGTTTGCCATGTGTCAGTTGCCTGTGATGCAGCAATCCAGGATACGTAAAATGAGCCTGTAAGGAAAAGAACCGCCAGGGCTTTCAAAAACGGTGGTTTCATAGCCTCACTCTACTTGTTTCATTCTCTTTTTCAGAGAAATCGGATGCAAAGAGATATGCAGACTTTTGAAGGCTCAATCACATTACTCAGAAGCTATCTAATCCAGTTTCTCACCGGCAAAATAGCCCATCACTTTACCTTCAAGCGGTACATTCTCTTCTGAGTGAGGAGATCGGGTGTAAAATACACCGCCAACAGCGTCAGCCTGATCACCAAAAGTTTGGCCAGAGACCATGCTTTCAGATTTTGATATATCAAGAGAAAGTTCGCTACCATCAACAATGCTCGGCTTGGTCACTGAGAAGGATGTGCCGCTGGCTGAAGGTGTGAAGTTGAAAGAGCCATTACTGTTCAAAGTCGCTGAATCCGCACTAATAGCTACGTGAGCAGTTTGAGGTGATGTGACAAAGTAGCTGGAAACTTCCAAGTCCACATTGAGAGAAATATCGGAAACTTGTTTTGTCTCAAAATTGACATTGGCAGAGAATGTACCCTCACTACTTTCACCAGAACTGGACAGATAATTATTGCCATCGGCCGATGGCGTAAAGCCCAGGTTGATCATTGTGTCATTGTCAATCAATTCGCTGAAGCTGCCATAGGCTCCAGCAACACCTGAATATGTGTATGTAGTGCGGAAGTGAGCAAGGCTGTCCAGTTCATCGCTTGACGTTGCTGATCCTTCGGCAAAGAAAATTCTATCAAAGGCAAGAGATGCATAATAATTATCATCACCTATCAAGCTGCTGACTTGACTATAATAGCCGACATCCACCCAAGGTGATCCAACGCCACCATCGTTGAGTATTTCACCGGTCAACTCCATGGGCGACTCTTCTGAAGAGATGGTCACTGTCTCAATGATCGCGCTCTTAATATTGGTCAGAGTAGGGGACGTGGTGCCAACCAGAGCACCATTCTCGCCATCGACAGATGCAATAGTTATTGTGCTACCAGTTGTCAATTCAACGGCTTGTTCAGTGATGTACTCTTGGCCAAAGGAAGAATCATAATTGCCGGATGTGTTTTCTTGACCGCCCCAAACATAGGTGGCATATAGACCGCACAATCCACCATCACATGCTGGTGATGAAGAAAACGCGGCGGTGAGTTCTTCTGTGATTTCCTGCTGGGCAATATCGTCTATCTCAGTGGCTACTTCAGCGTCAGTAGTGTCAGTTTCACTCTCCGCTGAGACAACGTAATCACTGTTTGTCTGTTCTTCTACGGTCTCTCCGATACTCTCCTCATGAGAAACCGTTGTGGATTCATTGCTGCTGGAGCTGCCCAGGTCTACTGATGTACTGGTTTGGTTGGTACTCAGTGAATCAAGTGTATCGGAAACAGTCACCATCTTTTCAGATGTACTATTGGTCTCTTCTTGTTGACTCTCTGCAACGTTTTCCAGTGTGTCTGTTGTGGCTTTATCACCTGTTTTCAGTGCCTGTTCTGTCACCTCAACAACATTGACTTGCATATCCGGCACTGCTGCACGAACGGTCTCCGCCAGTTCAAAGCCGGGATCGAAATTTAGCGCTTGGTCAAAGGCTGCTTTGGCTTCAGAAAATTGCTGATTGTCCAGATAATCCAGACCTCTTGAAAACGCCATTAGTGCTTGTAAACTTGTCGTCTGTTTCTTGGCCAGGGCCTGTTGAACTTCTGGAGGTAACGCATCAACTTCAATTCCCAACTGGGATAGAATGCGGTTGACCAGGGTTTTCTGAACTTGAAAAAATGCCTGCATTTTATCCTGACTACTGGTGCTGCCCAGTTTTTTACCATCACTGGAATTCAGGGTTAGTGCATTCAGGGTGAAATCGTTCTGGGCCAGTGCGTTGCCAGCAAAAAGCAGTCCGCCAGCCAGGGACATTTTGAACAGAGAGTTTTTGAACTGAGTGGCACGCATAGTATTATTTCTCCAGAACCCATCGTTACTCGACGGAATAATCACCGATGACCAATTTTTCTGCCCGAAGAAGTCGGCCAGCTTTGGCTGCCGTTTCATCGTTTACCATGCCGGACTGAGACAGCTTGATCTCTTCCATTAACTTCTGAAGTTTGGCGCGTTCCAGCACCTTCAAGCCGGGTACTTTGGCCAGATCAGCAATCACCATGGCGGTGATACCTTTAGAAAGTATCTCGAATTTAGTGCCTCCGCGATTAGCGAAAGGGGGTACGGCAACACTGTTAGGTTCAGGCGCACTGTCGGTCAGTTGCTTTTCATTGGCCAGTGCTTGCTGGACTTCTTTTTTCATTTGGCGACTGATCAATACCGTTAACTGTTTGGGAATATCCTTTTGTGTAGCACCGGCTGGATCCAATTTTTCAAATCGACGCCATTGGCTGATTGCTGTACCCAGATCTTCTTTTTGAAGGGCGATCAGGCCAAGATAATAGCTGGCCATGGCATTAAAGGGATAAGCCGCTTGAATATGTGAAAAAGTTGTCTGAGCGTTATCCTGAGAATTATTTTTGAATTGCTGAAGCGCCAGAGCCATTGCTGGCTCTTCTGGGCTGGAGCTGCGTGTCATTTGAGGTTCAAGCGTTATTGGAATCTGTGCTGTTGCACCGATTCCTTCTGGTCCGATCTGTACCTGTTGACCTTCGGAAAACTGAGTTGTACTGCCTGTATCAAGTGTGGTCTTCAAGCTGGTATTGAAGAGTAATAGACGACTTTTTCCAGACTGGCGACCATCACTTATTATACCGAGTTTTCCCGTTGAAAACGCAAACATGCCGCCTGGAATCTGAACAGTATGTGGTTTTTTTCGACCCAGCAGGGAAGGTAGGCCATACAGGGTTATTGCGCCATCCCAAACAGTGAGATTCCAGACGCTTTTCTCTTGTCCCAATTGCAAAAGCGCATGAGAACCGGCCTGGACGATATCTTCACCAAGTAGTTGCAGGCGGCAACGTCCTTTGTCTCCGGTAAAAACGATATCACCGGCTCTCAGTTCTGTGCCGGTGAATGCTGAATAAGCACCAGAGTGATCTTGAGGTACGATGCGTACATCTCCGACAGCCAATTCAACCTTACCGATGTTTTGTCCAGCGGTTGGTCGTGCACTGCTCTGAAGGGTTAGATGTGTCACATCCGGCACGGCTGGCAGGCCTGCCCAGACAGTGGTGGTGAAGAAAACCAGTAGTGACATCGGAAGCAAATACCGAATCAGTGAGCGTCCAGTTTTAACTATATTATTCATATCCTAGAGGCTCCAATCCATACTGAAATTAATTCCAATGACGCTCTTTTCGTAATCGTAAATGACAGTATTGGAGTCATTATTGGTATAGGCGTAATTCAGAGAGGTTTTGAACATATCAAAATCATGACTGAGAATGGCCGAGAGGCGTAAACGATCATCCGAACGTGATGTCGGTGCGCCAGCTAAAGAGGCATTGCCATCATATTCTCGATGATCGTAGCTGATCTGGGAATAGAGCTGTGTTTTGGGTGTGTGCCGATAAACCAGCGATGGTGCGATTTTCAGATTGTCATAACTGTAGCGATCTGTATCCGCTTCACGACCAGATATGCCAAACTTAATGGAGGCCAGCATCAGGCGATCCTGTCCATTGATCTCATGGAGATAGCTTGGTGTTACTGAAAATGAGAGCGTATTTTGATTTTGGCTTGAATACACATCATAGGTTTCGTCTTCATATTTTAGACGAGCCTTGAGATCAATATTTTTTTGCAATGGATAGCTGGCATCACCAGAGAGATACCATGTTTCGGAGAGTGGGTTCTGTCCATACCAGCGGAAAACGTATCCTACACCAGCTGCACTGCGGAGTTTGTTACCACGGTGTGTCAGGCTGGTATGAAGATCAATTTGTTCAAAATCAAACTGATCACTACCCAGATGGTCCAGCCGATAATATGAACCCTGATTACGCCAGGCAAAGCCACCGGTTTCGCCAAAATCATAAATCAGGTTGCCGGACAGACTGAGCGGAATTCCAAAACCCTCTTCGCGGTCAGCGGATAGGTTGTTTGGTAAATCATCACTTATTGCATTGATATTGCTATCGTATTGCAGTCCAAGCGATCCATTTACGCTGGCAAACAGTCGTTGCTCAGAGCCTAAAATCAGGTTAACCAGCTTTTGGGCATGGATCTTAACGGTATTCTCTTCTGAAATAGAAATCACTTTTTCCAGCTGTGCAATAGCCTCTTCCTTTTTACCTTGCTGAAACAGTGTCATAGCCAAGTCCATACGCACTTGATGCAGAGTGGGATTGCGTTCAAGGATGGCGTTAAACTTGAGAATGGCTAATGCTGGTTGATTGGCACGTTGGGCAGCCATGCCGTAGAGGTAGAGGACATCCAATGTATCAACACGTGCAGCCAGTTCACGAAACAAAGGAAGTGCCAATGCATAGGCATTATCGTAATAAAGAGAGGCGGCTTGTTGATATTTATCAGTAAAAAAATCTAACTCAGACTGTTTCAGAGATCTGAGCTTCTTTTTATCCATGTCATCCAAGGGAATGGGTGATGAAAAAGCCCCGTCAGGTACAGTGAGAAGGCATAAGAAACAAATAGTAATAAAACGTTTCAAGCACATAGCAATCTCACCAAGCCCAGTGGAAGAATGTCATACCAACAATGTTGAAGACCACTTGTCCATTAAGTCATTTTTATAAATTTTGTCAAGGTATAAGTTAGGAGTAACGCAATTGCTGATTGAAACAGGCATCGAAGCGTGTACCGTCATTCTCGCTTCAGCGGGAATGACGGGTACAAAATTCATTCAATTGTGT
>JADFWU010000068.1 GCA_015234045.1 Magnetococcales bacterium
GCGTATGGTGATTGTGCCGGAACCGTCTTTATCAAAGTGGAGATCCTCGACATTGACGGCTACCACTTCACTTGATCGGGCCAGCATGTCACGGGCCATTAACATCATGGCTACATCCCGGATATCGCGCTCGGAACTTAGGACGTTTTCGAGTATCCGAATTACATCAACGCTGGTTAATCCTCGGGCCTGTTTCTGTCTGGTGCCTTTTGAGCGATTCATTCGTTTAATCGCTAACTTAACATCATTACTCTTGGTTGGATCTGGTAGGTCAGCCGCTCGGTGTAGGTGGGCGATTGAGGCTATGTACCTTCTGACCGTGGCCGGTTTATACTCTTCGGCGCACTGGTCCACATATGCCCGGATATTCTCAGGTGTGGCCGGTAGGGATAGGACGCCCTTTTGCTCACACCACTTGGTGAACTTCATGCTATCTGACTTGATGGCCCGTACCGTGTTTGGTGCAAATGCGTTCTCTGAGTCAATGGCGTACTTTTCCAGCTTTGCTGCAATCTGATCTTCTGTCCGGGTAATAAGCGCTTTATTCACGGCTCCCCCTTATAATGTAAGATAAATGGTATTATGTAACGCAATAATGCATGCTTTTTGACACCATTTCAAGCCCATTTCGCTACCCATAACGCCACCCCCTTAAATCGGCCGCAACGCCTACGGCCTTGGGCGTTTTGTCGGTGATGCAAAATAGGCTGCTTGAATCGTTTCGCGCCATCGATTTCGCAACAGCGCGTTATCGACTGGCCAAGAGTTGAGAATATCAGCCAGGAAAGAAAGAAGTGGGCACCTTCAGCGCTGGTGGTGATGGCTTCAATGGCATCCTGGTGACGGCCATCATGTGGAAGCCTTCATCCAGATCTATTGGCCGTATCGATGGGTATCGACTAAACAGCCATAAAAAGAAAGAAGCTTGGAAAAGAAAAAGTGATGAGCTTGTCATTTCTCATACGTAGGGGGGTTCTCACATGTTTTGTCCACACTATTATATTATCTTATTGTTTTTAAAAGAAAGTAGTATAAAAAAGTGTGGACAGAAGGGTAAAAAGTGTGGACAGAACGGGTGGATTTGTGGACAAAACAGATGAGTTTGTGGACAGAACGACTATGATCTGTGGAAACTTTATCAGGCATAAAAAATTCTTTTCTGTCCACATTTTCAGACTTTTGTCCACAGCGTTAACGTCATACTTATATCTATATAATCAACAGGATAAATCAGTTGTCAGCCCTTCGGTGTGGACAGAGTGAATATTTGAAATGTCCACAAATAAAACGCTATATAATCAAATTGATATGTTGGTTTTTTCCGATTTGTGGACAATGTGGACACATTTTTCACCACCCCCCTGAGTTTTTTTCTCTCAAGGGGTCAAAATCACCACCGCCTGACCTTCTTCTTTTTCAAAGCTGGCCCACTTCCAGGTGTCAACCATTGCTTCATGAGTGTTTGAGCATGAAGTCGTTCATGTCTAGCTTTTTGAATTGGTTCATATAATTCATACTGTTGATGGATGGTAACCATATTATTAGCGAGGCCGGTTCATGATGCTCTCCTCAATCCCAGTTGAAGAACTCCCGGAATTGATTCAAGTGATGGTTGGTGCGGTGGGTGCGACAGCTACGACCGCTTTGGTTCAAGGTCTTGGTGGGTCCACTGTCCGATTTCCAAAATGTGGGAAAGGGAAGACTTACGATGTTGTGGTGAAATTGATCGGCAAAGAGAAAGCCGAATCACTTCGCCATATTTTCAACAAGGAAGTAATCTATTTACCCTCATTGAAGACTTTCCGTGCCAAAGCCAGACAGCGAGAAATCATTCGTCGATACGATGATGGTGGTGTGACTGGGGAGGATTTAGCCGTTGAATTTGGTGTTTCTGTGCGTTGGGTATATGCGATTTTGAATCAGGAACGCATATAGGGGGAAACCCTCACTCCCTCCGTGGTGGGCGGGTCGGTGTTGTGGATCATGGGACCACGGTCCGATCCTCAACACCTCAACCGAATGATAACATACGGTGAAACAGGCAGAATAAGAGATTTTTTATTGATAGATCCGGGCGGGGACTGCCCGGTTAGAGGGGAAGCATAGAGCGTCTTTGAACGCCTGCTTCCCTTTTTTTATGGATGTGATATTCTGTTTCTACGGTGACTGGAACCGGGCGTGGCCCCTATGGTTTCAACTCACTAGCGCCGATTCAGCCACGTGGATTAGGTCCCGATCTTCTTTTTCCCGGCTTCAGTTTTTCTCTTTTTTCAGTTGTGCTATCCTGAATTCACGGTGGATGTGATCAGGCGTGGCCCTCATGATTGCATGCATTAGTCCGGTTCAGTCACGTGGACTCGGCCCCCTTTAAGCTCTTCTTGACTGCCTATTCAAGAATGCCTTGCAGTGTAAGTTCGTTCTTCTTAATTTGTTCCCGGCCTTCTCTACTTAGGAATTGTTCCCACTCATATGTTGTGCTGTTATTTTCATTCAAAGAAGTGGGAATCACCGGCTCAATATTGATAGCTCTAGAGGCAATAACAACTTCAGCCAATATAGAGAAACCTAAGCTGCGCTCATGAGACGAGATCTCATTGATCATTGATTCTAAGTCTGTAGTCAGGCTTTCACCTTCTAAATCATGCTTTTTCAGAACACCAAGGAACACGTTAAGGATTCTGGTAATTTCAGGCACACCCATTGAGACATAAGCTTTCCCACCTTTATCAAATCCCATACCGACTAATGTGCCTAAATTCAAAAGCTTAATAACTTCAGATTGCTCCTCAGAGATACCCTTTGATTCACCAAATAATAGCCAATCAGCGGTCACATCTTTTCCCAACGCTTTGACCATTTTGGCTAAAACTTCTGCTGAGGGAGAGAATTCGTCACGCTCATACCTGCTAATCGTATCTCTCGCGATGCCTGATTTTTCTCCAAATTCAGCCTGATTTAGGCCAAGTCTTTTCCTTGCTGAACGTAGCCTAGAGCCAAAATTCGACAAAGTCTCCGCATTTATTGTTGACATATTTGAATACCACGTCATATTCTAAAGTCGTTGATATGATGTATACGTCTTACTATTGCTGCAATTCTGGAGAATTATATGCAAAACCGCAATGATCTGAAACCAGGAAGAGACCTGTTCCTAAAGGTGAAGGCGGCTTTTATCCTTCAAGATACAACCATTACCCAGTGGTGCAAAGCTAATGAGATTTCAATTAGCGGAGCATCTTCAGCTCTCATCGGGTCATGGAACGGGCCTAAAGGAAAGGAGGTACGGCAAAGGGTCTATGAAGCCTCAGGAGCCGACAAGCTGATTATCAAATCTGATTAACCACGCCCACAACAACCCCTTAAGTTTAAAGAGGCAATAATGAACAGCAACGAACTATCCCCATTCTCATGGGGAGAAATCTCCCTGTCCCAAGTTATCAACCAAAGTGGTGTGCCACATGTGACTCGACGCGCTATCGGTGAGTGGCTGGGATACTCCGAACCTAAGCATGCAATCTCCAAAATTTTGAAGCGGAACCCGTACATTGAAAGCTATGCAGTGGTGGTCAACTTGACCACCACTGACGGCAAAAATTACGACACTCGCGTCTATCATCCCATCGGTTTCATGCTCATCGTCATGGAGTCCGGCCAACCCAAAGCCAAAGAGTTCAAGGAAGCGGTTGCCAACTTCGTCTGGAGCTTTTCCCGTCCATCTCCGTTGAAACTCAAAGAGCGTCTGGATTTGCACAAGTTGAAGCGCGGATTTATCCGAGATCTGACCAAAGCCAAAGACGCCTATGAACGGCAAGCACTGGGTAACAGCCTCCGTGAAATTTGCCAATTCCTTGGTGAAACCATGCCGGAAGTCTGTTTGCTCGGTAAGGATGCAGATCAGTACCAGTTGGAGTTGTAACCACTGCGCCAAACCAAATGAACCAAGCCAGGAAACAGCCGGGATTATCTCTTTGTTTCCTGGCTATTCTCATGACTAAAACCCGTTGCTAACTCCTCAAATATGGAACGGAAACAACTCTTTATTTAGAGGTTTAATGCAATGTCGATAGATCTTGAAAAGCCACTGTTAAACAAACTGCCTATAGATAATTTGTCAAACGTTTCCAGCATTTTGAATTTTATGGAATCAGTTTTTGCTGACTATACCAGGGATGATTTTGAACTGAATCTCCCAGGTAAGGCTGTTAACGGTCTCTGTCTCATTTTAGCCCTGTTGCGTGACTCTGTTGATGACGCATCCGACCGAATGATTGAAGCACCTGAAAGCACACAATGACTATATTTTCGTGTTTAAACTGGGACCAACGGAGCCAATAATGAATGCGGATCAGTTGAGAGACTGCGTAGACCTGCACGACTTGGCGTCACGGCTTGGAATCAATCGAGCCAAAAGCGGAAATTATCATGCACCTTGGCGTGATGATGGTGATGCCAGCATGTCTATTTTTGCTGGTGGCAAGAAGTGGAAGGATCACGGTTCTGATCTCAGAGGTTCATGTATAGATCTCGTCATGAGTGTTCGGGGAATTACAATGCCCGAATCCATGCGGTTTTTACATGACCTGTACGGTTTTTCTCTGGATAAGCCAGAAGTAAAACCAGCCAATCAAAACAGTGAAAGCAAGGCGGAATATGTGTGGCGAAAATCACGTACACATCCGAATTTGAATGAGGCTGAACAATACCTCATCAATGCTCGAAAGTTGCCGGAAAAATTGGTGCGACAGTGGCGCGGCAAGGCGTTCGGTTTCTCTGATTGGAAGCCAAAAAATGGCAACCAGGATGGTTATGGATCTACGGTGGTATTTCCGGTTAAGAATGCAACCGGTCAACTGGTGGCCGTCAACCAACGCTATCTTGATCCAGACCATGAACCAAAAATGCGTGTGATCGGTGAGGCATCCGGTGGGTTCTTCGCATCCTGGCCGGGTGTTCTCAATTCACCGGTGATTTGGTTGGTAGAATCCCCCATTGATGCACTCACGCTTTCCGCTTGTGGCTGTCCAGCGCTGGCGTTTCTGTCTGCAAGCATGGTGAAATCTTTTCCTCTTTCATGGCTTCAAAATGACCAACGCTTGATGATACTCGGTGACTCCGATGGTGCTGGACAGCATGCAGCATTCGCCCTCTATCATCGGGTAATCAGTTGTGGTATTGCGGCTCAAATCGTTGACTGGCCTGAAGATATCAAAGATCCAAACGATGCCTTGCAACAGGGTAAATCTCTGGATGAAATCAAAGCATTTTCCAGAAAACCGGTGAAGGAATTGTTTCCTGCTGGTGCGCCTTTCTTGCCTGAATCAGAGTTTAAACGAACGAATAGATTTATCTGTGAATTAGACGCCTGTTATTTCTGGAAGGCTTCACAGAGTCCTGACGGTGAGGACTTTATTGAAGAACCGATTGCAGGTTTTCGCGTTTTTCGTATAGATCCGATCACCGTTCACAGTCCGGTTGCTGCTCTTGGTGGGATTCAAAATACCTACAGCGCGTACCGTTCGTTGGTGATCTATCGGCGTGCGGATTCATCCGCCATGCAACGCAGGATCATTGATCTTGAGGACATCGGCAAGCCGACGACGTGGCAAAAAATGGGACACCTGCATGCACCACGCATGCTGTCTTTGATGCTGCAAACACTTGCCAGGGATCAGGAATACCACCATGAAACCGTGGATGTGATCGGTTTAGTTCATGTCGGGAAACAGGTTCAAATCAACGATGCTGCAACCGCGTTTCTGGATGATGAACGGTGCGTTTATCACAGTCTTCGTTTTCCTACAGCACCGATTAATGAAGCAGGCGCGATCCTTCAAAGCATGCGGGAGATGTTTCAACGGGATCTTGGTTTGATCCTAATGGCGTGGCACTTGGGGAGCATGATGAAAGTCTTCCTTGGGTTCTGGCCACACTTATCGATATCTGCACCGGCAGGAGGCGGAAAAACCACGGTGGCGGGACATATGGAAAAACTGACAGGTTCCAAATGTGTTGGACAAAGTGAGTTAGCCACAAGTTATCGCCGAATGAAACTGCTTTCAAACCATCTTTATCCTGTCTTTTTAGATGAGGTGTCGAGAGCATCCCGCCAAGATCTGAACGCCTTTGTGGACTTTCTGAACACAAGTTACCGCCATGAGCTACGCCACCATAATCAAAAGAACCTTTTTTTGGTGGCTGCACCGGTCTGCATGATCGGACAGGACAACCCTACAGAAGATGCAGCACTCTCAACCAAGGTGATCCAGTTCGATCTGGATAAAGCTAAAGGCAAAATGTGGGACCCTCACGGGCCTTTTCCTGTCAGGGAGTGGGCAGAGTGGCTATCTCACCGTTGGAACCGACAGAAGGCCATGGAACACCTACAACAGCATAAAGACATCATGGTGCAGGCTGTACCTGAAGATACTGACCCGGCCACCATTGATCGGTTCCTAACCAACTATGCAGCACTACGACTTGCCGTTGATGAGCTATCGGCCTTCAGTGGCATCAACGTTGAGGACACCTTCAAGCGTCTGAACACCATCCTTCGTAACCACCTTGCTGAAACCGACACAGTACGCCGTGAATCAGTCGCTATCCTGGATCGTTTAGCACGGGAAATTGTTATTACCAAAGAACAGGACCACCCACCATACAGGGTGAAAGACAGCCTTCTGCACATGCCAGCAAAAGCCATCCTCGACTTCCTTCATAAACGTGGTCATCAGTTCCCTGTCACTTCTGCACGTCGTTTTACTAACCATCTTTTGAATGATGGATTCTTGGTTGAGAAAAGGAAGTCATTACGCATACATGGCATGGCCTATAAGTGTGTTGTTCTTTCACTGGATAACATGTCCAAAGCTGGCATTGACTGGCCTGTCAAAGAAGAGGAAATGAACAATGGCCACCGGTGAATCATGGCGTGACCGCACCATACTTCGGGCCAACTGGCACCAGCACCAATTGAACATGCCACGTCAACTGGCAATGGCCGTTGCCTCAATAGAAACCATGGACCGCCCGGAGTTCATCCCCGAACAGATGTGGCAATTCTTCGTGGATGACTGCACCAACTTTGCGTCCTGCTGGTCCAGGAAGGCCATGGAAAAGGAGTGTAAATAGCCATGGCTCGGAAGTGTTCAGTATGCGTCCACAAGCAACGCAAGAAAATTGACAAAGCTTTACTGGATGACGTGACGTATAGCGAATTAACGCGCCGATATGGGCTTTCAAAAGACGCCTTGCGCCGACACAAGAACGCCCATCTCACCGCGTCTCTGGTCAAAGCCAAAGAGGTCAAAGAGGTTGCCCATGGGGATGATCTTCTATCCCGTCTTCAAGGCTTGAGAGATCAGGCTCAACGCATCGCAAACAAGGCAGAGAAGAAGAACAACTTCAATGCTGCTCTATCTGGTATCCGTGAGCTTGTCCGCATCGTTGAACTATTGGCCAAGCTGAAAGGAGATCTGAAGGAAGGGCCAACCTTTAACACCCTGATAGTTTCAACTGAGTGGCTCACAGTTCAAGCCTTGGTGGTCCAGGCATTGGAACCCTACCCGGAAGCTAAAAAGGCCGTTATGAACGCCCTGAGCGGAGTTTGTAATGCTCGCGGTTAATGACATGGTCAATGAGCTACGGTATTCCTTGGATTCGGTGACCTTCGCCCGTGAGCGGTTGGGGTTTGAGCCGGATCCCTGGCAACAGAAGGCCATGCGCTCACCGGCAAAGCGGATACTTTTGAACTGTAGTCGTCAGTCAGGCAAGAGCACCAGTACGGCTATCATAGCCCTACACACGGCCATCTATCGTCCGCGCTCCCTATGCTTGATGGTGTCACCCTCAGAACGGCAATCAAAAGAGCTTTTCAAGAAGGTAAAAGGATTCTTTGCTGAGTTGGACCACCAACCCAAGTTGGATGAAGACAGCAAGCTAGGCTTTGCCCTGGCCAATGGATCACGGGTTCTCTCTCTTCCCAGTTCACCAGATACCATCCGAGGCTTCAGTGCTGTGGATCTTCTCATTGAGGATGAAGCCGCATTTTGCCAAGACAGCCTGTACCGATCCATACGCCCAATGTTGGCCGTATCAAATGGCAAAATGATCCTCATGAGCACCCCACGCGGTAAGGTCGGCCACTTCTATGAAGAGTGGGTGAATGGTGGGTCTGAGTGGGCAAAGATCAAGGTAACCGCCCATGAGTGCCCACGGATTACCCCTGAGTTTCTGGAGCAGGAAATGAATTCATTGGGATCTCTCTGGTTCAACCAAGAATACATGGGCGTGTTTGCCGAACGTGAGGACAGTGTTTTTGACCATGACACGGTGATGTCGGCCATTAATCCAGAGATAAAGCCGCTGTTTTGAAGTGGCATAACAACGGAGGAATCAATGAACAACACCTATCTCTTGGGATTGGATTTAGGCCAAGCAGGAGACTATACCGGCCTAACTATTTTTGAGTGTCTCAACAACAAAAGGCCACCGGTTTACCATCTACGCCATGTTGAGCGGCTCAAGCTTGGTTTGTCCTATCCAAAACAAGTGGATTTGGTAGCTGAACGACTGGCCAGAATACCCGGAATATCCACGTTGGTTCTGGATGCTACAGGCGTTGGACGGCCAGTAGTAGACATGATCCGACAACGCCGACTTCTGACTACAATCATTGCTGTCACCATCACCGGTGGTAATACGGTGAATGAGACCGATAAGGACACCTTTACCGTACCAAAACGGGATCTTGTATCTACGCTTCAAGTACTGTTCCAAAACGCCCGATTGAAGGTTGCACAAGGGTTGCCACAAGGCGAATTACTCATTGAAGAATTGTTGAATTTCAAAGTTAAAATCAACGTAAACAACCACGATTCATACGAAGCATGGCGAGACAAGGACCATGATGATCTGGTTCTATCCGCAGCCCTTGCCTTGTGGTACGCAGAGCGGAAACCACCTGTTGAGTTCAGCTTCATACCAGTACCAAAAAGCACCCTGTTTGGAGAAAGTGCCCGATATGACCCGGATGATGATGAAAACGAGTCCAGCACGTGGGGTGGACGTGGTGGTGGCTACTGATAGATGATAAACCAAACAAACCTTATATAACAACTATTTAACCACATTTTAAACGACACACAGAGAGGAAGAACAATGACCACTACCATGATGAGTGAACCAACCCTTAAAACTGTTCGCCACACCTTGGAGATCATCCACCCTGATGCTACCCCGGATGATCCATTTATTGCCGCCAACTATGAGACTACAACCCCGATTCCAATTCAGGTTGGTTCTATCCTTAACCCGATTTCATGGCCTCACCTTCGGCCTAACATGACCACCGATGATCTGTTTGAAGTAACCCGGATTGAAGAAATGCTTTGGGAAAGTGAAGGCGTGGTGAAGCACAAAGCCACTGCCTATACCAAGTCGATCCCGGCCAACGATCACGACTAACCAGCGAACATTCATCAAAGTTATGGAGAAAAGGCTTTTTGCTCCCGATCTGACCGCTCGATTTTCAGCGCCGGCCAGATCGGGAGAGTCTGATTCCCAGAATCAGGGCGAAAACGGCCTTCCTCATTCACTGAAAAAATGGGTAGGAGCAAACATCATGCGAATGCTGACAACAGAAGAAGCGTTTGTATATGTCGGTTGCCGGTCTGTCAATCAGTTCAGGAGCGAAGTGAAACAGGGTGTATGGCCTGAACCTTTGGCAAAGCATAGCAGGCCACAACGCTGGTCACGTGAACAGCTTGACGCCACAATCTCAGGACGGCCACCCGCTCAACTGGATGAAGTTGCCCTGATTGATAGAGCTTTGGGAATTGTCTGATGAAGTATCTGAAAGAGGTGAAAGGTCGGTACTACTTCGCACCTTCTCCAGCTATGCGGAAGGCTGGATTTTCAGGTGTATCTTTCGGAGTGGATAAACAGGCTGCTGAAAAGAGAGTGTCCGCCCTAGCTGAAGAGTGGGAACAAATCCAGATCCAAAGCTATGATGAGCCGTTCCAGCCAAAGAGAGGGGATTTTACATGGTTGATAGCCCAGTTTCGAAGAGACCCGACATGGTATAGGTCCAAGGCTATCAGGACTCAGGAGGAGATGGACTATGCCTTTCAGATTATTGAAAGCAGTCTAGGCAAGTTCGGTGTACGGGCATTTGTGCGTCGGCATGGGAGAGCGTTCTATAACAACCTGAGACAGGAAGGCGCATCCGCCCACAAGGCCAAAAAGGTGATGAAATGGTTTCGGCGTCTTATGCGCTTTGCTCAAGAGGTCGGTGTCAGGGATGACAACCCATTGGCTGAAATGAGGATAGAGAACCCTAAAGGCCGGGATCAAGTGTGGAGTAGGGAAGAGGTTGAAGCGGTCATAAATGCTGCACTGAATGGTGGAAAGGCCAGTAGTGGAAATGAAATTCCACCGCGCCCATCTATCGCCCTGGCCGTCATGATTGCCTATGACACATCCTTACCCCAACAAGACATATTGAGCCTGACATGGAATCAGTTTGATGGAGAAGGTCTCACGGTCGAATTAATAAAAAAGCGCGGCCAGCATGAAGTGTGGGTGCCTCTATCTAAACCCACTTTAGACTTGATGGAACAGCTAAAGCGAACCTCTACACATATCATTGTTTCAGAGGCGAATAATCAGCCATACATTGATCAGAACCAGAAAGACACCCGTAGCCGCTCACTCATATTTTCAAGGATGTTTCGACGGTTTAGGAAGCGTGCAGGCATTGAGAGACAATTAACATTTCATGACCTGAGACGTACCGCATTAACTGAGCTTGGAAACGCAGGTGCAACCAATGCAGAGATTGTTTCATTCTCTGGTCATAGCCTGAATAGCCGGGTACTTGATGTGTATGTGAAGCCTGATCAGCGAGCCGCTAGAAGAGCGTCGCAAAAGCGTCGCAACGTCGCAAAGGATTCTTTTAAGTGATTGATTTTATGGCGTCCCCAAGGGGATTCGAACCCCTGTTGCCGGCGTGAGAGGCCGGAGTCCTAGGCCTCTAGACGATGGGGACGTGAGAGGTCGGTGAGCGTCTTTATACTGATGCCCGGAGGCGGGCGCAAGTGTTTTTCTTCCGGCTCCGGGCTGTATTGCTCTTTTTAGATAGGGAAAATTTGTCGTTCACGTTACGCTTCTGAAGTTACGATTATAGCGATTTGTGATGCTTATCCGATAGCAATTGGAATCATAGTGCGGCTTTTACCAGCTTGTTTTAGCTCTTCCAGATACTCTTGCCAAAGTTGTTGCTGGTTTTTTCCCAGATCGAACAGGGTATCCCAGGAGTAAACGCCGGTGCCGTGGCTGTCGTCGAAGTTGATTTTTAAAGCATAATGTCCGATCGGTGTCATTTTCTCGATCTGGACAGAGCGTTTACCATAGATCAACTTGGCTTGGCTGGGGTGGTGGCCCATGCATTCAGCACATGGACAGAATACCCGCAGAAATTCCATGCTGTATTCAAACGTGTCGCCGTTATTGAAGGAAATTACGACTGTACGCTCTTCTGTTTTCTGACGGATCTCAGTGGGGATCCATTTACTTCCGTACTCCATGCCCAGGGCTCCTGATCAAGATGGATGGGTTGTTGGTTCGGTGGGATCAACACTGTAACCCGCTTGGGCGATGATTTCGAGTTGATTTCTTTTGAGCTGGTAATCTTCATCGTCAAGTAGGGTGTGTAACGGTATGGACTGCTGTTTAAGAAGCGGATAAAAAGCCCTTTGAATTCGATGACGGGTGGTTTCAATACAAGGCGTTTGTTCGCGGGCTTGGGCGATGCCTTCCAGGGTCTGTTGTGCATCTTCCAGGCGGCCTGTGCAACAGAGCACCATATCGCATCCAGCCAGCATGGCGCGTTTGGTTCGCTCGGTCATTGTGCCGGTCAATGCGCCCATTTCTAAAGCGTCTGAGACGATCAGGCCATTATATTGCCAAGTGCGTCTAAGAAGTTGCTCAAGCGTTGCTGCTGACCATGTGGCGGGCAGGGACTTGTCTAATCCAGTAGCGATGAGGTGAGCCGTCATCAGGGCAGGTAGCCGGTTAAGAAGGGCTTTGAAGGGCACCAATTCATGCTTTTCCAATTGATCACGGGACTGTGTGACCACAGGAAGCGCTTTATGGGAGTCCGCCCGCGCAGCGCCATGGCCAGGAAAATGTTTTCCAACCGCTAATACACCGCGATTTTCGAACCCATCCAACCATGCGCCAGCCAAGCGGATCACCTGCTGTGGTGAACTGCCAAAAGCACGTTCACCGATGACTGGGTCTGCTTCCGGTTCGTGTATGTCCAATACTGGCGCACAGTTAACATGGATACCGATAGAGGCCAATTCACGCGCGTTTAATTCACCAAATATCCGTGCCAGTCTCAGTGCATGATCAGGGTCTGCCTGTTCCAAATGGGCAAGATGTAACGCGCTGGGATAACGGGTCAGAGGATCACGAATACGTTGAACACGTCCACCTTCCTGATCCAGCCAGATTGCGGGCGGATAGTAGTTTATCTTGGATATGTTTTCCAATAGTGACTGGAGTTGATCCAGATTTGCTATATTCCGGCTGAAAAGAATGATGCCTGCCGGTTGATTTTCTTTGATGAAGGTTATCTCATCCGGTGTAAGATCCGGGCCTGATATGCCCATGACCAGATGAATGCCGGGATCAATATGACTTCTCATGACTGAAGATCCTGAAGTAAACTGAACAGGTAATAATGACTCAATTAGAAGTTACGCAGTTGAATGACAGTATACGCTTTGGTGCCAGTTTCAACCGGCAACTGCGTAAGGGCCACGGAAAAAATTAATCATCCCATTCACTGGTCTCTTGATCCGTCCACTGCGTTCCAGAAAGGGTTACGTGC
>JADFWU010000069.1 GCA_015234045.1 Magnetococcales bacterium
TTATCCCACGTTGCGGTGACGGTATCGCCCACCTTGTACGCACCGCTGGTGCCGGATGCGCCGCTGATAGAGATACTGCCATCAGTCAGAGTCGGGCTGACAGCATCGACAGTGGCGTTGGTGGTATCCGCTGTGGTTGTCGTGTTGCCCGCGTTATCAGTGGCGGTGACACCAATATTGAGAGTGGTGTTGTCAATGGAGCCTTCGACAACGGTATACGTTGCAGTCCAAGTGCCGGCGCTTTCACTGGCACTGACGGCTGATCCGCCGCCAAAGGCGCTGAAGTCAACGGAAACCGTGCTGATGGTATCGCTGTTGTTGTCGCCGCCGTCTGTATTATCCCACGTTGCGGTGACGGTATCGCCCACCTTATAGGCACCGCTGGTGCCGGATGCGCCGCTGATGGAGATGTTGCCGTCTGTCAAAGTAGGAGCGACAGCATCGACAGTGGCATTGCTGGTATCCGCTGTTGTCGTGGAATTGCTCGTATCATGGTTGGCTGTGACACTTACATTGGCACCGGTTGAATCAACCGAACCGGAAACGATGGTGTAGGTTGCGGTCCATGTGCCGGAACTCTCAGTGGCACTGACGGCTGATCCACCGCCAAAGGCGCTGTAGTCCACACTTACCGAAGAAATTGAATCGCTGTTGTTATCGCCTGAGCTGGTATTATCCCATGTGGTGGAGACAGTGTCGCCGATCTTGTACGCACCACTTGTACCGGAGGCACCACTGATGGAAACATTACTATCAGAAACAGTTATCGATATGGACTCCACTAGGACATTGGTAGTTGCATCAACGCTGTTGAGCGTCAGGCTTGCGTCATTTCCGGCAGTGTCCCGGATTATGCCGGAATTGAGGCTCAATGCGGAAGGTTGACCGATACCATCGCTATCCTGATCTCCCGAGACCACAGTGTAGCGGAACACCACTGCGGTTGAGCCGCTGCCGGATTGATATGTCGCGCTTTTGCTGCTGCCACCCAGGTCAAAGCTTAATGATGGCGTGCTGGTGCTAACCGTAACACTTTCGGAAAAATTGACAGTGAAATCCAAATTTTCATTTGAGCCATAGGTGGCATCACTGGGCGCGGAGACCGAAGTGATGGTGGGTGCGGTGGTGTCTACCAGGATGCTGGTGGTTGTGCCGATACTGTTCAGCGTGGTGTCGGCACTGTTCCCTGCCGAGTCTGTGAAGGTGCTACCGTTCAAAGTAAGGCCGGTTGGTTGACCGATACCGTCCGAATCCGTGTCGCCTGCTGCCACAGTATATTTGTAAGCGACTGACGTGTAGGAACCATTGACACCCGCCAGAGAGGCTTGCTTGGTCGAACCTCCTAAATCGAAACTGATATAGGCAGTGCCGCCACTCTCATTAATCGAAAGCGACTCGTCAAAATCGAGCCAAAACCACAACGAATCACCTGCCATGTAACTGCCATCGGAGGGCACCCGCACTTCTGTTATCGATGGTCCCTCGGCATCTACCAATACGCTACTGGTACTGGCCACACTGTTGAGGGTGGTATCTATATCGTTACCGGCAGAGTCTTTCAACGTACCTGAGTTAAGCGTGATCGTTGTTGGTGTCCCAATACCATCACTGTCAAGATCGCCATCTGTGACCGTATAGCTGAATACCAAGGCTGTGGTTGTTGATCCACTGGCATAACTGGCTGATTTTGTGCTGCCACCCAGATCGAAGCTGATGGTTGGTGTGCCGCTGTTGGTGTCAACGGTAATCGCTTCGCTGAAGTTAACCGTGAAGGAGAGTGTGTCATTTTCTGTGTAGGTATCATCAGAAGGCACAGATACTGAGTTGACAACGGGTGTGATATTGGTTGTCACGCTGGATGCGGTGCTGGTGTTGCCATCACCGTCAGCGATGGTGAATGCCATGGTGCGTTCACCGGTGTCTGGGGTGCTGCCGCCTGCATGGGTATATTGAATCGCTTGTAGAAGGGCACTTGCAGCTGTGGGAGTAGCGTTGGTGCCGCTGAAAGTGATAACCAGATCATTACCGCTGGTGCCATCACTGGTGATGGTGCCGATGGTGTTGCCGGAGTAGCTCACCGTGTTGCTTGAGACAGTGATGCTACCTTCATTTGTGACAGAGAGTGTGTCTTCCGAACTTACGCCACCGGATGTAATGGATATGGTAAGGTTTCCACCATCGAAATCGGTTGAATCGGTATCCGTAATGGTGGCATCCAAGCCGCTGTCCAGACTTACTGAAGAACCACCAGCAGAGGCTGTAATGCTATCACCGGCTAACTTGCTGAAAGTAGGGGTAGGTCCAGAATAAGTCAGGGTTACATCATTACCATCGCCGCCAACATAGGAGATGGAAAAAGTGTAGTTGTCAAAGGTGTAGTTATCGCCTTCAGCAAGGCCGTCAAATGTACCGGTAACGGCATCAGAGCCATCGTTGTTGATGAGCGTAAACACATCATCAGCAGACGGTGTGAAGCTGTTGATCAGTGTGCCGGATAGTGTGGCATCGGTGATATCTACCGTACCTGTCACAACCAGTTGGTCATAACCGGTACCAGCCGTGGTGCTGCCAAGCTCAACGGATAGTGTTGCGCCACTGACAAAGGTGAGATTGCCTGTAGCCAGATCACCAGCAGTGCTATTGCCTGGTGCGATACTGGCGCCACTGGAGACTGAGACTGCGCCAGCCAGTGAACCATCACCAGCCAATGTGCCAGCAGAAACAGTGGTTGTACCGGAAAACGTATTGGTGCCATCCAGGGTCAGTGTAGCGCCGCCATCAATGGATAGGTTATTGCTGCCGGATATGACACTGGAGATTGTGGTGTCGGCAAAGGAAGAGATATAGGCATCACCATTGAGTACGATACTGTTATCAATAGACGTGGCACTCGAAAACATGAGCACAGCATTTGTTGCCAATGTCACAGACCCGCTGCCTAAATTGGAGTCTGAGTTGATATTGATTGTACCAGCGGACAGAACTGTATCGACGTAGGTGTTCGTGCCACTCAGGGTTAGAATAGAACTGGTATGACCGCTCTTGGTCAGGTCATAGTTACCAGAGATAACACCGGATAAGACGACATTGGTCTCGGTGCTGATCGTGGCATCACCAGCAAGGGCAATGGCGTTATCAATAGTGCTGACGTTGTCGGTGAATTGCAGGGTAGAGCCCGCTGCCAACGTCACGTTACCAGAGCCTAAACCATTATCTTCTGAAATGCTCATCGTCCCAGCGGATACGGTGGTTGTGCCGGTGCGTGTGCTGGTTCCAGTCAGTGCCAAACTACCATCACCGGCTTTACTGAGTGCGCCACTGTCACTGATCGTGCCATAGAGTGTGGCGGTTTTGCCGGAGGATACATCAATGGTGCCGCCAGAGGATTGAATGGCGATGGCATTGCCTATTGTCAAATCATCAGTAAATTCCAGCGTGCCATTGCTCAGATTGATTGTTTCACTGCTGAATGCATTACCGTCAGAAATTGAGAACGTGCCGGCATAGATCCAAGTCGATGATGTATAGGACGTGCTGTTACTGATATTGGTCAAAATCAGGCGACCATCACCTCTTTTGTTCAGTTGAGTGGCGCTTGTTAGCAATCCTGAAAAGGTTACATCAACGGAAGCGTCAACAGAGATATCGGCCGCCCCAGAAAGTGTGACAGCGTTATCAATCGTTGTTGCGCCACTGATCTGAAAGGTTGTGTCGCCAGCGAGCGTTACGGTACCACTACCAAGATTTTCATCGGCGGAGACACTCAGAGTACCAGATGAAAGAGATAGACCGCCATCGAAGGTGTTGGTACCAGAGAGTGTCAGCGTACCGGTACCGCTTTTTATGACACCATAGGTATTGCTGCCATCATCAATCACGCTGGCAATAGTATCGCTATCACCGCTACCGGAGGTTATTGTGATATTGCCTCCCAAGGTGATGGTGCTGCCGGTAATAGTTAAACCGGAGCCGTTGCTGAGATCAAGGGTCGCGCCGGATTCGAGTGTGATGTCGGAGCCAAGAGTGATGGTGTCGCTACCGCTGAAGGTGCTGCTATCCAATACAAGCGACTGTGTGCCATCCTGGCTGGAGGCGATGGAGGCTGCCTCACGTAATGTGACGGTGTTGCGATCACTGTCAGATGTGTCGCCGGTGTCATTTATGTAGATCGTATCGGTGGAAATGGTAACCGTGGCAGTGTCCGTACGGCTAGTATCATCGGTAATTGTGAATTCAATGGTGGCATCACCGGCTGGCGTATCGTTACGGTAGGTGATGTGTTGAAGAACATCGCTTACCAACGCAGTTGTGGCAACGTTGCTGCCGCTGAAAGTGATGGTCAGTACGCCATTGGAATTGGTGAATGATCCGAAGGTGTTGCTGGAACCATCCTTTAGATCACTGCCGCTTACGGTGAATGATGCGCTGCTGGTGTCAAAATCGAATGTGTCTGAAGTAACAGCCGTACCAGAACGTTGAACAGTCAGGGTTGCACTACTGTAATCACCACTCCCGCTGTTGAGTGCATCAAGTTCTGTGTCGCTGACCGTGCCGTCACTGTCTACAGTGACTGAAGAGCCAACACCCGCCCAGCTTGCTGATCCACCGTCCAGATTTGAAAAGCTTGGCGCGGTGGCGGACGAGCTCGTGATGGTGATGGAAATAGTTGCCGTGTCATCAGCCGTGCTATCTGAATCCTCATCATCTACCGAAACTTCAAGTGTTACGGTCGCAGCACTCAGGCTGGCACCCGATGCGACTGTTACTTCACCTGTGGATGAGTTGATAACAAACAGACTCTGTCCTGTGCCACCAGTTATGGAAAAGATCAAGCCATCGGTATCACCAGTGTTGGCTACAGTACCGACCGAGGTGCCGGCTGCTGTACTATCGGTGATAGAGGTAAATGTTTCATCGCCGATATTGGGATCGACATCGGCAATCGTCACATTGATGGTAATAGAATCAGTATCGCCTTCGCTATCCTCGACTGTAACTTGAAAACTATCAGCGCCGAAAGTGCTTGCGGTGGGTTCATAAGTTGCTGTGTCAGGGGTTGCGCCCGAAGTCCCTATGGAACCGGTACTGGTGGCTGTACTGGAAATAACCACGCTGCCATTATTTGGTGCTGAACTCTGGGACCAGGTCAATGTCTGGTTAGAGTCAGTATCCGTTGTGTCCAACAAGCTTGTAAAAGACGTTGCACCATCGCCCTCATTTACGGTGAGTGATGCAGAGGTTCCCTCGTTGAAGGCTGGGCTGGAATTTTCACCGCCGGTGAGCATGAGTTCTTCAAAATCAATATGAGTGGCTGCGTACTGCTCATAATCCTCAAGAGATTGCTGATCAAAAACTTGCCAGACATCCGCGTCAATGTCGCCATATTCGGCTTCCAGAGACCAGTCTCCTCCTAAATTGGCATCACCGGTAGTATCGGTGGAGGCTGCGATATCTGTACCTGTCAGCTCTGCAACGGCTTCAACGAAGCGTTGACCTTCACCATGTGCTACCTGGCAGGCGTAGAGTAGAATATCTCCCTCAGCGGATACGGCATCACCCCAGGCGACCAGATCATCATGATGTGTGTCCAGTGTCTCCAGTGTGAGAGTGTCACTGCCCAGTATCACGGCGCCTTCGCCGCCATGGGAAACAATATGCAGTGAATCCAGATTGGAATATTGGGAAAGAATGGTTGTGATCTGTTCAACTGCGCTACGGCTATCATCAAGCAGGTAGGCATCTGCATTGGGTAAAATTGCGTCTAGAAGACGCTGTTCACCTTGGACCTGGCTGTCAATGATCACCACTTCTGTGGCGTTGCCGGTCTCTGCCGCAATTGTGGGTACTGGCAGGCCGCCAAGATCGCTGCTCTCAATGGTATCTAAAGCCTGTCTCAGGTTCTCGACAAATACCAAGTCTTGACTGTCGGTAACGGCGCTGTCAGAGCTGTCATGGATTGTCTCCAGGACTGTCTGGTCAGCCTCATGGCCAATACCATCAACACCAGAGATAATCCCCGCAGCATCGAACATGATTCTTGGCTCAAGCGCACGCAGGTCGGCGGGGCTGTCTGATCGTTTGATCAGCGCTTCATGAGGTGTTTTCTGAGCTTTGGCACGCATGAACCACAACAGTGTTGACATCAAGCTGTTCTTGCCAATCAATTTCTCATACTCCGTCTCTGGGCCGCTGACCGATCGTGCCAAAGCCGGGTTGCTCCCAGCTCTGGCCCACACCTAAATATATCTAAATTTTGCAGGCATCAAAAGGCAAAAACTCTATGAAATTTTATGCTGTTAACTTAATAGTAACTGTTTTGCTGTTAATTATTTCCTGGATAATAATTGTGTCTCAGGCAGTGAAAGTGTTCAATGCAAATTAAGTGGTGATTGAAGGATTACTGTTCTAATCTGACATGGTCTGTCAATGGTGTTAATATGACGGGTTGTCACACATAAAGATATGAATAATTTTAACAAAAAACATCTCGATTTATATCAAAAACATAATGCTGTATATTGCATATAAAAAGTGAATCAATATTTAATTTAAGAAATATAAAAAGTTCTATAAATTTGATCAGTTTAAATTTAGGCATCCAAAGCAGACTATAAGCATAGAGTCATTCCAATTTTCACACCAGCATTGCCCATCTTATGAAAAGCTGATTTACTGACAGCTTGATAACTGACGGACAGACACTGTAATCCTGGACGATGTCAGCATCGAGTGGCAGAATTTGGATACGTTAAATCATTTTTAAACAGGTAGTTGGTAGGGATTTGACATGGAAATCGGAACAAGCAAAATCGCGAAAGTTGCAGGGCTCAACATCCACTATACAGACGCGTTGGGCACAGGCGGTTGGGATTTTGGACTGGATTTCCTGGATCTGTTTGCCCAAAAAGGTTGGAAAGCTGGTCGTGCTTTCGAGATGTGCTGTGGTCCAGGATATATCGGGTTTGCACTGCTCGCCCATAATTTATGTGACACGCTCTGCTTGGCTGATATCAACCCTGTGGCTGTTGAGGTCTGCAAGAGAACAATCGCTGAAAATGGACTGAGTGATCGTGTGAGCGTCTATCTTTCTGATGGTTTGGCTGATATCCCATCACATGAAAAATGGGACGTGGTGGTAGGAAATCCACCGCAATACGCGCAATCCGGTGCCCGTGAGAAAAGAATCGGCAAAGCCATTAAGTTTGAGCTGCATGAACGGATTTGGCTGGATGAGGATTGGCATATCCATCGGGATCTTTACTCAGGTGTTGGGAAGCATCTTATGAAAGGGGCTAATATCGCTATTATGGAAGCGCGTCTTGGCAGCGACGAGAATGATTTTATAGAACTCATTCGTGATGGCGGTCTGGAATATGTTGCGCGTTTGCCATGCAAGGGCGACCGTCGGTTCTACTATGTTCATTCCCGATTGCCGGAATAAACATGTCGGTTTGCAGTGTTGGACATACCATAACAGGGCCAGGGGCAAGGTGACGCATGAAAGGGCACTACGGAAGACAGATTGCACGCGCGATACGCTCTTTCATCACGGAAAAGCCGGATCTTGCTCTGAGATATAAACATGCGAAATCGGTAGTGAGATCCTTCCGCAATCCCGCATTTTATGAAATCGCTACCCGCTGTAATTTGACCTGTGAAGGGTGCTACTATTTTGGTAATGAAAATGCACCGCCCACAGATGGCAACCGTCCGTTGGAAGAGTGGCAACGCTTTTTTGCCAAGGAAGCCGCACGAGGGGTCACCATGGCCTATTTTGTCGGGGCTGAACCAGCCCTGAAACAGGAGCGGCTTCTGGCTGCGGCCCCCTATTTTCCTTATGGCAATATTGGCACCAATGGCACCGTTCGCATCGACCCTGCTGTCCCATACCGCATTGGTGTCTCAATCTGGGCTGGTGAAGAGTCCTCCGATATTGAACTGAGAGGTGGTAGTGCATTTCGTAAAGCGCTGCATAACTATCGTGGTGATCCCCGTGCCATCATGCTCTTTACCGTGACCCAATGGACCATTAATCAAGTCGAAACAGTGGCTGAGATGTGCCAGGATCACGGTGTTCAACTCACCTTCAACCTCTATTCACCAACACATACGTTCCAGGCCAAATTGGCCCAAGGTGTAGATAATGATCGTGACCATTTCCGCCTCAGTCGGACTGGTCATGCGCCAATACTGGATGATGCGGCTTTGGTTGAGGTTCATCGCACTTTGGCAGAGACACTGGACCGTTTTCCAGAGACTGTCGTTTATGCACACCCTTTTAATGACTTTATCTGTACGTCACACCCACGCTATGAACTCGACCCTGAAACCGGCGTGGCCATTGACTGTGGTTCGCGCATTGTGCCGCCCATGCGCTATTACACAACGGACCTGACCGCACAGGCCGTTAAATGTTGCACGCCCGAGGTGGATTGCGCCCACTGTCGGTTGTATTCGGGCGGATGGTCTTCAAAGTTTGTTCCTGGCATATCCGATGTTAAAGATGATGTCTCTTTTGAACGGTGGCTTGATATGATGGAGACTTTGGGACGCATTTTTCTCTATCCCAGGGATCGCCATGCGGAACGCTTTGACAACGCGATGACCAAGCAGATGGACTGAAAATAAAAGGTGATATGATGACCATCAGCCAGAACCGTTTTTTGCCGCCAGTACTCTCTTTGCCTGATCTGGATGCACTTGAGTGGAAAAGCATGGCAGAGATGATCCGCTTTCGGGAAAACAGCCGACCAAAAGAGTTGCTTGATGAACAGGTCATCGTCAAACAAATGGGCAAGCGCCAAATCGTATTGATTGCCGACCCAGTCGCCGCTGAAGAGATACTCTTCCGGCGTGCAGATCAGTTTCCCAAAGCCGCCATCCAGAAAAAATTGGGGCATGCCGCCTTTGGGCCGGGGTTAAGCGGAACCGTTGGCGCTCAAAACCAGCGTCAGCGCCATGCGTTTAAGCCGCTTATGGTTGGAGAGCAGGTGCGTATCATGGCTGAGGTGGCCAAAGAGGCTGCTGACGCAGCCGTGTCGCGTTATCTCAAGGCAGGTCGTATTGATCTCGGCTACGAGATGGCAGAACTGGCTATGCAGATCATCTGGGCCACGTTGCTCGGACCTGGCCGGTATGAGGGGCGAGACCCGATCGTTGCGGAAGTTATTACAGAACTCTATGCACATCCGAAAGGCGATTTTATTTCCGCCACAGGGATTGTCCGGCGGCTTGCTGACCATTTTGAGGAATCAGGGCGCTGGAAACGCCTTGCAGACGATAATCCGTTAGCTGCTATCACCAATCCAGACGGTTGGACAGGGAAGCATCCCATGAGCCAAGAAGAACTACGGGCTAATGCGGTGGTCATGGCGGCTTCAGGACATGTTACCACCGGATTGACGCTGGCTTGGTCAGCTTGGCTGCTTGGGCTTTTTCCGGACGATCAGAGGCGAGTTGTCCAAGAGGTTGATAACGATGAACATCAAGAGTCTGGCTCTTTTCTTCGTCAAGTGGTCAATGAGACCTTAAGATTGTTTCCGCCCGGTGCAGAAACCATGCGTGATGCCCTGTCTACAATGCAGGTGGCTGACCAGACCATCAATCCCGGAGATCTTGTCATTGTCTCTTTCTATGCGCTGCACCGTCATCACCGTCTCTGGCAAAATCCCGATGCGTTCCAGCCCCAGCGGTTTGCCGCTGAGTCGCCTGAACCTGTGATGCCAACGGCATTTCTCCCCTTCAGTGGTGGTCCAGGCGGTTGTCTGGGAGAGCGTTTGGCTTGGGCTGAAATGCTGGCAGTGCTTGGCACTCTATTTCGACACACCCGCGTTGAGACAGATCCTGTAGAGGCTGACAAGGTTGGCCTCTGTCCGGGCACATGTATCTATCCAGAAGGCGCGTTGCGCGCTCAACTGCACCCACGCTGAACGCATCAGTCAAGCGGACCGGATCCGCTGTGTTCGACAAAGTGCCACAGGTCGATAAATTGAAGATCAGCTCTATTCTGAGTTTTACGTTTTATCCGGGCAATGAGCCGCTGTAGCTTGTGTGCATCGCCCGCGTTGCTCGGATCATAGCGATGCAATCGAGGATTGTGATAGTAGAACATGAGATCGTATCGTGAAAGCTGGTGCGGGTTCAGTTTTTTTTCCATGGAAACAGGGTCGTTTACTGCGGGCGGGTCAATGTTTACGCCCGTTCTTTGCAATGGGTGTGTTTCGTTGTATGCGGCGCAATTCTTCAGTTCAATTCGACAGTTGTTGATGTAGACAATCCTGATCTCTTTTCTGAGGGCAAAGTTCAGCGCTTCAGGAATCGTGTTGATGATCGGTTCGCCACGATCGTTGAGGGACGTGTTGCCGAGAATTGGCACGCCTGTACGTTGGTAAAATGCGGATAACAGGTGGTGGAGTGCTGGATTATCATCCATGCTCAACGTTTGAACTCGGGCTGTTCCATCCAGATGACAAATGGCGGCAACCGTCTCCTTTTTTTCGGCGCTTATTTTGAACGTGTGCAGCATGTAGGGAGAGTTGTAGATATCTTCAAACCATTCATGCATCCGCTCTTGTAGAACGATTGGTGCAACCGGTCGCCACCATTGACGTTGTTTGATCGCATTCAATGCGTCTCTTGCGGCGAGATTTCTGGGATCAGCCAGCAGGCTACGATTCCCCAACGCCCGAGGCCCCATTTCTGCGCGTCCTTGGAACCAGATAATAGGCGCTTGTAATAGATCATCCACTACCTGGTCGTAGTGTAAGGTTTGCACGCTTTCAACAAAATCAGAGAACTGCGCATCAGCCAAAACCGTATCCAGAGCATCATCGGCACTGCCATGATATGGCGTGCGAAAATGAAAATCGAACTGTTTCAGTCGCGTATGAAACTGATATAGCCCCATGCCTAATGACATGCCTGAGTCATTGAGACATGGCGGTGCCATAAATCCCTTGAACTGATATTTTCGCATCAAGTGGGCATTTGCCGGGCAGTTAAGTGCATATCCGCCTGACAAGGCAAGATAGGTGTCGCGTGGATCGAGATGATGTTTCTTTAATATCCCATCAATGGTTTGCTCCATGATCATCAGAGACGTTTTATGAATGATTTTGACCACCATGCTGATCTGATTGTCTTCAACAGAAAATCGGCTGTCAAACGCATTCATTAACGTGCCTGCGTCACAAGCGGAAATTGACTCAATGCGCTGGGCAATGGCTTCAAACCATTCACCAAGATCAATAATATCCTTGGTATTGGTAACGGATAACGGATATTCCATTTCAATCCAAGCGTTACTTTGGGACGCGCTTCCCAAAGCCATCAATGACCCCTCATTCAACTGATAGCGTTGCCGCATCAAGGCCCAGAGCACCCCTGGGGATGAGATTGGAAACAGTGCTAACTGGCCTCGATTGGAATAGCCGCCGACATAATAGTTCTTCTGCCTGACTTCCGTATCAATGACATTATCCGGGGCACCATCCACAGCCAGTGCGATAATTTTTTCACGATGAAATATGTCTGTATCCAGAAGAATACTGGAAAAAAGATGCATCAAACCATGGTGGGGTAATTGGGGGTGTTGCGTCTGCCATTCTGTATCAGAAATGGTAGATAGGCCGGGCGTGCCCCACACCGCAACCATATCATCCAGTGAAAGTCCGACCTCTTCCAACAGCGTGTTGATAACCTGCTGGGCATGAACAGTGCTGAAAAATGAGTTGCTGTGATTTTTATGTCCGGATACTCTTTCCAGCTCCCAATAGTGAACCAGTTCAACATGATTGGCCTCTTTTCGCCAGAGGGCCATATTCTGGTCATGTCTCAAGCCAATATTCTTGAGATAGGCGAGGTCTCCGATATGAGAGTAGACCGATAGGTAATGACCGTTTTTCACAAGGTTACCTTTATAAAAACAATCATGAAAACCAATTTACGACTGTTGGAGATTCGTGGATAAACTTCTCCAGATGGGACCAAAGCTTATATTTTCGGGACTGCCACACAGTTGTTGGGCAAAATCTTCCAGTACAACGGAAAACCACCGGTCAATAAAATCCTCTTCACTTTCGCCATCTGCCGGTTCAGGAAGAGTAAATAATTGGACAACAGATCGTTTATCCTGCCAGACGGCTTTGCATGAAATTGTTGGAATGGAATGCTTATACGCAAGTCGAGGAATGATGGGAGAGACCCGGATATGTCCGTTGAGAAAAGGGCGTTCAAGTGCATGTGTGCTCTCCTGGTCATATCCACATTTTCCTGACCATGACACAGTTGAATGCTGTTGACTCTTTCCTCTTTATCAAGAATTTTCAGGATGTTGACATAGCGGGTAAAAATATCAGGGTGTTTTGGCGTTTCCTGAAACCATTTTTCAACGACATTGAGCGCTTCAGTATACGCTTTCTGGTGAATCAAAATATCAAAATAGAGTGTTTTGACCTGAATATTGGAGGACCACTGTTCCATGGCTTTCTTAGTTAATCTCAGCGCCTCATCCGCTCTTCCGTATTTGTACGTGAATTTGGCCATTTCAAGCGCGGCAAGTATCCGTAACAGCTCTGCTTCGGCCTTTTTCAATTTTCCAGAACGTTCAAAAAACAGCGCGACACCGAGTAGTGTGTCAGGATCTTCTTTTTGCTCTGTATGAATCGAAGTCATGAGCGTCTCTTAGATAGTGTTTAAACTGCACCAACGTTAGAAAAACGAAATTTCTAAAACTGGTTGGCGTGTAGAGGAGGCTGTGCCGCCTCTGCTGGGTGTGGGCAACGCCCACATCAAACGAAATGGCGCG